>NZ_JACHJB010000002.1:2700000-3000000 GCF_014207745.1 Nonomuraea muscovyensis
AGGATGAGGTGGGTGAGGACTGGGGCGACGACAGCGGCGACCTGTCGGCCGAGGAACGCGCCGTCCGCGTCGAGCCGGACGAGCCGCTCAGGTGACGCCGGCGGCCCGGTCCGCACCGGCCGGGGCCGTGGAGCGGACTCAGCCGAGCCGCTCCAGGGCGGGCAGCAGGGCGTGCAGGTCGTCGGCCACCAGGTCGGCGGCCTTCGCCTGCGGCCGCTCGGCGTGCAGGTAACCCCACGGGCCGCGGCGCAGCAGCGCCGTCCGCATGCCGGCCCGGCCGGCCGGCAGCACGTCGTTGTCGAGCCGGTCGCCCACGTAGAGGATCTCACCGGGTTCACGCCCGGCCACCGCGGCCACCTTGGCGAAGAACTCGGGCGCGGGCTTGGCCACCCCCCACCCCTCGGAGGTGTGCACCGAGTCGGCCGGCAGTTCCATCGCGACCAGCGCGTCGTAGGCCCGCGCGGGCTGGTTGCCCGCGACGATGACCTGGTATCCGGCCTCCCGCAGGGCGCCGAGCGCGTCGCGGACGTCGGGGTAGAGGTCGTCGGCGTCGAAGTGGTTGCGCAGGCCGTCCGGCTCGTCGCGCTCCCACGCCGCCAGCTCGGCCTCGATGTCCAGGCCGGGGCTGACCAGCTCGAACGCCTCCTGGTGCGAGCGGTCCAGCGCCGCCATCCCGCCGAGCGCCCCCATCAGCACGAACCGGCTCACCCCGAGCCGCTCGGCCCAGCGCGACCAGATGCGCGTCTCGTCGATGAGCGTCTCGCCGACGTCGAACACCACTGCCTTGACCACCGGACCGGCCATCGGACCCCCTTCTCGTTCGCCCCCAACTGTACGGATCTGTCCCGGTGCGCGGACGTCAGGGGTGGGCGCGGTCCCCGCGACGAATCGGCGAGGCCAGGATGGTCTAACCAAGGGTGAGAGAAATCGAGATGTCATCAGGGGGACGGCGTGCGGGTTCGTGACGATGAGGCCCCCACTGGGGCCGCCACTGGGGCCGCCACGGCCGCCGAGGCCGTGCGCCGCCAGGACTTCGCCAGGCTCGTGAACCCGTTCCGCGCCGAGCTGCTCGCCCACTGCCACCGCATGACGGGGTCGGCGCACGACGCGGAGGACCTGGTCCAGGAGACCTACCTGCGGGCGTGGCGCTCGTACGCCGACTTCGAGGGCCGCTCGTCGATCCGGACCTGGCTCCACCGGATCGCCACCAACGTGTGCCTGACCGCGCTGGACGGCAGGCAGCGGATTCCCGTGCCCGCCGGCCTGCCCGGGTCGCGCCGCGAGCACGACGACTCCGCGCCCGGCCCCCTCGACGGCGGAGCCGGACGGCGGCCGGGCCCGGACGCCCCGCCCGGCGAGTGGGCCGACCCGGCCGAGATCGTGGTCACCCGCGACGACCGCCGGCGGGCGCTCACCCTGGTGTGGCGGCGCCTGTCGCCGCGCCAGCGGGCGGTGCTGATCCTGCGCGACGTGCTGAGCTGGCACGCCAACGAGATCGCCGAGCTGCTCGGCACCTCGGGCAGCGCGGTGCACAGCATGCTGCGACGCGCCCGCGCCCAGCTCGCGCAGGCCACCCCGGCCGCCCCCGCCGGGCCGGCCGACGCCGGGGTGGACGAACTGCGCCTGCGGCGGCTCCTCGGCGAGTACGCCGCGGCGTTCGAGACCGGTGACGTCGACGTGCTGGTGCGGCTGCTGACCGAGGACGCCGTGTGCGAGCGGCGGCCCGCCGGCACGGTCCTCGGCGGGCGCGGCGCGATCGCGGGCTTCCTGGAGCACTGCCCGGCCGTGGGCGAGTGCCGCATGCTGCCGATCTCCGTCAACGGCCGGCCCGGCTTCGGCGTCTACCGCCGCTCGCCCGGCGGCCAGTACCGGGCCTACACCATCGACGTGCTGACGATCACCGGTTCGGGCCTGGAGCGCATCGAGGTGCTGGAGGACCGGGCGCTGTTCGGCACCTTCGGCCTGCCCATGGCCCTGGCCGGTGACCATGTCTGACGACGTCTCGACGAAGGAGTTCCCCGCTGTGACGACCCCCTGGCCGGACCTGCCGGCCGAAGCCGCGGCCCACGTGCTCCCGCTACTGGAGAAGGGGCTGCACCAGGACTGGTCGCGGCCGGCCGGCGAGACCGACTGGAGCCTGCTGGAGCTGCTCGACCACGTCACCCTGGGGGTGACGGGGTACGCCGGCCTGCTCGTCGCGCGGCCCGCCGACCGCTACATCGCGCTGCGCACGGGCAACGATCCGCACGCCCCGGCCGCCGAACGCCTGGAGTCGATCACCATCGCGGCGACCCTGCTGTCGCACACCGTGCGTGCCACGGCGCCCGAGGTGCGGGCGTACCACCCGTGGGGCGCCTCGGACCGGACCGGCTTCGCCGCGATGGGGGCCGTGGAGATCCTCGTGCACGCCCACGACCTGACGCGCACCCTGGGCTTCGACTGGACCCCGCCCGACCACCTCGCGGAACAGGCGGTCGAGCGGCTGTTCCCGGGGGCGCCGGCGGGGCACCCGCCGGGGCTGACTCTGCTGTGGGCGTGCGGCCGCGTCGCCCTGCCGGGAGTCCCGCGGCTGCCGCGCGGGCGCTGGCAGTGGTACGGCGAGGTCCGCTGACCGGCGCAGCGGCTCGACCGGGACGCCGGCGCCGTCAGGGAGTGAGCTTGTCCATCGCCTTGGCGATGCGCTTCTCCGAGATCGGCGTCGGCGTGCCGAGCGTCTGGGCGAAGAAGCTGACCCGCAGTTCCTCGATCATCCAGCGGATCTCCACCACGTCGGGGTCCGAGCGCCGGGCGGGGTGCAGGCGTTCGAGCACATCGTGATAGTCGTCCTCGACCTTGTGCACCCGGTCCATCCACTCCTCGTCGCGCCACGGCTCCTCGGGCAGCTTGACCAGGCGCCGCTCGATCGCGCGAAGGTAGCGCAGCAGGTCGGGCAGGCGGCGATGGCCGGTCGCGGTCACGAACCCCGGGTGGACGAGCCTGCCGAGCTGGTCGCGGACGTCGTCGGTCGAGGCGCTGGACCGCAGCGAGCCCAGGCGGGTGCCGACCGTGTGCCACACGCCGAGGATCTGCTCCACCCTGGCCAGCACCTCGGCCGCCGTGTCGTGCAGCTCGGCGCGGACGTACTGGTGCAGCCGGTCGAACCCGGCCGGGTCCCAGGCGGGCCCGCCCTTGTCGAGCATGAGCTTGTCGACGGCGGCGTTGACCACGTCCTCGAAGAGCGCCACCGCGCCGCCGTGGGGGCTGCGCGACAGCGCCAGCTTGGCCTGGTTGGACAGGCCGCCGAGCAGCGATCTGGCCGGGTTGGTGACGCCCAGCAGCAGCAGGCGCCGGGTGCCCGGCCAGTGGGAGCGGCGCTGCTCCACCTCCGTCTCGAAGATCTTGACGGAGACCGCGTCGCCGTCGTCGACCAGGGCCGGGTAGCCCTTCATGCGGCCCTGCTCGAACACCTTGGGCAGGGTGCCGAAGCTCCACGTGTGCAGGCCCGACTGCTCCAGGTCGTCGCCCGCGGCCGACAGCGTCTGCCGCAGCCGGGGGGCCAGGCGGCGCTTGAGCGCGTCGAGGTCCTTGTCCTCGGCGACCGTGCGGCGGCGCTCGTCGATCACCCGGTAGGTGATGCGCAGGTGGTCGGGCACCTGGTCGAGCCGCCAGGCGTCACGCGGCACCCGGATGCCGGTCAGCCGCAGCAGCTCGCGTTCGACGGCCTCCAGCAGGGGCTCGCCGCCCTGGCGGACGTTGGCCAGCACCCGGCGGGCGTGGTCGGGGGCGGGCACGAAGTTGCGGCGCAGGTGCTTGGGCAGCGACCGGATCAGCTCGGTGATCAGCTCCTCGCGCAGCCCGGGGATCTGCCAGTCGAACCCGTCGGAGCGGACCTGGTTGAGCACCTGGAGCGGCACGTGGACGGTCACGCCGTCGGCGTCGGTGCCGGGCTCGAACTGGTAGGTCAGCTTCATCCGCTGGCCGAGCTGCCGCCAGGCGTCGGGGTAGTCGCGGGTGCTGACGTCGGCGCCCTCGTTGACGAGCATCTCGGGCGAGAACGTCAGCAGCCCGGGGTCGGCGGCCTGGGCCTTCTTCCACCAGGAGTCGAAGTGGCGGGCGGAGACGACGTCGGCGGGCACCCGCTGGTCGTAGAAGTCGAACAGGGCCTCGTCGTCGACCATGATGTCGCGGCGGCGGGCGCGGTTCTCGAGCTCCTCGACCTCCTCGAGGAGCCTGCGGTTCTCGCGGAGGAAGGTGTGGTGGCTGTCCCACTCGCCCTGGACGAGGGCGTGCCTGATGAACAGCTCGCGGGACAGCTCCGGGTCGATGCGGCCGTAGTTGACCTTGCGGCCGACCACGAGCGGGACCCCGTACAGGGTGACCTTCTCCAGCGCGATGACCGCGCCCTGGTCCTTCTCCCAGTGGGGCTCGGAGTAGGAGCGTTTGACGAGGTGCTGGGCGAGCGGCTCGACCCAGCCCGGCTCGATCTTGGCGTTGACCCTGGCCCACAGCCGCGAGGTCTCGACGAGCTCGGCGGACATCACCCACTGCGGCTGCTTCCTGGCCAGCGCCGACCCGGGGAAGACGGCGAAGCGGGCGCCCCGCGCGCCGAGGTACTCCTGGATCGGGCGGCGCCCGTCGGAGGGGCGCTGCTTGTCGACGACGTCCTTGACGCCGATGTGCGACAGCAGCCCGGCCAGCAGGGACACGTGGACGCTGTGGGGGTCGGCGGGCGCGCTGCCGGGGTGGGCGCCGAGCGCCTGGCGGAGCTGGCTGTAGATGTCCTGCCACTCGCGCACGCGCAGGTAGTTGAGGAAGTCCGCCTTGCACAGCCTGCGGAAGGCGCTGGAGGACAGCTCCTTCTGCTTGTCCTGCAGGTAGTGCCAGAGGTTGACGTAGCTCAGGAAGTCGGAGTCGGGGTCGGCGAAGCGGCGGTGCTTCTCGTCGGCCTGCTGCTGCTTGTCGGAGGGGCGCTCGCGCGGGTCCTGGATGGACAGCGCGGCGGCGATCACCATCACCTCGCGCAGGCAGCCGTTCTTCTCGGCCTCCAGCACCATGCGGCCCAGGCGCGGGTCGACGGGCAGGGCGGCGAGCCTGCGGCCGACGGGGGTCAGCCTGCCCTGCGCGTCGAACGCGCCCAGCTCGTGCAGCAGGTTGACGCCGTCGCGCACCTGGCGGCGGTCGGGCGGCTCGACGAACGGGAACGCCTCGATGTCGCCCAGCCCGATCGAGGTCATCTGCAGGATGACCGACGCGAGATTGGTGCGCAGGATCTCCGGGTCGGTGAACTCCGGCCGGCCGAGGAAGTCGTCCTCCTCGTACAGCCGGATGCAGATGCCGTCGGAGGTGCGGCCCGAACGGCCCTTGCGCTGGTTGGCGCTGGCCTGCGAGATCGCCTCGATGGGCAGGCGCTGCACCTTGGTGCGGTGGCTGTAGCGGGAGATGCGGGCGTAGCCGGGGTCGACGACGTATTTGATGCCGGGGACGGTCAGCGACGTCTCGGCCACGTTGGTGGCCAGCACGATGCGCCGGCCGGTGTGGCTCTGGAAGACGCGGTGCTGCTCGGCGGCGCTGAGCCGGGCGTACAGCGGCAGCACCTCGGTGTTGCGGAAGTCGGCCTTGACCAGCGCGTCGGCGGCGTCGCGGATCTCCCGCTCGCCGCTGAGGAAGACGAGGACGTCGCCCGGCCCCTCGGCGGTCAGCTCGCGGCACGCCTCGACGATGCCCTGCGTCTGGTCGTCGTCGTCGCCGAGCGGCCGGTAGCGGACCTCGACGGGGTAGGTGCGGCCGGAGACCTCGATGATCGGGGCGTCGCCGAAGTGACGGGAGAACCGCTCGGGGTCGATCGTGGCGCTGGTGATGATGACCTTGAGGTCGGGGCGCTTGGGCAGGAGCTGCTTGACATAGCCGAGGATGAAGTCGATGTTGAGGCTGCGCTCGTGCGCCTCGTCGATGATGAGGGTGTCGTACTGCTCCAGCAGCCGGTCGTGCTGCAGCTCGGCGAGCAGGATGCCGTCGGTCATGAGCTTGACCAGCGTGCGGTCGCTCCCCTGGTCGGTGAAGCGCACCTTGTAGCCGACGACCTCGCCCAGCCCGGTGCCGAGCTCCTCGGCGATGCGCTCGGCGACCGTGCGGGCGGCGATGCGGCGCGGCTGGGTGTGGCCGATCAGACCGCGCACGCCGCGGCCCAGCTCCAGGCAGATCTTGGGGATCTGGGTGGTCTTGCCGGAGCCGGTCTCACCGGCGATGATCACGACCTGGTGGTCGCGGATGGCCTCGAGGATGTCGTCCTTGCGCTGCGAGACCGGCAGATTCTCCGGATATTTCACCACTGGTACGGCTTCACGGCGCCGTACCAGTCGTTGCTCGGCCCGCTCAACCTCGGCGAGGATCTCCGCCGCGATCTTCTCGCGCGCCTCACGGGAGCGCACGCGGCGCGCGCCGTCGAGCCGGCGGCGCAGCCGGCGCTGGTCACGGGGCATGAGCTCGGGCAGGCGGGACTGGAGCTCGGTGAGTGGAGAGGACAACGCAGAGGTTCCCATACTGCTTTCAGGATATTTGAGCCCCGCGCGGCCGGAGCCAACGCACCATGCTGCCCGACCACCCGCCCGGCCGCATCCCAATAAACCGGCGAGGCGGCGATCACCCCCGCCGGTCACCGTCCGGGTGACGGACTCCACCCGGCGGACCCTTCCGTCGCCGACCGGCAGCGCGAACAGGAAGACCTCGATCCGCAGCGTCCTGTCCTTGCGGGTGTTCCTGCGAACCGGCCCGGTGTGTCCTCCTCGCCGAAGGCCGGCTCGTGCGGCAGCCGGGTCAGGAAGGCGTGGAAGTCGGGCCTCAGACCACCTCGAAGGTGCTCATCATGGCCATGTCCTCGTGTTCGAGGTTGTGGCAGTGCATGACGTACCGGCCGCGGTAGCCGGTGAAACGGGTGATGATCTCCACGGTCTGCGTCTCCCTCAGCTCGACGGTGTCCTTCCACTCCGGCGGCCCGGCGGGGCGTTCGCCGCCGACGGACAGCACCTGGAAGTGGTCCAGATGGAGATGGACGGGGTGGGCGACGTCGCTGGTCAGCCGCCAGATCTCGACCTGGCCGAGCTTCGGCCGGGCGTCGACGCGGCGGACGTCGAAGGGCTTGCCGTTGATCAGCCAGCCGGTGTGACCGTGCAGGTCGCCGCTGGTGAACGCGAAGTCGCGGGTCACCGCGGCCTGGGCGGGGTCGAGTCGCTCGACGCGGGACAGCGCCGGCGGGATCGCCGAGTCGTCGCGGGCGTCGCGTTCGACGGTGAAGCGCATCACCCTCGACTGGGCGCCCTCCCCCAGGAGGTTGCGCAGCTCGACGTGGTCGCCCACGCGATGGGCCGCGAAGTCGACGACCACGTCCGCGCGCTCGCCCGGCGCCAGCCGTACCCGCTCGACGGCCACCGGGGCCGTGAGCAGCCCGCCGTCGCCGCCGATCCGCACCAGCCTCCCGCCCGGCGACAGGGCCAGCTCGTAGGTACGGGCGTTGGAGGCGTTGAGCAGCCGCAGCCGGTAGCGGGCCCGGTCCACCCCCAGCCGCGGCCAGGGGGCGCCGTTGACGAGGATGACGTCTCCCAGCACGCCGCCCATGAACGCCTCGCGGGCACCGGGCCCGTCGGGGCGGGCGGGATAGGGCATGGCGCCGTCGGCGTCGAACGAGCGGTCGCAGATCAGCAGCGGCAGGTCCCGCTCCCCGGCCGGCAGCGGCAGGGCCGCCTCCTCGTCGTCGCCGACCAGGAAGAACCCGGCCAGTCCGCGCCACACCTGCGGGCCCGTGTAATCCATGCGGTGGTCGTGGTACCACAGGGTGGCCGCCCGCTGCTCCAGCGGGAAGACGTAGTCGCGGCGGGCGCCCGGCTGGACCAGGTCGGTGGGATACCCGTCCGACTCCGGCGGGGTGTGCCCGCCGTGCAGATGGGTCACCGTCGGCACGGTGAGCCCGTTGGAGACGCGCACGACCGTCCGGCGGCCGCTGCGCGCCCGGATGGTCGGCCCGGGGAAGCTCCCGTCGTACCCCCAGACGGGGGTGCGCAGGCCGGGCAGGATCTCCACCTCGGCCGCGCGCTGCACCAGTTCGTAGTAGTCGGTCGTGGCGTCGGTCCGGTGCGGCTTGGCCACCGCGGGCAACGGCAGCGGCACCGTGTACGGCTTGGGCGGCGGCGCGCTGCTCGTCAGCAGCAGGGGCAGCGGGGTGCGGCCCAGCAGCGAGCAGCCCGAGACCGCCGCCGCCGCGCCCAGGCCGAACAGGCGCAGCGCCCCCCGCCTGGTCATCGTCACGCCGTGGCCACGGTGACGCGGCGGCCCGCCCAGACCCTGCCGAGCTGCAGCATGCTCCCGCCGAACATCAGCACGCCGAGCGGGACGTGCAGCGTCTTCAGGTGCAGCACGCCCAGCGCCATCTGCGCCAGCGTCATCACCAGCATGCCGACGGCGGGCAGGATGACGTCCGACCGCCGGGCGAGCAGCGCGGCGACCAGGTGCAGCAGCACCGTGACCAGCACGGCGACCGCCGAGGCGGCGTGCGTCGTGCGCCCGCCGGGCGAGGACAGCAGCAGCCCGGCGGTGACCGCCTGGAGGAGGAGCGCCAGGGTCTGCAGGAGGAGCGCGACACGCAGGAACGTAGGGGACTTGTCGGTGGCAGTCATGGACGAGATCGTCCTCCGCGCACCGCCCCCGGGTCGTCACCCTGGGGGAGATACCTGACGTACGACACAGGGATGACCATGCGCCGTACTACGACGGCGGGAGTAGGCCCGGCCGGGGCACAAACGGTCGTCCCTGCACCGCGACCGCCCACGGCGGGCCCACTCTCCCCAGAGTCGTCGTCGTGGACGGTCGCGGTCACAGGTTGGACTCCCGCGGAGGCCCGATGGTTGCCTTCCCGGGACGACTTTTTCGATCTTGCAGGTCAGCGGTCGCGCGGCGGCACGTCCGCGCCGTGCGGGGCGGCCGAGTCCGCCAGGGCGGCCATCTGGGCGGCGCCGACGATGCCGGCCTCGTTCTGCAGCGCGGCCGGCACGACGGGCGTGTCGAGGCGGACGTGCGGCAACCACTTGTCCGCTTTCTTGCTGACGCCGCCGCCGACCACGATCAGCGAGGGCGACAGCAGCATCTCCATGTGCTTGAGGTATTCCTCCACCCGCTCGGCCCACTTCTGCCAGCTCAGGTCGTGCTCCTCGCGGGCGCGGTCGGAGGCGCGGCGCTCGGCCTCCTTGCCGTGCAGTTCCAGGTGACCGAACTCGGTGTTGGGCACGAGGACGCCGTCCACGAACAGGGCGCTGCCGATGCCCGTGCCGAACGTCAGCACGAGGACCGTGCCAGGCCGCTCCCGCCCCTCGCCGAACGTCATCTCGGCGATGCCGGCCGCGTCGGCGTCGTTGAGCACCGCCGCGCCGTCGAACAGCTCGCCCGCGTCCACGCCGATCCACGAGTCGTGGACGTTCGCCGCCGTCTTGATCACGCCGTCGCGCACCACACCGGGAAAGGTCACTCCCACGGGGCCCGTCCAGGAGAAGTGGCCGACCAGCTCGCGCACCACCTCGGCGACGGGGCCCGGCTTGGCCGGGTTCGGGGTGGGAATGCGGTGACGTTCCTCGATCAGCTTCCCCGCCGTCGTGTCGACGGGCGCCCCTTTGATGCCGGAGCCGCCGATGTCAATTCCCAGCACGTTCATATCCATTCCTCTCCCGCATACGGCCCGTAAGAAACGTATCTGCCGATATTTCCGGACCATAACTGAACCTGGCGACCCGGCTCCCGCGTATCTCGCGTCACAAGCGCTAACAAGGAGGCAAGGATGCGGCCACGCATCATCACACTCTGCGCTGTTGCGGTCGTTCTGGGCGCCACTCTCGCCACCACCCCCGCACACGCCACCCCCCGGCCACGGTACGAGGTCGTGAACCTCGTGTCCGACGTCCGGGGCAAAGCCCCCGTCACCGATCCCAAGCTGGTCAACCCGTGGGGGCTGGCCATGGGCAAGACGCTGTGGGTGTCGGGCACGGGCACCGGCACCGCCACCGTGTACTCCGGCACAGGACGGAAGGAGCAGACGGAGGTCGCCATCCCGGGCGGCGCGCCGACCGGGCAGGTGCACAATCCCACCGAGGGGTTCACCGTCAAGGGCAAGCCGGCCACGTTCATCTTCGCCAGCCCCAGCGGCGCGATCACCGGCTGGAACGCCGAGGCCGACCCCAAGAACGCGGTCATCGCGGCGTTCACCCGGGGCGCCGACTACAAGGGCCTGGCCCTCGTGCAGACGGAGGACCAGGACTACCTGCTCGCCGCCGACTTCGCGGGCGGCCGCATCCATGCCTGGAACTCCGAGTTCCGGCGCATCCCGCTGAAGCGCTGGCAGTTCCGTGACCCGGACATCCCGTCGAACTACTCGCCGTTCAACGTCGCCGTCGCCAACGGCAACATCTGGGTGGCGTACGCGCTGCGCGACCCGGCGACCGGCAAGTCCGTCCCCGGCGCCGGCAAGGGCTTCGTCAGCCGCTTCAACGGCGAGGGCCGCCTGACCGGCCGCATCGCGCGCACCGGGCTCAACGCCCCGTGGGCGATCACCGCCGCCCCGCGCGGCGCGTACGCCGGGGCGCTGCTGGTCGGCAACTTCGGCGACGGCACCATCCACGCCTACCGGCAGGGGCGCCATCTGGGCGCGCTGCGCGGCTCCGACGGCCGCCCGATCGCGCTGCCCGGCCTGTGGGACCTGGAGACCGGCACCGCGGAGAACGGCGGCGAGAACGCGTTGTGGTTCGCGGCCGGCAGCGACGGCGGCAAGCACGGTCTGCTGGGGCTGATCCGGCCGGCCGGTTCGGGCGGTTCGCAGGGGGCCACGCCCTCCTCGTCGCCGACGCACTCGGGCACGCACCCCTCCCCCACGAAGTCGTCGGGCGGGTCGCCGTACGGCGGCTACTGACGGTCCGGGCCGCTGACGTTTCCGGCACGGTCGGCGCGGTCGTGCCGGAAACACGCCCGGGCGCGATCGTGCCGGGAACGAGCTCACAGGCGGCCGGGCCGGAGCGCGCCCATCGGCGGCGGCGCGCGGTGATCCTCTACAGTGGCCGCGTGAGCGAGCGATCCTTCAGCGACTGGCTGCGCGAGCAGTGCGCGGACGAGTGGACCACCGTGGTGACGCACCCCTTCGCGATGGCGATCAACGCCGGCACCGTCGCCGACGACGCCATGCGGCGCTACCTGGAGCAGGACTTCCAGTTCGTCGACTCCTTCACCGCCCTGCTCGGGGCGGCGGTGGCCTGCGCCGACTCGTTCGAGGCGCGGGTCCCGTACGGCCGTTTCCTGGGGCAGGTGGCGACGACGGAGGAGAAGACGTACTTCCATCGGGCGCTGGCCGAGCTGGGCGGGCGCACGGAGGCGGCGCCGGAGCCGGTGACGGAGGAGTTCCGGCGGCTCATGGACCAGGCCCGCACCTCGCAGGACTACGCGCTGATCGTCGCGGTGCTGTGCGTGGCCGAGTGGACGTATCTCGGATGGGCGTCACGCGCCGTGGCGCCGCTGCCGGAGAGGTTCGTGCACCGCGAGTGGATCGAGCTGCACGACGGGGTGGAGTTCCGGGGCTGGGTGCGGTTCCTGCGCGGCGAGCTGGACCGGCTGGGCGCGGGCATGGACGAGCCGCGCCGCCGCCGGGTGCTCGACGTGTTCGCCCGCGCGGTCGAGCTGGAGCGGCGCTTCTTCGACATGGCCGCCGGCTAGGCGGCGGGCCGGGCCGGAGAGCCGGTCGCCGTCAGGGGCAGCCCGTAGCGGGCCTCGATGTCGGCCTGGACAGTGTGCTCGACCTGGCGCAGGACGCCGTGGAGGTCGCGGAGCACCGCGTCGAAAGGGGTTACAGCCATCCGTTGTGACGCGCCAGGCGCGCCGCTTCGATCCGGTTGCGGGTGTGGGTCTTGCCGATGGCGGAGGAGAGGTGGTTGCGCACCGTGCTCTCCGACAGGTGCAGCCGGGCCGCCACGTCGGCGATCGTGGACCCGTCGAGCGCCGCCGCGAGCACGTCGCGCTCGCGGGCGGTCAGCGGGCTGGGGCCCGCGTTGAGCGCGGCGGCGGCCAGGGCCGGATCGACGACCCGTTCCCCCGCCACTGCCCGGCGAACGGCCGCCGCCAGCTCCTCCACCGGCCCGTCCTTGACCAGGAACCCGGCGGCGCCGGCCTCCATCGCCCGCCGGAGGTAGCCGGGCCTGGCGAACGTCGTCAGGATCAGCACCGCGCACTCCGGCAGCGCCGCCCGCAGCTCGGGCAGCGCGTCGAGACCGCTGCGGCCGGGCAGCTCGATGTCGAGGAGCGCCGCGTCGGGCCGGTGCTCCAGCGCGGCCGGCACGACGGCGTCGCCCGACGGCACCCGGGCGACGATCTCCAGGTCGTCCTCCAGCCCGAGGAGGAGGGCCAGGGCGTCGCGCATCATGCCCTGGTCCTCGGCGATCATGATCCTGATCACGGGGTGTGCGCCTACTTCCAGAAGCCCAGCCGGTGCTCGGCAGCGTAGTCGATCGGCCGGACCGCGTCCGGGGCCAGCGACAGCGTGCCGTCCTTCACCCGCGGCCAGGCGGGCAGGCCGGCGCCGTTCGGGTCGCCGGTGCGGGCGAAGTTCGTCCAGTAGCCGGCCATCCGGTCGGCGAGGCCGCGCTGTGCCGGTGTGAAGCGGACCTTCCGCTCGGGGAAGAGGTACGGCAGGTCGCCCGCGTGGTAGGCGCCCCAGTCGAAGTCGGTCTCGAACGGCAGGAACATCGGCGCCTTCCGGTCGGCGAACTCGTAGCCGTAGACGGGGACGTGCCGGGCGAGCAGGGTGTTCTGCTCGTGGGTGCCGCGGGCCCACATGCGGTCGGTCAGCACGGCGGCCCAGGCGAGGCTCGGCGACCCGTACGCCTTGACGGGGTAGGCCCGGAGCACGGCCGGGGCCCTGCGGCCGAACGCCGTGCGCACCAGCGCCGGGTAGTCGGGCGTCTTGTCCTGCACGTTGTAGTTCATCCCGACGAAGATGCGGTGCTCGTCCTTGGTGGCGCCGGCCAGCACCGGCACCCGGTGGAAGCGCCCGGCCCGCAGCGCCCGGTCCGGCCTGGTGGGCAGCGTGGCGCCGCCGTGGGCGTACACCTGGAAGGCGTTCATGATCTGCGGGACGTCCAGGATCTTCTTCACCGGCAGGGCGCGCAGGCAGGCCAGGTCGGAGCAGCCGAGTTGCGGGGCGAACAGCCGCCCCATGGCGGTGACCTCCTCCTGCGTCCGGTACCCGAACGACTCGACGGCCTCCAGGCCGGGCACCATGCTGCCCGCCGGCATGTCGAGCATGGCGGGGGAGCTCTGCAGGATCGCCCGGTGGAACAGCCCCTTGGAGGCGGGCGCGGTGAGGTGGGCGTTGACGGCCAGGCCGCCGAAGGAGACGCCGAAGAGGGTCACGTTGCCGGGGTCGCCGCCGAAGGCCGCCGCGTTGCGGCGCACCCAGCGCAGCGCCTCCTGCTGGTCCTGCAGGCCGTACGCGCCGGCGTCGCGCAGGCCGGGATACCCGAAGCCGTTGAAGACGCCGAGCCGGTAGTTGATCGTGACGACCACCACCCCCCTGTCGGCCAGCGCGCGGGCGTCGGAGAAGTGGCCGCCGCCCACCGCGCCGTCGCCGTGCACCCACACCATCACCGGCCGCCGCGCGCCGGCGGCCGGGCGGGTCCCGCCTGGGGTGGTCACGTTGAGGAAGAGGCAGTCCTCCTCCTCGCTGCGGGTGTCGGCGTAGTCGGTGCCGACCTGCGGGCACATGGCGCCCGGCTTGGTGGCGTCCTTGACGCCCTGCCAGGCGGGAGCGGGGCGGGGCGACTCCCAGCGGCCCGCGGTGGCGTAGCGGATGCCCTGGAACAGGCGGTGGTCTCCGGTCACGGTGCCGCGCACCGCGCCCCGGTCCGTCCTGACGACCGCGGGATCGGCGGTGTCCGTACGAGCGACCGCGCTCCCGGCGCCGGTGGCGCATCCGGTGAGCAGCACGGCCGTAGCCAGCAGAATTCTCATGACTCCACGGTCGCGGACCCCCTCCCTCCCGCAGAAGGTTCATCGATCCGGGATCGCGCGGGACAAATGTCCCGGCCCCCGAGGGCGTGTCGGTGCTCGGCATTACCATCTCCCCGACGGGTCCAGATCGGAACGGTAGGGCATGAACGATCACCGGCTGCCGCAGGAGCTGTGCCAGCTGTTCGCCGACGGCGGCAGGGGGCGGGCGCTCACGGCCGCTCTCCCGCCGGGCGACGTCGTCTGGCCCGACGCCGGCTACACCGGGCAGGGCGAGCCGGTCCGGCCCGCGTTCTGGATGAGCGACGTCCCGGTGACCGGCCGGGAGTGGGCGGGCTTCCGCGCCGAGCACGCCGGCAGCGGCCTGTGGCCGGTGCTGCTCGACGAGTCGGCGCAGCCCTGGTCGATCGGGCAGGTGGTGCCCGACGAGGCGGCGCAGATCGACCATTTCACGGCCGAGGGGTTCATGACCGAGGTGTGGCAGGAGTGGGTGGCGCAGATGCCGGCCGGGGCGCTGGAGGAGCTCGACCCCTACGGCGCGTTCTGTCCCGGCCTGGCCGCCCCGGGGGTGCCGAAGGCCGACCCCGGCGAGGTGGCCGACTGGTACGCCGACCGGCTCGCCGCCCGGGGGATGCCGCTCGGGCTGGTGGCGGCCCGCCGCGGCGCCGACGCGCTGGCCGTGATGGGCTGGCAGGGGGCGCTGCACCACAACGAGTGGATGGTGCCGCTGGCGGCGGTGGTGCGGAGCTGGGAGGAGAGGTTCGGCGCGCGGGTGGTGTGCGTGGGCTTCAACACGCTGGAGCTGAGCGTGGCCGCGCCGCCGGTGGACACCGAGCACGCGCTGCACGTGGCGGCCGAGCACTGGGCGTTCTGCCCGGACAACGTCGTGCAGGGGCCGGGCGACCTGCGGGGTTACGCCGAGCAGATCATCGGGGGGCACACCTGGTCGTTCTGGTGGGACTGACGCCTCGCCGGGCCGCGGGGCGCGGCGGTCAGACGATGCGGGCGACGGCGCCGTAGTTGCCCGAGACGGCGGGCGGGGTGGCGTCGGCGGGCGGCGTGGTGCCGGCGGGCCGCCACCGGCTGACCCACACCAGCCCCGGCTCCACCAGTTCCATGCCCTCCAGCAGTGCCGCGACCTCGTCCCGGCCGCGGACGACGTGGCCGGGCAGGGTCATCGCCAGCAGGTCCTCGATGGCGGGCAGCAGCTCCGGCGGGATCCCGTCGAAGGTGGTCTGCAGCAGCGCGAGGTAGCTGCCGGGGGCGGCGGCGTGGGCCAGGCACTTGACGGCGTGCCGTGCCTCCTCGTCGTCCAGGCCGTGCGTGGAGACCAGCAGCATGCCCACGGGCCGGTCCCAGTCGATGAAGGTCCGCACGACGCGGTCGGCGAGCAGGTCCTCGATCTGGGCGGCGTCCCCGTCGACCACCCGCACGAGGTCGGTGACCGGCTCGATGGTGGCCTGGGCGTTGACCAGCACCATCGGGTCGTTCTCCACGTACAGCACGCGGGCGTCGGGACGGCCGGGCGCCTGGCGGGCCAGGTCGTGGAGCTGGCGGCCGGTGGGCAGGCCGCTGGGCACGCCGCTGCCGATGACGACGAACTGGTCGACGCCGCAGGCCGCGAGGTGCCTGACCACGCGCGCCAGGAAGTCGAGCACGGCCCGCGCCGCTGCGGTGGTGACGGGGGCGGCCTCGTCGTAGCGGCGCACCGCCTCGCGGTCGGCGACGAAATTGTTCTTGCCTCCCGCGGCGGCGTCGAGCATACGGGTGATACGCGCCTGGGTCGTGTTCAGCTTGGCCAAATTTCGGATGGCACGTTGACGCATTTGCGTATCGCCCCTTCCCCTCGACAACCTCTATCGGGAAGTTCCGGCCTCGACCCCTACTCGGAAGACCAAGTTAAAAATGAGCCAAATGTCCCAACAAAACAACCCATTGGAGCGAAACGGAATGAGGAAATATCCGTTTCCAGGTTATTGCTGATCTTCACCGGGTGAGGCGGTCACGGTATGTGTTCAGCACCTCGAGCGTTTCGTCGCGCGTGGTCGTGGTGACCGAGAGCTTGGCGAACGCCTGGTGATAGGCCTCGACGGCGGCCGGATCGGTGATCAGCTCGTCGGCCTCGACGGCGTGGGCGCAGGCGATGTCGGGCTCGAACGCCTCCGGAAAACGCCACAGCGTGAACGGCCCCGTGCGCGGCAGATAGGCGGGATCCTGCATGGGGACGACGTGCAGCGAGACGTTGGGCCGCTTGGCGTGGCCGATGAGGGCGTCGAGCTGGGCGAGATGGACGCGCGGCTCGGCGATCACGCGCAGCAGCACGCCCTCGTCGATGATCGCCCACACGACCGGGCCGCGACCCTCGGCCACCATCTCCTGGCGGGCCAGGACGAGCCCCACGGCCGCGTCGAGGGAGTCCTGGCCGAGCGTGTCGAGGCCGGCCACGGTGATCGCGGCCCGCGCGTAGTCCTCGGTCTGCAGCAGCGGCGGCACCGTCTGCGGGTGGTAGGTGCGGATGACCGAGGCCCGCTGCTCCAGGGCGTAGGTGGTGGCCAGCCAGACGGGGACCGAGCCGGCGTCCCACCAGGCGGGCTCCCGCTCGCCCCGGGCCAGCGAGAGGACGTGTTCGCGGACCGGCAGCGCGGCCACGCCGTACAGGTCGAGCAGGCGCTCCACGAGGGCGGGCGGCGGGGCTGCACGGCCCGCCTCGACGGCCTCGATCCGGACGGCGCCCCGGCCGAGGGCGGCCTCGGCCCGCTCGGCCGACAGGCCGGCGGCCAGCCGGAGCCCGCGCAGCCGATCACCGAGCGCGGCCAGTTGGGGCGCGGCGAGCGCGGGGGCCGGCACGAGGGTCTCCGCCGCGGGCTCCGGGGCGGCCGGCTCGGACAGGCCCTCGGCCCGGCGGGCCAGCTCGATCACGCCGCGCACCACGTCCTGTGAGCCCTCGGACAGTCCGGCGAGACCTCCCAGCCGCGGGTCGTCGGCGGCGCCCGACTCCAGACGCTCCTCCCCCACCAGCCAGCCCACGCTGACCTGGAGACAGGAGGCGAGGGCGCGCAGCACCTGGAGCGTCGGGTTGGTCTGCTTGCCCGTGCGGAGCTGGCTGACGTAGGCGCGGGTGATCGGGATGCCCGCCCTGGTCAGCTCGGCGGCCACCTGGGCGCCACTGAAGCCGCGCCTGCGCAGCGCCAGGTCCAGCCGCTCGGCGAAGTTCGCCACCCCGCACCTCCTGCCGCGCCCGTCAGGGCCCCCAGCGTAGGGGAGGCCGGGCGCGAGCGTGTCGCGCCCGGTCCGGCGGGCGTCCGCCCGCCTCTTGTCCATACCCATTGAAAAGTACCAGTTGACACATCTTCCGGCACGACGTCACTATCAGTGCGACACGTGGAAAGTGAGACTTGACAGCCGGACGGTTCTGGAGAGTCGCCGGCGAGGAGGTGGCCGGAGGTGACCGTCGAAACCCAGAACGGTTCCTGGTTCGCCAGGCGGCCCAGGGCCGTCCTGGCACCGGACCGGGTGATCCAGCGCATCTGCGCCCGCGTGGTTCCCGACACCAAGCGTGTCCACGTCGCCAACCTGCCGCTCGGCGGCGTGGAGGTGTGGGTGGACGGCAACGGCGACCGCTGGGTGCACTACCACCGGATGGCCCGCGAGCTGCGGCTGGCCGGCTGGCACACCGAGGTCAGCCCCGAGCGCCTCATGGTGCTCGGCTGGAGCGCCGAACTACTGGTCCACCGGGTGCGCGTGCTCGACACGGCGCTGTCCGGCCGGCTCGCCGACTACGGCCGCACGGCCCGTACGGCCTTCGCCATCGGCACGCGGCTGCGCCAGGAGAACTACCCCGACGACCAGATCGCCACCGAGGTCCGCACCCGGCTGGGCCGCGAGCTGCGCTGGCCCGACCGGCTCGCCGAGCTGGACGGCCTGGAGCGGACCGCCTCGCTGGAGCCGCTGCGGCTGCGCCTGGCCCAGGTCGCCGGGCTGGAGGCCAAGGTGAGCCGCCGCTGCGCGGAGCACCTGACGCTGGCCTCGCAGGTCGTCATGTCGCTGGTCGGCGGCAGGGCACAGCCCGGCACGCGGGTGCCCGGCCGCTACACCGGGCTCACGGAGCGGATGGTCGCGGCCAGCGTGCCCAACCGTCCCGAGATCCCCCGTCCTGACCCCGTCACCGTCGCCCGCAGGGACCTCGCGGAGACGCCGCGATGACGCTGTCCCCCGTCGGCGAGCGGGTCGCCGGACCGTTCATGGGCCCCGTGGCGCGGCCACGGGCCCGGGTCCGGGGACGCTTCGCCGTGCTCCGCCTGATCGCCTGTGGCGTGGTCATCGCGATCATGGCGGACAGCACGGCGACGACGCTGGCCATCCCCGTGCTCAGCGGCGACCCCATCGCCGCCTCCCTGCCGATGACCGAGGTCACCTGGGTGAGCACGGTCAACTTCGCCGCCGTCGCCGCGCTGCTGGCCACCGCCGGCCGCTTCGCCGACCTGCTCGGCAGGCGCACCGTCCTGGCCTTCGGGCTGGCCCTGTACGGGCTCGGCGCCGCGGCGGTCATCGCGACCACGTCGTGGCCGCTGCTGCTCGGCGGGCGGCTGGCCCAGGGCGTCGGCGCGGCGCTGATGTTCCCCGCCTCGCTCGGCCTGCTGCTGGGCGAACTTCCCGCGAACAAGCGGGCCGGTGCCGTGGCTCTGTGGAGCGCGTCGTCCGGGATCGGCGCGCTGACGCTGCAGGCCGGCGGCGGGCTCCTGGTCTCCGAGTACGGCTGGCGCGGGCTGTTCCTGCCCAGCGCCGGTCTGGCGGCCGCGCTGCTGATGCTGACCCCGATGCTGCCCCGCTCGCGCGACATGGCCCGTCGCGTCCCCGACGTGTTCGGGACGGTGCTGCTGATCGGCGCCATCACGGCGGTCGTGCTCGCGGTCTCCCGCGGCGGCACCTGGGGCTGGTCCTCCGGCCGGACGCTGGCGTGCGCGGCGGTCGCCGGGCTGCTCCTCGCGGGCGCCGTCGCCACCTCGTGGCGCCACTCGGCCGGCGCGATCGACATGGGGCTGTGGCGGCGGCCCGGCTTCCTGTGGGCGGGCGGCGCGTCCCTGCTGTACGGGGCGGCGTCGTTCGTGGTGCTCACCATGGGACCGCTGTACCTGCGCACCTCCGGCTTCGACCCGGTCACCATCGGGCTCTGGCTGACGCCGATCTCGATCGCGATGATCGTCTCCAGCCCGCTGGCGATGCTGGCCGGGCGGCGCATCGGCCTCAACGGCGTCATCTACGCGGGCGCCCTCGCGCTCGGCGGCGGCTGCGCCCTCATGCTCGCCCATCCCTACCCGACCTGGTGGACGATGCTGGCGGCGCTGCTGCTGGGCGGCGGGTTCGGCGCGCTGTCCACCGGCACGTTCACGGTCGGCACGATGGCCGCCCACCCCACCCAGTACGCCTCCGCGGTCGGCGCCATCAACACCGCCCGCATGCTCGGCGGCGCGCTCGGCGTGGCCGGCGCCTCGGCGCTGGTCGACCAGCCGGTGCTCGACGGGCCGCTGCCGGGGTTCGCCTCGGTGCTGGTGGGCTGCCTGGTGGTGGCCCTGGTGCTCGGCACCGTGGCGCTGATGCGGGTCGCCGGCCGGCCGCGCCGCCGGGCCGTGCGGATGTCCCGGCGCGAGGTCGAGGCGGAGAACATCATGCTGCGGCGGCTCCTCACCGAGCTCCGCGCCAGTTTCGTCCAGGTGCGCGACGAGGCCGAGGAGGAGCTCGCCCGCTTCGGCACGCGTGACCTGTCCGCACACAGGGCCGTCAAGAACTAGGAGTTGTCATGATCGCCGACGATGTCCGCAGGCCGTACCCGCACCCCTACCAGGTCACCTCACGCGGCGAGCGGCACCTGCCGCCTCCCCCGGCCGGCACCCTCCGCGACCGCGTCGCGACCGCCTCCGAGCGCCCCGCGGCGCAGCCCGACGAGCGCCCCGCGGAGCGCGCCCCCGAGCGGACCGTGCACCGGCTGCACCACATCCGGCTGGTGTCCGACCAGGCGATCAGCGTGATCGACCACGTGCTCGAGCACGCGTCCTGACAACCCCCAACCGCAGGAGGAGACCATGGTCACCATCAAGGTCGAATGCCCGGACGACGTCGCCGCCGAACAGCGGCAGGAGTTCGCCGACACCGTGATCGGGGCCGCGGTGGACCTGCTCGGCGCCGAGCGCGCCGGGGTGCGCCTCGACGTCACCGAGCTTGACCGCACCGAGCTTGACCGCACCGGGCTCGACCGCACCGGGCTCGACGGCGCCCGGCTCGTCACCTCGCTCGGGACCACCGAGGAGGACGAGGCCCGCGCCCGACGGGAGGCGGCCTTCTGGGCAGCGGCTTGGTCGGGTTGCTGATGGCCGCCGCCCTCGCCCCCACACCGGTCCTGCCGGACGACCGCGCCCGGGACGACGACGCGGGAGCCTGGCGGGCCGCGTCGCGGCTGCGGACGGCGGCGTCCGGGGCGCGGACCGTCGTCATCGCCCTGCGGCGCCGGGCGGACGCCGTCGCGGACGCCGAGCTGGGGCGGCTCGCCGCCCGGGCGCCCGCCCTGGACGACGCGGCGCGCGACGAGGTCCGGCTGGCGATCCAGCGAGTGGTGGACGCCTTCCTCGCGCCCCCCATCACGCAGCTCACCAGCAACGCCGGCTCCTCCCTCGGCGAGAGCTACGCCGACGCCGTGCGCGCTCTGTTCGCCCTCGACGGGCAGGCCGTCCCACCCGGCGGGCCGCGGGCCCGGCCGGACCACCGGAGCGGGAGGACCACATGAGCCGCGGCAGGGCCGGCGTGATCGTGCCCCCGGCCAACCCGGCCGCCGAACCCGAACTGGCCCGCCTGCTGGGCTCCCGCGCCGACATGCACGTCACCCGGTTCCCGGTACGGCCCGGCCTGACGCTGGCCGAACGGCTGGAGACCTACAACGAGGCGCTGCCCGCGATGATCTGCTCGTTCGGCGGCCTGCGCCTCGACGCGATCGTCTCGGCGTGCAGCGGCTCGCGCTACCTGCTCGGCCCCGACGAGGACCGCCTCGCCTGCGACGAGCTGAGCAGACGGTTCGGCGTGCCGTTCGCCACGGCGACGCTGGCCACGCTGGAGGCCATCGAGCACCTGGGCGCCGAGGAGATCATCCTCGTCTCGCCGTACGAGCCGTGGCTGACGGAGCTGGCCGAGCGGTTCTGGAAGGCGGCCGGCGTGCACGTCGGGCGGGTGGTCGAGGTGCGGGCCCGCGGCAGGTTCGCCCCGTACAAGGTCGCCCAGGCCGAGCTGGTCGAACAGGTGGAGCAGGCGGGCCTGCCGGACGACGCCGTGGTGCTGATCAGCGGCACCGGCATGCTGACGCTGCCCGCGCTGGTCCCGATCGGCGCCGGTAACGACCGGGTCCTGCTCACCTCGAACCTGTGCAGCGCGTGGTGGGCGCTGTCCCGGGTGACGGGCATGCCGATCGGGCTGGGCCGGGTGCCGCACCGTCCGGCGGCGCAGGGGCAGCGGACATGAAGGGCGTCATCGTGGTCGGCGCCGGGCCCGTCGGGCTGACGGCGGCGCTCACGCTGGCCAGGGCCGGCGTGCCGGTCACCGTGTTCGAGCGGGAGGAGGGGCTCGGCTCCCAGTCGCGCGCCTCCACCTTCCACCCGGCCACGCTCGACCTGCTCGACGACCTGGGCGTCGCCGAGCCGCTCATCGCCCGCGGCCGGGTGGTGGACCGTGTCCAGTGGCGCGACCGGGCCGGACTCGTGCTGGCCGAGATGGGGATGGGCAGCCTCGACGGGCTGACCCGGCACCCGTTCCGGCTGCACGCCGAGCAGTCCGTGCTCACCCCGCTGCTGCTGTCGGCGCTGGAGGCCGTCCCGGAGGCGGACGTGCGGTTCGGCACGCGGGTGGACGGCCTGGCCGAGGGCGGCACCGGGGTGCGGATCCGGATGGGCCGCAGCTGGGCCAGGGCCAGGTACGTGGTCGCGGCCGACGGCGCCCACAGCACCGTGCGCAGCTCGCTCGGCCTGCCGTTCCACCGTGTCGCCTACCCGACCCAGGCGCTGCGGGTCTTCACCGACTCGCCGCTGGACGAGCTGCTGCCGCGGCTCGCACCGCTCACGTACGTGCGCGACGTCGGCCAGTCGTGCAGCCTGCTCGCCCTGCCCGACCACTGGCGGATCATCGTGCGCATCCCGTGCGACGCCCGCAACCCCCTGGCCACCTCCAGCGTCGCCGCCCTCGTCCGGCGGGCGCTGCCCGGAGTCAGCCGCCCGGTCCGCGTCGTCGGCGCCGACCGGTACGGCCTGGCCCGCGGCGTGCTGCCCTCGTACCGGTGCGGCCGGGTGCTGTTCGCCGGCGACGCCGCGCACCTGACCTCCACCGCCGGCGGGCTGAACATGAACGCCGGCATCCACGACGCCGTCGAGCTCGGCCGGACGCTCGCCCGGGTGCTGGCCGGCGAGGCCGGGCCCGGCGCGCTCGACACGTGGGCGACGCGGCGGCGGGCCGTCCTGCTCGACCAGGTCATCCCACGCAGCGAGGCGCGCGTGGCCGGCGTGCAGGACCGCGACACCTCCCGGCTGGCCGCGGCGATGGCGGGGCTGCGGGCCATCGCCGGCGACCCGGGCGCCACCCGCGTCTACCTGGCGCAGGCGTCCATGCTCGACACCCTCCCCCAAGCGGTAAGGAATCGCTGACATGCGGATCTGGTTCCAGAAGCACACCGTCGAGGGCCGTTCGGCACTTCTGGACAAGATGTACGCCGAGCACCTGGCCATGGTCACCGGGCCCGGCACCACCGTGGAGATCCACACGCTGCCGCCCGAGACGTACGGCACAGCGCTGCCCGAGCACCTGGTCGGCTACGGGGAGATCGGCCTGCTGTTCGGCCACTACTTCGCGCGGACGGCCGTACAGGCCGAGCGGGACGGCTGCGCCGCCTGGATCAGCGGCGCGGGCCAGGACCCCGGCCTGGCGGCGGCCCGCACCCGCGTCTCGATCCCCGTCGTCGGGTACGGCGACGCCGTCTGGCAGGCCGCCCGGATGGAACGGCACCGCCTCGGCGTGCTCGGCTTCATCGACCACCTGCGGGAGCCGATCACCGACAACATCCGCGTCGCCGGCGCCGACCTGGCCTCCTACCAGGTCGTCGAGGACGGCCGGGCGCTCGTCGAGCGGGCGCTGGACGGCGACTTCGAGCCGTTCCTCGACGCCTACACCCACGCCGCGCTGCGTGCCGCCGAGGCCGGGGCGCAGTGGCTGGTGCCGGCCGAGGGCATCCCGAACGTCATCCTGGTCCACCTGCGCGTCCACGAACTGCACGGCCTGCCGGTGATCGACCCCGGCGGGCTGGCGATCAAGACGGCCGAGCACCTGTGCGAGCTGCGCGCGCTGCGCATCACCGCGCGCAGCACGGCCGGTTACTGGTTGCGGCGTCCCCCCGCCGCCGCCGTCGAACACGCCGAGAGCGTCCTGCTCGGCAAGGTCATCGGAGGCTAGCCGTGAGTTATCCCGCAGAACGTCCCCGCCGGCTGCGGCGCACCTCCGCCCTGCGCGGCCTGGTCGCCGAGACCCGCCTGCATCCCGCCGACCTGATCCAGCCGTTGTTCGTCCGCGAGGGCATCGACGAGCCACGCCCGATCGTCTGCATGCCCGGCCAGGTGCAGCACACGCGCGACAGCGTGCGCAAGGCCGCCGCCGCGGCCGTGCGGGCCGGCGTCGGCGGGCTGCTGATCTTCGGCATCCCTGCCGCCAAGGACCCCGACGGGCGCGGCGCGTGGGCTCCCGACGGCATCACCCAGCTCGCCATCGCCGACGTCGCGGCCGAGGTGGGCGACGCCACCGTGGTCATCGGTGACATCAACCTCGACGAGTACACCCAGCACGGCCACGTCGGCATCCTCGGACCGGACGGCGACGTCGACAACGACGCCACCCTGCGCGCCTACGCCAGGGTCGCCGAGGCGCAGGCCGCCGCCGGCGCCCACGTGGTCGCGCCGAGCGGGATGATGGACGGCCAGGTCGGCGCCATCCGCCGCGCCCTCGACGCCGCCGGGCACGAGCGCGTGCCGATCCTCGCCTACGCCGCCAAGTACGACTCCGCCTTCTACGGCCCGTTCCGCGACGCGGTCGAGTCGCGGCTGGTCGGCACCCGCTCCACCCACCAGCAGGACCCCGCCAACCTGCGCGAGTCGCTGCGCGAGGTGCTGCTCGACGTGGAGGAGGGGGCCGACATGGTGATGGTCAAACCGGCCGGCCTGTACCTGGACGTGGTGCGCCGGGTCGCCGACGCCGTCCACGTGCCGGTGGTGGCGTACCAGGTGTCGGGCGAGTACGCGGCGATCGAGGCGGCCGCGGCGAACGGCTGGCTGGTGCGCGACCGCGCGATCGTCGAGAGCCTCACCGCGATCCGCCGGGCGGGGGCGGGGAGCGTCGTGACGTACTGGGCGACGGAGGTCGCCGAGCGGCTGCGCTGACCACCGCGGCCGGCCACAGCGGCCGACCACCGCGGCCGGCCATCGCTGCTGACCATCGCGCCTGGGGCGCGCCGGGACCACGGGAGGAGAGGCGACTCGGATGTGGCGCACGCTGTCGGAGGACGCTCGCGAGGCCATCCGCGAGCTGTGCGACGGCTACGGTCCCCATCTCTACGACTACTGCCGGACGGAGCTGTCGTCGAGCGACGCCGAGCTGGCCGTGGCGGGGGCCCTGCTGTCGGCGCACGCCCGAGCCGACCGAGTCGACCAGAGCTCCCTGCTGCGGCCCTGGCTTTACGCGCTGGCCCGCGCGCACCGCACGTACCTGTCCACCCCGACGAGCGTCGGCTCGTGGTCGCGGCCCGGCCGCATGTCGGACCTGCTGCCCGAGGCGCTGCGCGCCCTGGACGCCCCGCACCGCGAGCTGCTCGACCTGTCGGTACGGCACGGCCTGACGCACGGCGAGATCGCGGTGATCTTCGACGTGCCGCCCGACGACGTGGAACTGGTCGTGCTGGAGGCGGCCGACGGGCTGGAGGAGTGGTTCGCGGCCGTCATCGCCGCCAGGACCCGCCACGGGTGCCCGGCGCTGGAATCGCGGGTGACGGACTGGACCTCGGCTCCGGGCAGGCGGACCCGCGCGCGGATCAGCCGCCACATCGCCCACTGCGACGCCTGCCGGCGTGCGCCGCGCACCATGGTGGCGGACACGCTTCTGCGGCAGATGCCCATCTCGCCCGCGCCCGGCACGCTGCACGAGCAGCTCGCCTGGGCGCTGCCTCTCCCGGGCGACGACGGGCTGTGGCGGGAGGACGGGTTCCCCGTGCAGGCACACGGCCTGGCGGAGCCCGTCCCCCCGCCGATCTCTCCGGTCCCCGGCCCCACGACGGGGACCTGGGAAAGCTCCGGGCCGGCGGCGGGCGCGGCCGCCGCCGGCCCGGAGCACACACCTGAACCGGCCGCGCCCCGCCTCGCCAGCAAGCACGCCCGGCCGGGCCCTCCCGACCGGGGCCCGGCCGCCGGTGAGAGCACCGGTGCCGGCGTCAGTGGCGCCGGCACCGATGACGACCGGTCCGCGGACCGGTCTCCAGAGTGGGCCATCGTCCGCCGCAACCGCGGAGGCGTGCCATACCGGAACCTTCCAGCGGCGTCCGCTCGTGACCGGAGCAGTAGTGGCCCGGCCGGTCAGGAGCGGCACCCCTCACGCCGGGCCGAAGGTGGCCCGCCTTGGGAGCACCACCCGGACGATGGCCCACCATGGACCCCCGGACCCCGGACCCCGGAGCCACGAACCCCCGGACCACTGCTCCCCGAACCACGGACCCCCGAGCCGCGGAATCGCGAGGCGGGCTCCGCCCCCGTCCCCGCCCGACGCCGCACGACGGACCACAGGCCGCCCACCGGCGACCGCAGGCTTCCCACCACCCTCCCCACAGACCGCCACGTCGCCGGCACCCCCGCAACAGCGCCCGTGGACCGCCCGGCCGCCGGCGCCCCGCGCAAGGGCCGCCTGATCCTCAGCGCCCCGATCCCGGGCGACGAACTCGCCGTCGCCCCACCGCCCGAGCGGGCCACCCCGGCGCGCTCCCCGCACGTCCCCCCGCCCCGTTCCGCGCCTCCCGCCACCCCGGCCACCCCGCCCCACCCGGGCCCGATCGCCACGCCGCGCTCCGCACGGACCGCCTCGCCCCGCCCCGAGCGGTTCTCACCGTCACGGTCGGAGCGCGCCACCCCACCCCACCACGAGCCGATCGCCCCGCGCCGCTCCGAGCCGATCACGCCGTCACGGTCCGCACCGACGGCCACGCCCTACCCCGGCCCGATCCCGCCGCCGCGCTCAGCACCAGCCGCCCCGTCTCTTCCCGAACGGTTCTCACCGGGCCTGCCCGAGCGGGCCGGCGCGGGGCTGCCCCAGCGGGCCGTGCCTCCTCAGGCGGACGGTCCGGCGTGGGTGCTCGGGACGCGCGGGGCCGAGCCGCCGCGGGACCGCCTGGTGGCCGGAGGCGTCCCGTTCCCCGACCCACGCAGGGCCGAGGTCGGCCAGGTGGTGGACCTCCAGGGCGACGAGGAGTTCTGGCGCAACCGGCCCGACGACACGGACCCCGACACGGTCATCACCGTCAGGACCGTCGCCCGGGTCGGACTGCTGGTCGGCGTCGGGATCCTGGTGGCGGGCCTGGCGTGGTCGGGTCTCAACGCCCGCCAGCGCATGCCTGTGGTGAACGAGGTGTCGGCCCCCGGCCCGGCGATGAGCCCCGCACCGGAGGAGCGCCCGTCGCCCGGCCCGGCGGTGGCGGTGCCCCCGCCCGCCGACGCCGCCACCGGGACGGGCCCCGAGGCGGGGACGGACACCGCCCCCTCCCTGGCCGCAAGCCCGGCGCCCGCGACCCCGCTCCCGACCCCCACGCGCGAGGCCACCCGGGCAGCGAGTGCGGCGGCCACCGAACGCCCGGCGGTGGCGGGGACCATGAGCCCGGCCGAACGGGAGCGGGCCGAGCCGGGCGTGATGACCCGGAACGAGACCGGCCAGAACCGGAAGCAGCAGCCCACCCGGCAGGCCCTCCCCCGCCCCCGGCCTCCGGTGGCGTCCCTGTCGCCCGCCTCGGTCCGGCTCGGCTCCCGCCGTACCGGCACGTTCGCGCTGGCCTGCAGGGGCGGGGCGTGCCGCGTCACGTCGGTGCGCGGCTCGTCCGGCATCGTGGTGTCGGGGCGGACGTTCCGGGTGAAGGCGCCCGCCGCGCGCCCCGACTGCGCCGGCCCCGCTGTCACGAGGACCGGCACCGTTCTCGTCCGCTGGACCGGCCTCGCCCGGGGTGACGGCCGGACCACGGCGGGCACCACCACGGGCGGCGGGACTCTCAGGCTGCGGGTGACGTGGACGATCGCCCGGGATCCCGGCACATACGTGCTCACCGACGAGGGCGGCGGCACCTGGACGAACTGCGGCCGGTACTGACCCACCGGCACTCGCCCCGCGCACCGGCCCGCCGGTGCCGACCGGCCCGGCGCCCCCACCGCCGCCGGTCGGCACCGGCCCTCCGGTCGAACCCGCTGGGACCCGCGGCCCCGGAGGACCCGAAGGACCGCGGACCGCCCCGGGCGCGAAAGGGCCCGGAGGCCCGGATGGGCCCGCAGACCCGAAGGGATCTGCAGACCCGGAAGGACCCGCAGGCCCGGGAGGACTTCGGCGGAGCTAGAAGAAGCTGAACTCCCGCTCCGGCTCCGGCAGCTCGAACCGCTCAGGCCCGCGGAAGGTGGTCCGGTCCTTCGGCACGTCCGCGAGCGGGGTGCCCAGGACGAACGGCACGGACACGTTGCTGGCGGCCAGGTCGAGCGTCACGTTCGCGCCCGTGCCCTGCTCGGAGCTGTAGTCGGCGTCGGTGCCCGCGATCACGAGCGCCAGCCGGTGCCCCTTGGCGAAGGTGTAGTCGTGCGGCAGCGTCTGCCACCGGACGGTGCCGTACGTGCCGGCGGGCAGCGGCGAGGGGCTGCTCAGCGAGGAGCGGTTCTGCACGTCGATCCAGCCACGGGCGACGATCTCGGCGGGACGGTCGGCGACGTTGGTGACGACCTTCCGGTAGCAGGCGTCGTCGGCCGCGGTGCTCTCGCCGTGGCAGTCCTCCTCGGTCAGCGTGGTGATGCCCTGGCCGCGCCGCCAGTCCAGCCGGGTGGCGTCGCCGAAGTCGACGAGCAGGGCGGTCAGGTTGGCCGTGGGCTTGTCGAGCTTGACCCGCAGGTCGGCCGTGGGCGTCCCCGACAGGCGCAGGCTGAGCGGGAGCGGGCCGGTCGTGAACGCCACGCGGCCCGGCTTGGCCGTGCCGACGTCTGCGATCATGTCCTCCTCCTCCATCGCCACGTCCGCGAACGTCGCGGTCGCGCCCGTGGCGGCCCGCTTGAGGCCGAGCGAGCCGTCGGCGGCCGGGCGCAGCGCGACCTCGGCCGCGAACGGCGCCGGCCAGTCACGCTGGCGGATCCACTGCGTCGGCCCCACCTGCACGTCGGCGCGCGGCTCGGTCATGATGCCGTTGCGCACGCCGTGCAGCTCGTGGTCGAACCAGCGGTGCAGCGTGTCCACCCACACGCCCCTGCGGCCCTCGAAGTCGAACGGGTCCACGTGGTGGTACTGGCCGACCCAGATCTTGCGCGGGACGTTCCGCTTGGCCAGTGCCTGCCACCAGGTGGAGAAGTTGTCCGGCTTGACGTTCAGGTCGTTGCCGGTGTGCACGACGAACACGCTGGCCCGCACCTTCGAGACGTCGCCCAGCAGGCCGGAGATGTAGTCGCGCTCGGCCCAGAACGGGTTGTAGTCGCCGGTGGCGTCGCCGTCCTCGGCGTCCATCCTGTCGCGCACGGCCTGACACTTGGCCTCGGGGTCGGTGTCGATGTAGTTCGCGAGCCAGGAGGCGTAGTCGTAGTTGTAGATCACGCCGTTGGAGCGCTGGTACTTGTACCAGGAGCTGATCGCCGCGATGGGCACGATCGTCTCCAGGCCTTCGACTCCGGTGGCGGCCACGGCGTTGGCGAGGGTGCCGTCGTACGACTTGCCGATCATCGCGGCCTTGCCGGTGGTCCAGTCGGCCACGGCCGGGCTGCCGTCCGCGCGGAACGCCTTGGCCCTGCCGTTCAGCCAGTCGATGACGGCCTTGCCGCCGAGCACGTCGGCCTTGCCCCCGATGTCCGGGCAGCCGTCGGACTTGGTGGTGCCGAGCATGTCGACGTTGAGGACGGCGTAGCCGCGCGGCACGAAGTAGTTGTCGTAGAAGAGCGGAAATCTCGTGACGTTCCCGGCGGCGTCGTACACCTTCCGCTCGCCCTCGTTGCCACGTCCGGAGTTGTCGTAGTACGGGCTCTCGTCGATGATCACCGGCACCTTGAGCCCGGGGCCGGACTCCTTGGGCCGGATGACGTCCACGCGCACCCGGTCCAGGCGGCCGTCGGCGTCGCTGTCGAGGCTCGACTCGACGTACACGTGCTCGCGGACCGCGTCCGCGTAGGAGAAGACGGGCTGGGTGCGGCCGTTCTCGACGGTGACGACGGGACCGGTCGCCGCCTCGGCTGGGGTCGCGATCGCCAGGGTGAGGGCGACGGCGACGAGGGCTGGGCGTAATTGTGACACGCGTGACCTCCGTGACGAATGGTCGTGAGTACCCCGCGCAATCTCTCAGACGTCCGCCACCCTGACAAGATCCCGTCGAGCCGTGTACGGAGGCGTGTCCGCCCCCGCCCAGCCCCGCCTGGCCCCGCTGCGTGCCCTCGGCCTCACCCGCGCGAGGACAGCGTCTCCGTCCGCCCGTCCCCGGACCGGCCCTCCCCGGTCCGCCCGTCCCCTCCTGCCCGGGAGTCGCGCCCGGTGAGCCGCAGCGCGGCGAGCGCGAGGAGCGCCCCGCCCACGGCGGCGATCACCAGCGCGTACGCCGGAAACCCGGCCCGCACCCCGGACACGCCGGTCGCGCCCCCCGAAGCGGTGGCCGGCGCCGAAGCGGTGACCGAAGGCGCGACCGAAGACGTGGCCGAAGGCGTGACCGACGCCGGGGGAGATCCCGCCGGGAACCCGGGCGGCCGGACGGCCCCCCAGTACCGGTGCTCACCCGAGCGGATCGCCTCGGCCAGCCCCCGCTGCAGAGGGTGGACGGTCAGCCCGCCCGGCACCCGGAGCGTCCCCACCTCGTACGGCTCGAACAGCCCCTGGACGCCCTGCACCCGCCAGACGCCCGCGGGCACGGCCACGGCGGTGGCGTAGTGGCCGGCCTCGGGCAGCGCCGTCCCGTCGAACTCCAGCACCCGCCCGTCGCCTCCGGTGAGCCGCAGCCCGGTCCGCCCGAGGTCGTCGCCCTCGTACGGGTGGGTGCCGTGCTGGAGCACCCAGTACCCCAGCGTGTACGGCGTGTCCGGCGCGAACCGCTCCGGCGCCGGGTCGAGATAGGTCACCGCCCAGTTGCCGGCCGCGCTGACCGGGAGAGCCCCCACGGCCCCAACCTGAAGGGCCAGGGCGAGCAGAACGATCGTGATTCTCTTCATACGCACCTCCGGTGGAGGTACACCGGCCGGCGCCGCGAGGTTCCACCCGGATGGCGGCTAGGGCGTGGCCTCGGCGGGTGGGTAGACGTGCGCGCTGGGGTGACCAGGTGGCAGTACGCAGCGCCGCCCGGACTCGACGCTGGCGCAACGCTCGGCTTCCCCCCGCTGTGGCAACGGGGCCGGTTCGGGCTGCGGCCGGCCGACGGGATCGATGGTCACATTCGAGTCCATATCGGGCACCGTGAGGACGTTACGGCGGCACCCCCGGAGGTTGGTCGCGTGCCGGTCACGATCGGACCACTGACCGATCTCGCAACTCCTGTGAAGATCATGGTGAGCGAGTTTCCCGGTCGGGGGTCCGGGCAGGGGGCAGCGGTGCACATCGATGGTGACGACGTGGTGACGGTGACGCCCTGCGAGGACGGGCCGCTGCTCCTGAGGGGGCGGTTCGAGCTGGTGGCCCAGGACGGCACGCCGATCGACCCGGGCAGGTCCACGGTCGCGCTGTGCCGGTGCGGCCTGTCGTCGACCAAGCCGTTCTGCGACGGCTCGCACCGGGCCGGCGGCTTCCGGGCCACGAGCGCCCCCGACCCCGCCCCCTAACGCACGCGCAGGGAGCGGAAGAACGCGCGGACGTCGCCGACGAGCAGGTCCGGCTGCTCCATCGCGGCGAAGTGGCCGCCGTGCTCGAACTCCGTCCAGTGCGTGATCCGGTCCGTCCGCTCGGCCAGCCTGCGCACCGGCGGGGCGATGTCGTACGGGAAGACGGCCACCCCCGTCGGCGTCGGCGACCGCTCCGGCATGCTCCAGGCGTGGGCGAACTCCCAGTAGAGCTGGGCCGCCGAGTCGGCGGTGTTCGTCAGCCAGTAGAGCGAGACGTTGGTCAGCATCCGATCGCGGTCGACGCCGTCCTCGGTCCACTCCTGGAACTTCTCGGCGATCCACGCGAGCTGCCCGGCGGGCGAGTCGGCCAGCCCGAAGGCCGGCGTCTGCGGGCGGGTCGTCTGGATGGCCATGTAGCCGCCCAGGTCGCCCCGGAACCTCTCCAGCGCCTCCAGCCGCTTCAGGTCGGCGTCGCCGAGCCCGTCCAGCTCGCCGGGCTGCCCGGAGGGGAAGGTGAGCAGGTAGTTCACGTGCACGCCGATCACGTGCTCGGCGTCGACGCGGCCCAGTTCGCGGGAGACGCCGGACCCCCAGTCGCCCCCCTGGGCGCCGTAGCGCTCGTACCCGAGGCGCGCCATCAGCTCGGCCCAGGCCCTGGCGATCCGCTTCAGCGTCCAGCCGCCCTCGGCGAGGGGAGCGGAGAACCCGTAGCCGGGCAGCGACGGGATGACCAGGTGGAAGGCGTCGGCCGGGTCGCCGCCGTGCGCCCGGGGGTCCGACAGCGGGCCGATGACGTCGAGGAACTCGACCACCGAGCCGGGCCAGCCGTGGGTGAGGACGAGCGGCGTGGCGTCCGGCTCGGGCGAGCGGACGTGCAGGAAGTGGATGTCCTGGCCGTCGATCGTGGTGACGAACTGCGGATGGGCGTTCAGCTCGGCCTCGTGGGCCCGCCAGTCGTAGGTGGTGGCCCAGTGGTCGATCAGCTCGGCGAGGTGCCCGGCGGGGACGCCGCGCTCCCAGCCGGTGTCGGGGAGCTGGCGCGGCAGGCGGGTACGGGACAGGCGCTCTCGCAGGTCGTCGAGGTCGGCCTGGGGGATATCGAGGGTGAAGGCGCGGATCTCTTCGCTCATGGAAGAACCGTCTCACCCAATGTGGCAAACCACTTGCCTTGATAATGGGGGCATGCTGGAAACCTCGGCGCGGCTGCTGAAGCTGCTGTCGCTGCTGCAGACCCGCCCGTCCTGGACGGGCGCCGAGCTGGCCCGACGGCTCCGGGTGAGCCCGCGCACGGTCCGCTACGACATCGACAAGCTGCGCGGCCTCGGCTATCCGGTGCACGCCGTGCCGGGCGCCGCGGGCGGCTACCGGCTGGGGGCGGGGGCCAAGCTGCCGCCGCTGCTGCTCGACGACGAGGAGGCCGTGGCGGTGGCCGTCGGCCTGCGCACGGCCGCCGGGGGCGGCGTCGAGGGCATCCAGGACAGCTCGCTGCGCGCGCTGGCCAAGCTGGAGCAGGTGCTGCCGTCGCGGCTGCGGCACCGGGTCAACGCCCTGCACGACCACACCGTGTCGCTGGCCCGGGAGGGCCCCACGGTGGCGGCGGACACCCTGGTGACCGTCGCGGCGGCCTGCCGCGACCGGCACCGGCTGCGCTTCGGTTACCGCACCCACGACGGCTCGGAGCAGGTCCGCGACGTGGAGCCGTACCGGCTGGTGCACACCGGGCGGCGCTGGTACCTGATCGCCTGGGACGTGGCGCGGCAGGACTGGCGGACCTTCCGCGTGGACCGGGTCACGCCACGGGTGCCGCACGGGCCGCGGTTCATCCCCCGGGCGGAGCCGCCGCCGGAGGTGGTGCCGCGCGGGGTGGACACCGCGCTGTCGCGTCACCGGGCGAAGGTGACGGTGGCGGCGCCCGCGTCCGTGGTGCTGGCGAAGGTGCCCGACTCGATCCAGGTGGAGAGCGTGGACGAGCACACGTGCGTGGTGCACGCGGGCGGCGACACGCCGCTGCGGCTCGCGTTGCACATCCTCATGCTGGACGCCGACTTCTCGGTGGACGGCCCGCCGGAACTACTGGAGATGCTGTCCGTGCTGTCGTCCCGGTGCGCGGCTCCCGCGCCGTCCGACTGAGCCCCAAGACCGGGCAAAGCGCGACAACCTGGGGTTATCGCTCCGCGCCCGGGGGGTAGCAGCACTCCAGCAAGGGGGGAATCATGATCAGAATGCTGCACAAGATGGGCATCAGGTCCCATCACGCGTACATGGCCGGAACGGCCTCGATCGGCCTGGCCTTCGCCTCGTGGCTGATGTCGAACACCGCGGAGCACGCGGGGATGGACAGGGCGGACCGCTGGGGCATCTTCATCGGCGAGTGGGCGCCCACGTTCTACGCCCTGGGCGTGGCTCTGCGCCTGGAGGAGATGCAGATGGAGCCCGAGGAGATGCGTGAGATGGAGACCGGGCGCACGGAGTCCGAAGTGTTCGACCGCACGTCGAGCGGGATGACGCAGCGCTCGCACACTGGCGTGTAGCGCACGTTCGCGGTTCGCCGCGGGCGGCCGGGGCCGCCCGCGGCGAACCGCGTCCGGACCACCCGCGTCCGGACGACGCTAGCGGGCGGCCTGCTCCGCCATCCGCAGCAGCGGCTCGTCGGTCAGCCTGAACATGGTCCACTCGTCCAGCGGGACCGCCCCGGCCGTGCGGTAGAAGCCGATGGCCGGCTCGTTCCAGTCGAGCACCGACCATTCGAGCCGCTGGTAGCCGCGCTCGACGCAGATGCGGGCCAGCTCGGCGAGCAGCGCCCTGCCGTGGCCGCCGCCGCGCCGGTCCGGGCGCACGAACAGATCCTCCAGGTAGATGCCGTGCGTGCCGCGCCAGGTGGAGAAGCTGAGGAACCACATGGCGAAGCCCACGACCTCACCCGCGCCCGTGCTCCCCTCCCCCGTGCTCTCCTCGCTCTCCTCTATGGCGACGTGCGCGAAGACGGCCGGTGCGGAGCCGAACAGCGCGGCGCGCAGTTGCTCCTCGTCGGCGCGGACCTCGTGCGCGGCCTTCTCGTACGTCGCGAGGTCGTGGACGAGCTGGAGGATGGCGGGCACGTCGGCTGGAGTCGCTGGTCGGATCACGCGTTCCAGCGTACGGGCACCGACGGGCCGCGTTCTCAGCCGGGCGGCATCGGCGCCCGCGACCGGGCGTTGCGCACGACGTCCTGGTTGGCGACGCTGAGCAACTGGCCGGTCAGGTCCTCCAGGGCCCGCGCGGCGGCCAGTTCGTCGCCGATCTCCGCCGCCGGGCGGTCCACCGGGTTGCGGTGCGCCTCGCCGTGGCCCGTCAGCCGCGACTGCTCGGGCATCGTCAGGACAGCCCGCGCCGTCGTGACGTCGTCGTTCTCGCTGATGTCGATCTGGACGTCCCAGTGTTTGTCGTTCATGGCTGCGCCTCCTCACTCTGGGTTCCCCTACCCCTGGTGAGCCGCCAGGCACCTGCCCTGCCCTGATCATGGCGCCGGGACGGCTTGCTCAGTGAAACTTACTAAGTTTTAATGAGTAAATGTCACGAAGGACACAAGAGCTCGGCCGCTTCACGGACGTGGCCCTGCTGATACTCGTCAGCCTGGCTGAGGGACAGAAGCACGGCTACCGGATGATCGGCGATATCGAGGAATTCTCGGGGACCTCGCTGGAGCCCGGCACACTGTACGGCGCGCTGATGCGGCTGGAGGAGCGCCGCTGGATCGAGCCGGTCGAGTCGTCCGAGCGGCGCAAACCGTACCGGATCACCGAATGCGGGCGCGACGCGCTGCGCGAGCAACTCGCCACCCTCCGCCGGATCGAGCAGGCGGGCGCCAGGCGCGCGGGTCCGGCCTGGGGGCTGTCATGATGCGAGCGTTGGCCGGGGCGATGCTCAGCCTCTATCCGAAGGCGTGGCGCGATCGCTACGGCGACGAGGTCGCCGACCTCATCGCCTCACGGACCGTTCGCCTGCGCACGGTGTTCGATCTGGTCGCCGGCGCGGCCGACGCGTGGATCCACCGCCGACGCGTCCCGGGGGCCGGGCCCGCGCGGATCCCGCTCGCCGCCGTCTTGACGATCGCCGGGACGGCACTGCTCCTGCTGTGGAACCCGGGTGTACGCGACCCGGCCAGCCTCAACGGAACGTGGGCCGAGGCGTCCGTCGCCGGAGCGCTCGCCGGCCACCTGAGCGCGACGGCGACGTCACTGTTCGTCGTGTCGGCCGCCCTGGGCGTGCTCGCGGTGGTGCCCCTGCTGATCACCTCGTACACCGTCACGAGACACCCCGCCCAGGGGCAGGTGGCGCGGACGACCGCGCGACGGGTGGTCGTGACAGCGTTGCTCCTGGCCGTCCCCGTCGCGCTGGTCGGCTGCGCCTTCTACGGCATGGCCTTCGCCCACCTCGGTGCGCCCGTGGGGCCGCTCGGCGAGACGATGGTGGGCGGTTTCCTGATCCCCGTCATGCTGGCGCTGGTGCTGCCGCTTCCCACGATCGCCGCATCCGCTCCCTCTCTGGCGCCCGGCGTGCGGGCCAGTGGCAAGGTGCTCACGGTGGCGGCCGTCCTCAACGCGCTGGCCTGGGTTCCCGTCCTGATCCTGCTGGCGCTGGGCCTGCCGAAGGCGTCGTGGACGTTCACGGCGGCGGTCGCGGCGGGTGCGCTGATCAGCGTCGGGATGTCCGCGCTGGTCGCGAGGAGCGCACTCGGACACGGCCGGAGCGCGATGGGTCAGCTCAGCCCGGCGTGATCAGCGGACACGGCGGCGTTCGGTGACAGGCCGCTAGACGAGGAGGCCGATGGCGCGCTCGGCCAGCCCCCGGTCCATCGGGAACGGCGGCTCGGGGTCGTACTCGATGACGAGCTGCACGGCCCGGGCGGTCTCCTCGTCGCTCGCCGCGGCGAGCAGGGCGAGTGCCATGTCGATGCCGGCCGACACGCCCGCGGCCGTCACGATCCGGCCCTGCGTCACCACCCGCTCGCTGACCGGCTCGGCTCCGTAGCGGGACAGGTGGTCGAGGACCGCCCAGTGCGTCGTGGCCTTCAGCCCGCCGAGCAGGCCCGCCGCCCCCAGCAGCAGCGACCCGCTGCACACCGAGGTGGTCCACCGGGCGTGCTCGTGGGCCGTCCTGATCCAGTCGACCAGCGCCCGGTCCTCCAGCGCGGCGAACGTGCCGACCCCGCCCGGCACCACGACCACGTCCGGCCGGGGCAGGTCGGCGTAGCCGGCGGTGGCCGTCAGCGTGAGCGTGCCCCGGTCGTCGGTGACCGGCCCGGCCTCGCCGGCGACGAAGGTCACGGTGACGCCCGGCGCGAAGGCGAGCACCGTGTACGGCCCGACGGCGTCGAGGGCGGTGAAGCCCGGATAGAGGGGAATCGCGACGTGCATGGTCAGCTCTCCTTGGTTCGGAACCGGCGCCGGTAGTCGCCGGGTGAGATTCGCCAGGTGCGACGGAAGACGCGGTACAGGGTCTCCGGCCTGCCGAGACCCGACTCCCTGGCCACGCGGTCGAGCGGGTGGTCGGTGATCTCCAGCAGCCGCCGGGCGGTGTCGGCGCGGGCGCGCTCGACGTACCGGCCGGGCGAGACGCCGGTCTGCTCGGTGAAGACGCGCGAGAAGTGCCGCTCGCTCATCCCGGCCCGCGAGGCCAGGGCGGGCACCCTGAGGTCGCCGGCGGGGTTGGCGTCGATGAACGCCTGCAGTTCCCGCAGCGGCTCGCTGCGCGGCGCGGCGGCGCCCATCGGGGTGCTGAACTGGCTCTGCCCGCCGGGCCGGTGCAGGTACACGACGAGACGGCAGGCCACCTGCCTGGCCACCTCGTGGCCGTGGTCCTCGGCCACGAGGGCCAGCGCCAGGTCCACCCCGGCGCTGACGCCGGCGGAGGTCCAGGTGTGGCCGTCCCTGACGTAGATGGGGTCGGCGTCCACCTCGACGGCCGGGTAGCGGTCGCGGAGCACGCCGGACGCCAGCCAGTGGGTGGTGGCCCGCCGCCCGTCCAGCAGTCCGGCCTCGGCCAGGATGAGCGCGCCGCTGCAGACGGAGGTGACGCGGCGCGCCGTGCCCGCCAGCCGGCGGATGCCCTCGACCAGCTCGCGGTCGCGCATCCACTCGCCGGTGGAGAACCCGCCCACGACCATCAGCGTGTCGACGTCACCGCCGACCTGCCCAAGCGACGTCCGCACCGCGATGGTGACGCCGTTCTGCGCGGTCACCTCACCGGCGCGCACGGCGGCGAGCTCGATCCGATAGCCGTCACCGCCGCCCGTGAGGGTGGAGGCGAGCGCGAACACGTCGGCGGGCCCGGCCATGTCGAACAGCTGGAACCCCTCGAAGACCACGATCACGATCCGCCTGTCCACACCCACCATGCTGGTCAGGGCGTGGGCATGGCGTCAATGACACGGTCATTGCAGATCACGCCACCTCGGCCGTGACCAGGAACAGCACGAACGTGGCCAGGAACGGCCGCGCGGCCACCGCCTCCAGCCACGCCTCGGCCCCGGCGTCGAGGTGACCCGCCCGGACGGCCCTGCCCACGTTCCGCCGCAGCCCCAGGAGCCGGTCGGCGGTGCCGAAGTCGCGGAACACCGGCGTGTGCGCCTCCACGGACCGCACGACGAGCCCGGCTCCGGCGCACAGCCGGGCCAGGCTCCGGCCGACGGTCGCGTTGCGGACGATCTCCGTGGCGACGAAGCGGGTCAACCGCCGGCTCAGCTCCGGCTCGTCGGAGTCGATCAGCAGGCCGTCCCAGTCGGGCTCGGCCAGCACGACGCGCCCTCCCGGCCGGACCACCCGCCGCACCTCGGCGAGCGCCCGCACGGGGTCGTCCACGTGCTGCAGGACGCGTTCGGCACGGGCCCGGTCGGCGCTGTCGTCGGCCAGCGGCAGCGCGTGGGCGTCACCGGGACGCACCCGCACCCCGGCCTCCCCCGCGAGCCTGGCACGGGCGGCGGCGACCATGACGGGGTCCCGGTCGACGCCGACGACCGTGCCACCCGGCGCGACGGCCGCCGCCAGCGTCCCGAGATCGGTCCCCGGCCCGCAGCCGACGTCGACGACGGTGTGCCCCGCTCTGAGGTCCAGCAGGTGGAGCGCCCGCTGTTTGACGGCCTGCCCGGCGGCGCTCGCGGCGACCTCGTCCAGGTAGTCAATGGGGTCGGGAACGGTGATGTCGATCATGGTTCCAGCGAAGCACACCGGTGTGCAGCCTCCGAGGAGAAGCCGTCGAGATCAGGTGCAGCCGGGGCTCGTCGTTCCACGGCCGCCTTCGCATGGACACGCGCGGAAAGAGAGCGCTCTTCAAGGAAGTCTACTTGACAAGGTCGGTCAGATCTGTTGAATGAGAGAGCGCTCTCTCGCCCGTTCCACCCCCCGGGAGTGACATGACCACCATCCTGAAGAGGTGCGCGCTCACCGTGGCGCTCGCGCTCCTGTCCGCCCTCCTCCTGGTCCCGCGCGAGGCCGCCGCGGCGGTGCCGCAGACCATCCCGCTCACCGTCAAGAACACCTCCGGCCGCGGCGAAGCGCTGTGGATCTACGTGCTCGGCGAGAGCCTCACCACCCACCGGCTCGGCTACGCGGACGCGAACGGCCAGTTCCGGGAGTGGAGCGGCGGCAGCATCCCGCCGAGCCCGGCTCCCGACGTGTCCATCGCGGGGCCGGCCGACGGACAGACGAAGACCATCCAGATCCCCAGGCTCTCCGGCCGGGTCTACTTCTCGTTCGGCCAGAAGATCAGGTTCTTCCTGACCCCGACGGGCCTGGTCCAGCCCGCCCCCTGGAACCCGTCCGACCCGAACCGCGACATCCTGTTCGACTGGAGCGAGTTCACGCTCGACGACGGCGGCCTGTGGCTCAACAGCTCGCAGGTGGACATGTTCAGCGTGCCCCACGCCGTCGGCGTCAAGAACGCCGCCGGCGCCGTGCGGAACACCGGCCACCTGGTGCCCGACGGGCGCAACCGGCTCCTCGACGCCATCAGGAACCAGCCCGGCGGCTGGGCCGGTCTCATCCACACCCGTGCGGACGGGCTGCGCGTCAGGGCGCTCGCGCCGGGCAAGGGCATCGACGCCGGGCTGCTCAGCCCCACCATCATGGACGACTACATCACCAGGGCGTGGGACGCCTACCGCACCAGGACGCTGACGGTGATCCCGTTCAAGGACCGGCCGGACGTCCGCTTCCACGGCCGCACTCAGGGCAACGCCATGGTGTTCACCAACGGCGCCGGGCAGCAGGTGGCCACGTTCGACAAGCCGAGCACCGCCCACGTCCTCGGCTGCGACGGCAACCTGCACGCTCCCAACGACGAGGTCGTCGGCCCGATCGCGCGCACCCTGTGCGCCGCGCTGAACCGCACCACGCTGGACCGCGTCACCACCCAGCCGAGCACCGACGCGAGCCGGTTCTACCAGGACGCGGTGACCAACCACTACGCGCGCAAGATCCACGACCACATGGTGGACGGCAAGGCGTACGCGTTCGCCTTCGACGACGTCGGTGGCTTCGAGTCGCTCGTCCACGACGGCGACCCCGTCCACGCCTACATCACCCTGACCCCGTTCTGACCGAGGACACCCCGGGCACCTCCTGGGGCGTCTCCTGGGGCGTCTCGAAGCAGGCCAGCCAGGTGGCGAGCAGCGACTCCAACTGGCCGGCCTGCTCCGGCGTCAGGCAGCCGAGCAGGTCGCGCTCGTTGCGCATGTGCTCGGTGAACGCCTGGTCGATCAACTCCCTGCCGGCCGCGGTGAGGGCGACGACCCGCCCCCGGCCGTCGCGCGCGCTGCGGCGGCGGGTGACGAGCCCGGCCTGTTCGAGCCGGTCGACGCGCTTGGTCATGGCCCCCGTGGTGACCATGGTGAACGCCGCCAGCTCCCCGGGCGCCCGCTCGTACGGCTCCCCGGCGCGCCGCAGGGCGGCGAGCACGTCGAAGTCCCCCTCCCCCAGCCCGTAGCGCCGGTAGACGACGCACAGCCGCTCGGTCAGGTGGCCGGCCAGCCGGTGCAGCCGCCCGATCACGCCCTGCGGGCTCACGTCCACGTCGGGCCGCTCGCGGGCCCATGCCTGCTGGATGCGCGCGACGTGGTCGAGGTGTTCGCTCACCCCACCAATATAACTTCCAGAGAAGCTATATTGTCTTCCATGGAAGCTAATTTCCGGTGGGCGGCCGTCACCGCGCTCGCGCCCGTGGCCTGGGGCTCCACCTACCTCGTCACCCACCGGTTCCTGCCGCCCGACCACCCGCTGTACGGCGCCGCGATCCGGGCACTGCCCGCGGGCCTGCTGCTGCTCCTCGTGGTCAGGAGGCTGCCGCGGGGTGTGTGGTGGTGGCGGTCGCTGGTGCTCGGCAGCCTCAACATGGGCGCGTTCTTCGCCCTGGTCTACCTGGCGGCGCAGACGCTCCCGACGAGCATCGCCTCGACGATCATGGCGACCTCGCCGGTCATGATGATGCTCTTCGCCTGGGCGGCGCTGGCCGATCGGCCGCGGGTGGCGCACCTGGCCGGCGCGGGCCTCGGGATCGGGGGCGTCTGCCTCCTGCTCCTCGACGGCACGGCCGCCGTCGAGGTCTCCGGGGTGCTGGCCTCGGTCCTGGCCATGGTCATGTCGTCCTTCGGCTACGTGCTGGCCAAGCGGTGGGGGGCGGGGATCGACGTCTTCTCGCTGACCTCGTGGCAGCTCGTCGCCGGAGGGGCCGTGCTGGTCCCGGTCGCCGTCGTCGTGGAGGGGCCGCCACCGCCCCTGGACGGGCCCGCTCTCCTCGGCTTCGGCTACGTCACGGTCGTCGCGACGGCCCTCGCCTTCGCCGCCTGGTTCCAGGGGCTGCGCCACCTGAGCGCCGGGACGGTGGGGCTCATCGGGCTGCTCAACCCGCTGACCGGCGTCCTGCTCGGCACCGCGCTGGCCGGCGAGACGCTCACGCCGCAGCAGCTCGGCGGCCTCGTCCTGGTCGTCCTCGGCATCCTGCTCGGCCAGCCCGCGGCGGCCCGCGTCCTCCCCCGGCGCCTCCGGCCACACCCCGCGCCGGACCTCACGACCCGGCGACCTGCCCCGGACCTCGTACGAAGGCCGTGACCGCCGACCGGAACCGATCCGAGGTCCTCGGTCACCGCCGCTGTAGCTTGGGATCTTGACCTCCTCCCCTCCCTGAAGGGAAGGGAGTCCAACCGTCGCCGGTTGGCCTTCCTGCTTCACCGCCGGTCGCCTCGCAGAGAGGACCCTCGTTGAGGTCTCACACCAGCTCCACAGGCGTTTCAGCTCTCCGCCAGCCCGGCGGCGAGCACATTGCGTGCCGCGTTGACGTCCCGGTCGTGCACCTGGCCGCAGTCGCAGGTCCACGCGCGGACGTTCAGCGGCATCTCGACTCGCAGCGTCCCGCAGGCCGAGCACAGCTTGGAGGAGGGGAACCAGCGGTCCACCACCACCAGCGTGCGCCCGTACCAGGCCGCCTTGTACTCCAGCATCGAGCGGAACTCCCGCCAGGACGCATCCGAGACGGCGCGGGCCAGCGACCGATTCTTGACCATGTTGCGGACGGTCAGGTCCTCCACGGCGATCACTTGGTTCTCGCGAACAAGCCGGGTGGTGACCTTGTGCAGATGGTCCCGGCGCCGGTCGGCGATCCGGGCATACACCTTCGCCACGCGCAGCCGGGCCCCGGCCCGGTTGTTCGATCCCTTCTGTTTGCGGGCGAGCGCCCGCTGAGCGCGGGCCAGCCTGCGCCGGTCGGCCCGCTCATGCCGATGGTTGACGATCTTCTCGCCGGTCGAGAGCGTCGCCAGCGCCGTAATGCCCGCGTCCACACCCACCGACCGCTCGACGGGCGGCAGCGGGCTGATCTTCTCCTCCACCAGGATGGACACAAACCAGCGCCCGGCCGCGTCCCTCGACACGGTGACCGTGGACGGCTCCGCACCTTCCGGCAGGGGCCGCGACCACACGATCGCCAGCGGCGCGTCCATCTTCGCCAGGGTGAGCTGCCCGTCCCGGAAGCGGAACGCCGAGCGGGTGTACTCCGCGCTCGCGCGCGAGTTCTTCCTGCTCTTGAACGTGGGGTATCTGGCGCGACGGGCGAAGAAGTTCGCGAACGCCGCCTGAAGGTGGCGCAGCGCCTGTTGCAACGGCACCGACGACACCTCGCCCAGGAACGCCAGCTCGGGTGTCTTCTTCCATTGGGTGAGCGCTGCGGAGGACTCCACGTAGGAGACCCGTTTGCCGTCCAGCGCATAGGCGCGGGTGCGTTCTTCCAGCGCCTTGTTGTAGACGAGGCGGACGCAGCCGAACGTCCGGGCAAGCTGATCCGCCTGCTCGGAGGTCGGATGGCAGCGGTACTTGTAGGCACGCTTGACGATCTGCGCCACGCCTCACAATCTATCGCGAGATCGGTTGAGCGCTGGCCTGTTGTCATAGACGGCGGTCCGCCCGGCGGCGAATCGCCTGTTCCTGCCCTGCTCCGCAAGGGTCCGATTTCTCCCCCGCCTGAAGGCGGGGGTCTCCTCGGAGGTATCTGATGACCGCCGCATCGACGCCCGACCGCCTGGTCCGAGCCGTGGAGGCGATGGCCGTCGGGCCCGCCGACCGCGTCCTGGAGATCGGCTGCGGCCGCGGCGCCGCCGTCGCCCTCGTCTGCGCGCGCCTGGCCGGCGGCACGATCACGGCCATCGACCGCTCGCAGACGGCGATAGCCGCCGCGAAGGAGCGCAACGCGGCGGCGACGGCCGCCGGTACGGCGGTCCTGCACGCCACTTCCCTGGAGGACGCCGCGTTCGAGGACGGCGCCTTCGACAAGGTCTTCGCCGTCAACGTCAACCTCTTCTGGGTCCGGTCGCCGGCTCGCGAGCTGCGGCTCATCAGCCGCTGGCTCGCCCCGGGCGGCGGCCTCCACCTGTTCTGGCAGGCACCCGGCGACGCCAAGGCCGCCGAGATCGCCGCCAAGGTGCCCCCGGCCCTCGCGGAAGGTGGCTTCCACGTCGAGAGCGTGACCGCCTCTCCCCTGGTCCGCGTCACAGCCCGCCGATCATGAGGAGCGGGCGAACACCACGACGTCCGCGGCCGGGCCGGTCAACCGCCGCCAGCCGAGCCGTTCGTAGAGCCTGATCGCGTCGTACGCCTTCGGCGCCGTCAGCAGCCAGCAGTCGGCCGCGTCCGCGCAGAGCAGGCCGAGGATGCGGGCCGCCAGGCCGCGCCCGCGGGCATGCGGGCCGACCGCGAGCTCGTCGACCTCCAGCGCCCCGACCAGGCGCGTCTCCACCTCGTCACCGAGCAGGCGGCGCACCCGGTCGTAGGCGCGACCGGCAGGGAAGGGGCGCGGTGTCGGCCATGCCGTGCCGAATCCGGCGGGTTCGCCGTCCTGGCCGGCGAGCACCGCCGTGAAGCCCGGGCGGCGGGCGTCCACGGTCAGGCGCCTGGCGAAGTCGGCCGCGCCGTGCCCGTCCTCGTACCAGGGCGGGCCGTCGAACGACACGCGGTAGAGGTCGATCAGCTCGGCGGCGCGGGCGAGCGTCTCCTCGCCGGTGAGCCGTTCCAGCTTCACGCGGACACCTGGATCCTGCCGATGCCCAGCGTGCTCTCGGCGGGCAGCATCCCCGACTCGAACACCGCCCCCAGCAGGGGCCGGTTGAGGTGGGCCAGCCGTTCGGCGCCGGCCTCGCCGAGCGCACGCCACGGCCCGGCCGCCAGGTCGTCGGTGAGGCGCTCGACCTGGTCGCGCAGCGCCCGCCCCGCCGAGGTGGCGAGGCCGTCGGCGTCGACGAGGCCCCGGGAGGCCAGTCGGTCACGTGCGGCGGCCCACTCCTCGGCGCTCCAGCCGCGTCCCGCGAAGTTGCCGACCGGCGCGGCGCCCACGGAGGCGAAGGAGACCAGCGCCTCGCAGGCGTCCAGCCCGGCGGCCTGCAACGCCGTCAGATGGCCGTCACCGCGGTGCTCGCGCAGCACCGTGTACGCCTGCCACAGGGCCAGGTGCGGCTCCTGCGGCCAGGGCAGTTCGAGGTTGGCCGCCGCGAGCGGGCGGTGGGCGACCTGGGCGCTCTCCGCCGCCCTGACCGCGAGCCCGGCCGCCTCCTTCAGGTCGAGGTGGTCGCCGAGCAGGGCGCGAAGTGTCCGGTCCATCGCCCGCAGGCGCGCATCGAGCACCTGTACGGGGCCGGCGGCGGCCCAGATCGCCGGCACGTACTCGGCGATCATCGTGGGACTGAAGCTGTAGCAGGTGGCGGTCACCAGCTTCGGCCCCGCCGCGCCGAGCGGCGCCATACGCCAGGCGAAGTAGCTCGGCCAGCGCGACCCGGCGTCATGGCCGAGCTTCGCCGACTCCTCGAAGGCGGCCGGGCTGAAGTAGAGCGTCGCGTGCACCGGCTCGATCTGGTGCCACATCTGCCGTGCGAGCTGTCCGGACATCGCCACTCCATCACTGTCTAGATAAGCTATGACGGTGACTATAGATCCCTGGCGCATCACTGGTCAATCCGAGATAGACAGTTATGTCGGCAGCAGGGTCGAGCTGGCCGTCCTGCTGGCGAACCGCCTCACCGCCACGTCGGCGCATGGCCGTCCCGTCACGCCGCCGAGCTCCGGTGACGAACGGCTCGCCGCGATCTCCGCCGGGAGGGCAGAGTCCGGCCGCCCGCCCGGGCCGCTCACCAGCGCGCTGACCGCCGCGGACGCCGATCGGCTGGCCGAGGTCGCCGCCGAGCTGCGCCCGATGTTCGGCGCGGGCCCGCGCATCGTCGAGGCGGCCGCGGGGCTCAACCGGCTGCTGGTACGGCACGGCGCCGTACCGAATCTGCACGGCGACCCGGACCGGCCCCTCGTCCTCGCCTTCCACCGGCCCGACGCCGGCCTCGTCGACGCGTGGGCCGCGGACATGGGCACCGCCCTGGCCATGGTCATCGGCGTCGGCCAGGCGGCCCGGCTCGGCGCCTGCCAGGCCGGCAACTGTTGCCTGGTCTTCTTCGACACCACGCGCAACGCCTCGCGCCGCTTCTGCGACCTGTCGTGCCAGAACCGCGCCAAGGCCAGCGCCTACCGGGCCCGGCGGCGGGCGTGACCACGTGTCACGCGGGCAGACCACCGCACACCGGCGCTCGCCGGGTCAGACCGCCTCCGGGGGGCCGGGACGGACCGCCACGGTGAGCAGGACGGCGCAGTCGTCGATCGCGGTCAGGCTGTGCCGTTCGGCCGGGATCACGACGTACTCGCCCGCCGACCCCTCCCAGGCGTCCTCGCGGGTCGCGAGGCGTACGCGGCCGCGCAGCACCTGCAAGGTCGCCTCCCCCGGGCTCTCGTGCTCGTCCAGGCCCCGGCCGGCGGCCAGCGCGAGGAGTGTCTGGCGCAGGGAGTGATCGTGCCCGCCGTGGACGGTGCGGGCACTGCGCCCGCTGGCGGCCTCCCGCGCGGCGGCCAGGTGCTCGTCCGCCAGGGTGTCCAGGGAGATGGTCTGCATGGTGGGCTGCATGGTGGAGCCTTTCGGTTGGGGCCGGGCCGGTCGGGCCGGCGTCGGGTTCACGTCGCCAGGAGCAGGACACCTGCGGTGAGCAGGACCGCGACCTTGGCGGCCTCGAGGGCGACGTAGGCGTAGTGGCTCGTCGAGCGGGGGGCCTGGCCGCCGGCGAGGATGTGGTCGGAACGCCGGGTCAGGCGCGGCCGGACCACGCCGACCTGCACGACCAGGATCGTGACCGCCACGGCCGCGGCGATCACGCTCCCGGGCGGCAGGCCCCCGGCGATGATCGCGGTGACGAGCACGGCGGCGAGGACGGCCTCGGCGCCGTTGAGCGCGCGAAACACCAGGCGCCCGATCCCGAGCCCGACGCGCAGGTCCACGCCGGGCGCGCGGAACTTCAGCGGCGCCTCCAGGAACGAGATGGCCAGCACCATCCCGAGCCACACGAACGTCACGCCGGCGGCGACGGCCGGAGCCGCGGTCATGCGAGGGTCCTCCCACTCGGGCGGCCGGTCATGCGAGGCTCCTCCCACCCGGACAGCCGGTCATGGCGCGGCGCCCGCGGTCGCGAGATGCGCCAGGCACAGGTCGGGCTCGGCGAACGGGTCGAGCCGATCCACCGTCACCGGGGCGCCGAGCGCCGTCATCGCCCCCTGCATGAGCCCGAGGTGCAGCGGGCAGATCACCTCGGCCTGGGTGTCGACGAGTTCGAGGAAGGGGCAGTGTCGCAGGGCGATCCGCCCCTGGCCGCCCGGCCGTTCCTCGGGCGCGAAACCGAGGTCGTCGAGCAGGCGGACCAGCCTGCCCACGGACTCCTCCCGGATGGGCGCGTCAGGCGACGCGGGCCGGTCGACCAGGAAGCCGCCCCACGCCCGTCCGGCCTCGGTCGCCCTGGCAGCGGGCTCCGGGCCCGCGGCCAGGTTGCCGGCCAGGATCTCGGCCAGCAGCCGATAGCTGCGCGGCCCGCCGGGATCCATGCCCGGCCGGGCCCGGAACACCAGCGGCGGCCGCCCCGGACCGGCCGGCGCGGCGTGCACCCGCTCGACGCGGCCGCTCTCGACCAGGGCATCGAGGTGGAAGCGCACCGTGTTGGGGTGCACCCCGACCCGCTCGGCGATGTCGGTCACGCCGAGCGGCGACCGGGACTCGCGCAGCATCGTCAGGATGAGCCGCCGCCGGCCGGTCACCGGCACCGCGACCCCGGAGCCCCCACCCGCCTCGTCGACGTTCTCCATATTTCGAGTTTACACAAAAGCCACTTGTACAAATAGCTCGACGTCGCGCCCGCGTGCGCAACCTGAGACGGTCGCCCGAACACCTTCCGCCCGTGCGATGTGAGGCCAGGGCGCGGCCCGCCGGCCGCCCCCGACGCAGGCCCGCGTGGCGACCCGGTCACTTCCGCCCCGCCGTGGGCTCGCCGCTCTTCACCGCGTCCACGGAACGCCGGGCCACCGCGAGCGCGTCGCCGTAGCCGACGTACAACCGGACCGACATGTCGGCACTGGCGACCGGTGTGCCGACCGCGCCTCGCAGCGCAGGGACCACCCGGTAGGGTACGGATCTTCGGCCGGCGCGAGCCCCCGGAGTCCTCAAGGGCGAACGACCATGACCTACCGCAACCGGACGTCCGCGCGCCTGCGCCTCGACGCCACGCTGGACCACCTCGCCGTCACCTTCCGCGACATGACCGCCCACCCCGACGAGGCCAACTGCACGTGCCACTGGGGCAGCGAGGAGGAGCTCGCGCTCCTGAAGGTGCCCGGCGTCAAGCTGGAGCCCGACCTCCTGCGTCGCACCTGGACGGCGACCGACTGGGACAACCCCGCGGCCGTGCTGCGCCGCATTCTGCCCCAGTTCGCCGCGGCGCTCGTCGGCGGTCGCGTCGAGCCGCTCTTCGGCATGGAGGAGGCCGGACGTTCGCTCGCTCGCGGCGAGTGGCAGCAGTGGCCCGCCGAGCAGGCCGCGGCAGTGCGGGAATGGCTGCACGCCTGGTGGGCGCACACTCTCACCGACCCCGAACCCGCCGTACCCGCGTACGAGCTCCTCGCCCTGTGCACCGAAGCCTCCACCACGCTCACCCCCTGGCTGCGCGTGTGGGAGGAGTCGACACACCCCGTGGCCGACCGGCATCTGGTCCTGGCGTTCACACACTGGGAGTACCACCTCCTGGGAGACGAACTTCCCTGGACCGTCCGCGGGGACACGGAGGCGACGACGTGCGCCGAGCTGACGGCGTGGCTGCTCGGCCACGCACCCGCCCGCCTGCGCGCCGGTGGCGCGTCCGACGAGCTGCACCACCGGATCCGGCTGCTCGGCCTCACCGGTCCCGATCGCTGCTACGACCCGCACTGGCCCGACCGGGTCTACTGAGCCGGGGGCTCCCTCAGGGCGACGGCGGCGACCCCGCGCCGGTCCCGGCCTGGGGCGGTGGCGCCGCGTGATCGTCGCACCCGGCCGCCCCGGCGTGCGGCGTACGCGTGACCTTCGACGCCATCCAGCGGGTGACTCTGCGCAACGGCTCCAGCCCCTCGGACACCTGGTCGATCCGGTAGTACAGCGCCGGTGAGATCCGCGGGAGCAGTGAGGAGTGCCGCTGGTCGAGCAGCGCGACCATCTGCTCCGGCGGACGGTCGATGTAGCGCGGCAGGTTCTCGAACCACTGGGCGCTGTTGCCGGCGGCGCGCTGGGCCGACCGGATCACCGCCAGGCGTTCCCGCTCGTAGCGGGCGAAGGCGCGCTGGAGCCGCGTGTCCCCGTGCAGCGCGTTGACGAGGAACGCGGCGTCCGCCAGCGCGAGGGCGGTGCCCGCGCCGATGGAGTAGTGGGTGGTGTGCGCGGCGTCGCCGAGCAGGACGAGGTCGTCGTGGTACCACGTCCGGTTGGTCAGGGTGCGGAAGTTCAGCCAGTGTGCGCTGCCGTCGGCGTTCGCCCGGCCGATCAGGGGGTGCCGGTCCAGTATCTCGGCGAAGAGCTTCTCCAGGAGGGCCAGGCAGTCGGTCTCGCTCGCCCGGTCGAACCCCAGCCCCTTCCAGGTCTCGGGGGAGCATTCGACGACGCAGGTGCTGTGGTCGTCGCTGTACTTGTAGCCGTAACACCAGATCCAGCCGTGCTCGGTCGCCACGAACGAGAAGACGAAGGAGTCGAAGACCTTGGTGGTGCCGAGCCAGACGTAGACGTTCCGCCCGACCGCTACCTCGCTGCCGAAGTGGTCGGCGTGGCGCTCGCGCAACACGCTGTTGACGCCGTCACCGGCCACCACCACGTCGGCGCCGGCCAGTTCCTCCGGGCCGGCGATCTCGTGCTCGAACTCGACGCGCACACCGAGGGAGCGGGCCCGCTCGGTGAGGATGTCGAGCAGCCGGTGCCTGCCGATGCCGTAGCCGTTGTCCCCGTGCTCCACCGTCGCCGTCATCCGGTCCTGGACGTGCACCATCCAGGTGTCCCAGCGGGCCGAGTTCTCCCTGATGGCGCGCGCCGACTCGGGGTCGGCGCCCTGGAGGTAGCCGAACAGCTCGTTGGAGTAGGTGACGCCCCAGCCGTAGGTCGACCCGGCCGGATTTCGCTCGTAGACGGTGATCTCATGGGAGGGGTCCACCCTCTTCATCAGGATCGAGAAGTACAGACTGGCGGGACCGCCGCCGACGCACGCGACCTTCACAAGAGCTCCCATTGTGACGAATGGTATTCGATCAGTCACTTACAGTAGCAGGAGACATGCGCCGCAAGGCGACCTCAACCAGGTGAGCCACCGGTCACGAAAGACCCAAATACCAGGACACCTCACACCCCGGGAAAGCCATCGTCGAGCCGACCGAACGACCCGGCGATCACAGACCGGAGAGCCGAGGACGCTCGTCCCGACACCCCGACGAGAGGATCTCCCGCAATCCGCTTCTCACCAGGCCCACACCGCGGTCATCGAGCTGTAGATCCATCCGGAGAACAGGCCGAACATCCAGCTCTCCCGCGGCTTCCTCCGTGAAGTGCACGGTGAGCCGGCCCGAGGCAAGCTCACAAGCGGTCACCCCGCCGTAGGTCGTGGCCTGGGTCTCCCGCACGATGCAGTACGCGTCCATCTCCAGCTCGACGTCCTGCTCACCCTCCCTGGACACGATGAAGATCAAGGAGTTTCCCGAGCCGTCCTCGTACTCGGCCATGCCCAGCATGATCAGCTCGTCGTCCTCATCCCGGTTCGCGGCCCGCACGACCATCGTCGCGAGCGGCCGGGCCCGACGGCTCCCCTCACTCTCCGGCGGAGTCACGGGACCGGCGGGCCGTCCGGGTCGACGAAGCCGAGGCGCCGGTTCATCTCGCCGAACGCGATCCCGTGGGCCGCGTGCAAGGAGGTCGCCGACCTTGCGATCCACACGCCGTCGCGCATCGCGAGGGTGACGCCGTCCGGCGTGAAGGTGGCTACCTCGATGCGCTGCGCGACGTATTCGTCGTCCGTGGAGAACTCTCCCCGCTCGGGGATGTCGGCCGAGCACGACCTGGTGAGGTCGTGGAGCGCGCGCCGGTGGTCCGCCGCGTCGCCGAGCTCGGCCATCGTGGTGAACCTGACGCCCGACTCGCGTGCCAGCCGCAGGTACGGCTCGAACGCCCTGTCGTCGAGCCCGTCCGCATCCACTCCGGCCGCCGTGCCCTCGTCCAGGAGCGACGTTCCCTGCTCGCCGTGGGAGCCGCCGGATCGGTCGCCGGGAGCCTGGGCGAGAGTCAGTGCCTGCCGGCCTGCTCGATCACGCGATCAAGCCCTTCCGCGCCGAGTTCTTCGTGTCTCGTCATGAGCCCGCTCCTCCTCTCGTCAAGCTCGGACGTTCACGGTGCGCGCATATCAGCCGATCTTGGCAGAGCGGCACGTCGGCCGACAATCATCCCCAGAGCCCGCAACCCTCAGCCCACCCGGGCACGCTCGTGATCAGCGCACGCCGGTACGCGCCAGCCACGGTCAAGGTCCGCCGCTGCGCCAGGTGTCGAAAGAAGGCGGCGGCGGTTGCGCGAACTCCCCGAGCCGCTCGGCCCTGGCCACGCAGTCGGGGCAGATGGGTCGCTCAACCGATCGGGCAGTGGCTTCCGGTGTCGGCTCGCGGAAGGCCCCCCACACCGTGACGCCTGGAGGAAGACCGGTCTCGGGATCGATCATGACCTTCATGACACTCGCAGGGGTGAAAGTGAAGGTGCGCTTGCATACGTAGCATCCGCCGATTGTCGTGATCTGCTCGTCCGCCATAAAGCGTCAGCCCTCCTCCATCGCACCGTACAACGTTCGGTCGGATGACGGCGGCTCCCGCGGAGAGCGCCTCACCCACGCCGTCGAACCGACTGCCCCGCGAGGCGTCGAGCAGCGAAGTCGACCTCCACGCGGTCCAGGGAGGACGCACCCGGCCGGCGGCTCACGATGGACTCAAGGCGACGCCGCTCAGCCAGCGGCGCGCCTCTCCGGCGGTGCGCAGGCGGACGACGGCGATCCGCGGATGCCGGGCGACGCGCTGCAGGGTATCGACCCGCTTCCGCTCGTGCTGGGACCATGCCCAGCGGATCGGGTGCTCCGGCTCCAGCCAGTCCCGGAAGCTCTCCCGGTTGCCGTTCCACAGCTCCCGGCGGGTCGCCGCGCGGGCGATCGAGCGCCGGACGACCCGTTGCATCACCGTACGGCGCGGCAGATCGAGCCAGACGACGGTGTCGGCCCGCTCCCACAACAGGTCGTGCAGGACGGAGTGGTACTGATCCTCCGTCACCCAGCACGCCCCGGAGGAGAAGGCATCCACCTCCGACTCGAACTCCGGTCGCCTGACCCAGCCTCGCCCGTGGTGGAGCGCGTCCAGTTCGCAGCGGGGGAGCTTGAACCGCCCCTCCAACGCCTGGGCCATCGTGGTCTTCCCGGAGCCGGAGACGCCCGCGACCAGAATCCTCTTCACGAGATCATTTCGCCCTTTCACGGGGAGGGACGAGCAGGGTGCGCCGCCACGTCGACGTAGGGCGAGGCGTACAGGATCCGTCCGCATGCACGCCCGCCGGAGTCCGGGAAGCCCGGACGGGTCGTCGCTCAGCCGGTCATTCCGGAACTACGGCCCGCCCGTGCTCCAAATACACCGTCTCGCCGAGTTCCCGAGCGGTGACGGCGGCCTTGACCCGGCGGGCCAGACGCTCGATCAGCAGATCGTCGAGCTCATCGGCCGGGTAGAAGCCGTACGCGCTCAACTCGTTGTCGGCGAACTTGATCTGCTTGAGCAGTGCTCCGTCGATCTCACCGCCGTCGAACACGAAGAGGATCTTGTCGCCTTCGTCAGGGCGAGGTGCCCAGTCGGCCACGAGCAGCCGGCCGATGGGTGGTTCGATGCCGAGTTCCTCGCGGACTTCGCGCACGCACGCCTGGTAGGGCGTCTCCCCCGGCTCGACGATCCCGCCCGGGATCTCCCGCTGCCGCTTGTAGACCGGCTGCACAAGCAGCACCCGGCCTTCCGCGTCACAGAACAGCGCCCCGGCAGCGGCGCGGGCTCGGGTGAACGGCGGCGTATCGTGATTGCTCACCCTCCGGACCTTACGCGACTTCGCCTCACTCACCTCGACGGACGTTCCGCCCACACGCCTCGGCTCTCCCCACTCGTCCCGAACCGTTGTCACTCCGCTGGTCGCTTCTCCCACACGTAGCCGACCGCCTCGATGCGGCGGGTGGCCCATCCCGACCCATGCGTCCGTGGTACGCAGGATCATCCGGAGCCGCGGCCCCGCCGGAGGCCCTGTCTGCGGCGGCGCAGCAACACCGTGGCGAGCCAGATGAGGGTGGGCAGGAGAAGCAGCAGCACCACGAAACCAGCCCCAAGAGCGAGCTCGGCGTCGGTCAACGGCCTGCTTGAGAGATCATCGTCCACCTCGGTGAAACTATCCGCTGCGCGAAGGGCCGGAATACTCGCGCCCCAGCGTGAGGCCGCCCACCGGACGGCTGCATGACAGGCACGATGGTGCGGCCAGAAGCGCCCGCTTCCGGCGGCCCCGTTCTCCCTGATCACTCACGAGAGGCACCACGCACGAGGTCGAGCGGCTGCCTCACCACCACGCCATGACAGCAAGCGACAGGCGCCGCTTGATCTTCAGCCGAAGGCCACGAACCGCTGACCGTCACCCAGGAATTGCCGTGCGCCGCGCAACCTGGTCCGAAGCCGGCGCTGCGTCATGGCGCAGTCCAGGCGCACGTCCAGAGGGCCGGGCAACCTGGTGTCCGCCCGCCTGCCTGAAGGCAGACGGTTCGCGTCGAGCCCATCGCGGCGGGCGATGAGCAGCCCGAGCTCGTACCGGCTCACGGCATCGGCGCCCGCGACGTGGTGGATACCGCGATACTCGGCTGCGGCAAGTTCCAGGAGCGCCGCAGCAAGGTCAACCACATGCACGGGACACCGCACGTCATCGGTGAACAGCACCCCCCTCCCCTTGCCGGTGGCCAGTGAACGCACCAGGGCCTCGTGCGAGGAGCCGCCGTCGCCGATGATCAGGGATGTCCGGGCTATCACCGCAGCCGGCACGATCGCGTTCACCGCTGTCTCGGCGGCGGCTTTGGCCGCACCGTACGGGCTGATCGGGTCAGGGACACACGTCTCGTCATAGTGAATCGCGGCGCCGGAGAAGACCGCGTCGCTGGACACATGGACGAGGCGTCCGCCGGCCCTGGAGACAGCGAGAGCCACGTTCACGGCGCCAACCGCCGTGGTCGTCCAATCCGTCTGCCGGTAGGCGGCGTTGATGACCGCCTCTGGCCGGAATGCGCCGATCAGCACATCGACGTCCTCGCGTCGGCGCACATCGAGCGGCAACCACTCAACCCCGGTGGTCTCTCCCGATCGGGTCAGATACGTCGCGGCGACCTCGTGTCCCGCCAGCGAACACTGCCGAGCGAGCTCTCTGCCGAGCAAGCCACTGCCGCCGACGACGAGGGTTCTCATGGCCGGTCACCATAGTTGATCAGCCGCTCCGAGACGGCCGCCGGACTCACCACCTGTTTCCTCAATCGAGAACGGGGCTCTCGTCGCAGGTGGGCCACGCGTGACCCGGCGCGAACCACAGCTCCCCAGTCACCGTGCGTAAGCCCTCTGGTTCCCCAGGCAGCGAAGACCTCTCTGCGGCTCATCCGACGCGCTCGTCTCGGGCCGGAGCAACTGTCTAGCGTTGCTTGAGCCGGAGTGCCTCTTTGCGGGTCTCGGCCTGGATGGACCGCTCGCGCTCCAGCCACACCGGGTTCTCCGCCTTCAGCGCATCGATCTCAGCGGTGGTGAGCGGTCCGGTGATCCCGCCTCTGCTCAGGCCGGAAATGGAGATGCCGAGCTTCGCGGCGACGACCTGCTTCGGGTGCGGGCCGTTGCGGCGAAGGTCAGCGAGCCAGGCGGGTGGCGTCGACTGCAACGCGTTCAGCTCGTCCCTGGAGACGACACCCGCCTGGAACTCGGCGGGAGTGGCCGAGAGGAGGACACCCAGCTTCTTGGCCGCGGTCTCGGGCTTCATCGTCTGGATGGTCTTCGGTTTGGACGAGGTCATGGCGTCGAGAGTAGTCAGTCGGAACGGGTCCTCTGACATCGGTACCCTGAGGAAGTGACTGATGGGGAGACCGGCAGGGTGTTCCGGCTGGCGTACGTGCCCGGGGTGACACCCGCGAAATGGGTCAACGTCTGGACCGAGAGGATGCCCGGCGTGCCGGTTGCCCTGGTCACGGTTCCCGCCTCCGAGGTGGTGGCACTCCTGCGGGAGGGCGGCGCCGACGCCGGATTCGTCAGGCTGCCGGTCGACCGTGACGGGCTCAGCGTGATTCCTCTCTACGTGGAGACCACGGTGGTCGTGGTGCCCAAGGACCATGCGGTGACCGCCGCCGACGAGGTGGCCATCGCCGACCTGACCGACGACGAGGTGTTCCATCCTCTGGACGACACCCTCGAGTGGACGGTCCGGCCCGGGCTGCCCGCGCTCACCCGCCCGGCCACGACGGCGGACGCGATCGAGCTGGTGGCGGCCGGCACCGGGCTCCTCCTGGTTCCGCAGTCGCTGGCACGCCTCCACCACCGCAGGGATCTCACCTACCGGCCGGTGCCGGACGCGCCGCAGTCCCAGGTCGCGCTGGCCTGGCCCACGGACGCGACCACCGACCTGGTGGAAGATTTCATCGGCATCGTCCGCGGCCGGACGGTGAACAGCTCACGCGGCCGCGCCTCCGCCTCCCCTGCGGAGAAACCGGCACAGCGGCAGGCCCCAAAACCCGCACAGAATCGCTCCGGCCGCCGGGCCGCGCCGGCCAGCCGCAAGAGGAAGGGCCATCGGCCCCGGTGACCCGCAGCCCCTGACCTCCGGTCCGGCCCCGGCAATGGATGCGGCCGGCCCGCATCGATGCGCGACATCCACACAGCCGGGTCGTGCCGGGCTAGAACGGCCAGTCGGCGTTCTTGCCGGCCTCAAGCAGAGGGATCATCCGGAACGCCGCGTCCGACAGGCCGCCGAAGGTGTGCCGGTGCCGCTTCCCGGATGGGCCGTGCCCGTACTGGTAGCCGGCGAGGTTCCACGTGTAGACGGGAACGTTCAGCGACACCTGCCTGGTCGGGTCGGCACCGTGGTTCCCGGCCCACGCCTGCTCGTCCGTGACGATGACGACACGGTCGTGGCTGCGGTAGTGAGCGCGGACCGCCTCGGCCGTGTCGGTGCCGCCGAGGTTGCCGAACCGCTCCACCACCCGCAGCACCGAGTCACCCGCGCTGTAGGACACGGGCCGGGAACTGGTGCCGAACTCGACCAGGTCGGCCGACTCGGCGCGCATCGCCAGCGCCACACCGAACACCGCGGCGGAGTCGGCGCGGTTGAGCCCGGACCTCGCCGAGACCCCGTCGAACATCGACCCCGACCGGTCCACCAGGATCAGCGTGCGGCCGGTCAGGGCGGGAACGTTGGCCAGCGAGTGGCCGAGAGCCTGCTCCAGCGGGTAGGCCCACCGCAGAGACGGGGCATGCTTGTAGGCGGCGAGGAACCGGAACGGGAACTGCTTGGACCGGCGCACCTCCTCCGCGTCGGCCAGTCGCGCCGCCACAGGCGCGGCGACCTCGTCGGAGACGCCCGCCTGGTCGAAGTTGCGCAGGTTACGGGTAAGCGCCATCAGCCCCATGGACGGGATGACCGCCTCCCACGCCGCAGCATCCATCGGCCCCTGCAGCCAGCCCGCCAGCGCCTCCCACGTGATACCGGCAAGGGTGAGCAACTCGCGGACATCCGGCCGGGCGAGGACCTCGCGGCGCTGGTCGACGGGCAGCGCCATCAGCCGCTCCCGCTGGATCAGCGTCGACAGGGTCGCCGGGATCTCCTTGTCCCGGTTGTGGCGCCGGTCGAGAGCATGCTGGAACAGGTCGCCCTGCCAGCGTCGCGCCGGGTCCGGGCTGGGGTGGACGATGTCGATGACGTCGCCGAACCGGTAGCCCTTGGTGTCGGTGTCGTACTTGAGCAGGCTCCGCTCGGTGTACAGCCGTTGCACAGCGTCGGCCACACCCCGCTTGACGGGCTTGGGGATGGCCCGGCCGTAGGTGGACGTCCAGTAGGCGAGCGCCTCCCCCGGCTCGTCCGCGCGCTGGAGCACCGAGTCGACGAGCTGCCGGTTCAGCCCCTGCATACCGGCGCCGAGCCGTGCCTTGACCGCTTCCAGCGCCGCGACGACGGGAGCCGACCGCATGTTCGCCTCGGAGCGCAGCCACGGCAGGAAGCGGGCCAGCCACTCGCCGTCCTCGACCGCGACCTCATGGGCTAACGCCCGGAACCGCTCATCCCTGTCACCCGCCTTCTCGTAGAAGGTGTTCTCCCCCGCCATGTTGGCGACGGCTAGCAGGAACAGCTCACCCTTGGCGTCCCGCGAGTACCCGGGAGCTCCCTCGTGCGTACGGCCGGACGGCGTCGCCGCCGACTTGACCGGGCTGGATACCGCGGCCTTGGTGGGTGTGTTGTTGAACTTCGCCATGACGCGACGAGGCCCCCTTCTCAAATAGCCGGAAGGGGGCCTCGTCCAAGAGATCGCGCCCGAGATCGAAGTCGGCGACGGGCTCACATACCAACGCTCTGCCCACTGAGCTACACCCCGCGGATGCGCAGGGCGACGGGACTCGAACCCGCGACACCTGGTTCTCAATTGAAGGATCCGTAGCCTGCGCACCGGGCACGCCTCTGAAGTTGTGTCCCTCCCGAGATCAAAGTCGGCGACGGAGACGTAAGCGTCTTGGGCCACTAGACGACACCCACCGAGGTGGGCGGCGGGATTCGAACCCGCGTCGCTCCTTGTTGAGAGGAAGTATCCGTTGCCTGCGCACCGGGAGGTGCGTATCCAGTTGTGAGGCTCAGAGATCAGAGACAGCGCCGGGTCGGTTTCATTGAGGAGATGAAGGAACCGGAGCTTTCACACCTGAGCCACCGCCAGCGTAACCCACGATGCGGCTGAGCTCAGCGGGATTTCCGGCCACTCCTCACGAAGCGGAATGGTTGCCGCAGGTCAGCTCATATGCCGCGATTTCTACGTTGTCGGGCTGCCAGCGGGTCACTCCTGGTCGTCCTCTTCAAGCGTCTGCGGGTTGACGAGCGTCCCCTTCGACTTGAGTCGCGAGACTCAACCGATGGAACGAGCGCGACAGTTCGGTGGACACCTCGCACCGGAACGCTTTTGCGCCGTCCGGCGAGAGCGATGACCTTGAAAGTCGCATCCCGCGATATCGGATCCAAAGTGGGCGGCGGCAACCAGAGCCTGTCCAGTGCTTGCTGACATTGCGGAGGCTCCGCATCGTGGCCGGCCGCGGGCGTGAGGTCCACACCCTCCGCGGCGGCAGGGATGCACCACCTGGTGTCGTGGCTTCCGTTCCGCTGCGGGCCGAAGGTCCACGCACTGTGCCACTCGCACAAGGTGTGGATGGATGAGGACGACGTTCCCATGGTCGCGCCGGAACACAGGATCTTGGGTGATTCAGCGTCTCGCCTGGGAAAACGTTCCTCCCGGGTCCTCAGCCGTCCTCGCTCGTCCATGGCCGTTGTCAGCCTCCGGGACGCCGGGCTCTCTCGGCGGTCACGCGTCTGGGGCGCCGAACGGAAGAGAACCGAAATATAACCAGACCCCGAGCAAATGTAACCGACTCATGGTTACATTTGCCTGTGAGCCAGCACGTGAACGAGTTGGTCGCGCGACAGCCCCGCAGCATGATCGCTTCGGAGCTTCTCGATGCAGGTGGGCGGTACTGGGTTCGAACCAGTGACCCCTCGCTTGTAAGGCGAGTGCTCTACCGCTGAGCTAACCGCCCCTGATCGGCACTACACCTTACGACACCAACGGCTCCGCTCGCACATCCACCGTCCACCCCGGTCCCAGGTCCGGGCGGTCGGCGGCGCGCCAGCCGAGGAGGGCCGCGCCGAGCATGCCGGCGTCCACGCCGAGCGCCGCCGGGCGCAGGGGCGGGGCGTCGCGGAAGGTCAGGCGCTTGACCAGGCGGGTGCGGACGGGGTCGAGGAGGGCGGGGCCGGCCTCGGCCAGCCCGCCGCCCAGGACGATCATGGATGGGTCGAGGAGCAGCGTGTACGTGGCCAGCGCCAGCGACAGGGCCTCGACGGCCTCGTCCCACACCTCGATGGCCATCGGGTCGTCGGAGGCGACCACCTGCTCGGCCCGTACGCCTTCCTGGCCCGAGCGGAGGCTGTAGCGCCGGCCGACGGAGGCCGCCGAGGCGTACGTCTCCAGGCAGCCGAACTGGCCGCACGCGCACTGCTCGCCGTCGGGGAAGACCGGGATGTGGCCGATCTCGCCGCCCCAGCCGGAGGCGCCCCCGTACGGTTCGCCGTGGACGATCATGGCGCCGGCGATGCCCGTGCCGATGGGCAGGAACAGGAAGTCGGGCACGCCACGCCCGGCGCCGAGGACGCTCTCGGCGAGCCCGCCGGTGCGGACGTCGTGGCCCAGCAGGATGGGCACGTCGAGCGGGGTGAAGTCGCCGGCGGGGACGTTCTTCCAGCCTAGGTTGGCGGCGTAGAGGGCGGTGTCCGCCGACACCAGTCCGGGCACGGCCAGGCCGACGCCCGCCGGGCGGCCGTCGCCGGAGGCGGCCAGGTGGCCGATGAAGTCGCGGATGGCGGCCACGACGGCTTCGGGGCCCTGCTCGCGCGGAGTGGGACGTCGCTCGCTCAGCAGCACCGCGCCGGAGTCGCTGACCAGGCCGCCCTTCATGGACGTGCCACCGACGTCGAGCGCCACGACGAACGAACTAGATGCGGACACGATAGGAGACGATAGCGCAGCTCAGTACATGTCTGGAAAGCCCCGGTCAGGGACGGCCGAGCACCCGGTTGAGAGCGGCCTCGACCTCGGCCGACAGTCCGGGCGGCGGCGCCGAGCAGGCGAACTCGCGGGCCCCCGCCAGCCGCACCGCGCCGCAGGAGCGGCACTCGACCTCGCCCAGCCGGCAGATCAGCGCCGTGGAGCCGCACGTGCGGCAGGCGTCGAGGTCGAGGTCGTGCCGGTGCTGGCAGTCCGGGCAGATGAGCACCTGGGACTCCTGGCGCACGCCGCGCTTCCACGGGCTGGCGCCACGGACGGGGTCCGTCTGCCTGGCCCCGCAGTGGTAGCAGGGCATGGTGTCCCTCCGTCTTAAGAGATGCCGGCGAGTGCCTCGACGTAGGCGGCGACGTCGCGCGCCTGCCCGATCGGATTGACCACCGACCAGCGGATCACGCCCTCGCCGTCGATGACGAAGGTGCCCCGCCGAGCGTGACCCTTCACCTCATCGAAGACACCGTACGCCCGCGCGACCTGTCCGTGTGGCCAGAAATCGGAGAGCAGCGGGAACGCGTAACCCTCGCGGTCGGCCCAGGCCCGCTGGGCGAAGACCGAGTCGACGGACACGGCGAGCACCTGCGCGTCGGCGGGGAGGTCACGCAGGGCGGCCAGCTCGCTCTGGCACACCCCGCTGAAGGCAAGCGGGTAGAAGACCAGCACGACCTTCCTTCCCCGAAGATCCGACAGCCTCACCGGAGTGCCGTGCTGGTCCTGAAGCTCGAAGTCCGGAGCCTGGGCGCCCACCGCGGCCGGATGTGTCATCACGGAGGTACATCCTGCCCTACGGCCGCCGCTCGGGCTCCCTAACGCCGGCCCTTGGGTGTCACGAGCCTGGTCCCCGACCAGTCGGGGGCTGCGGAGATGCTGCTGGTCTGCGAGAGACCCGCGGTCGTGGCGTCCTCCCCGATGTCGCTCGGCTCCACGTGGCCCTCGCGTCCGGCCTTGGGAGTGAGCAACCAGATCTGGCCGCCGTCGGCGAGTGCACGCATGGCGTCGCTCAGGACGTCGAAGAGGTCTCCGTCGCCGTCACGCCACCAGAGCAGCACCACGTCGACGACGTCGTCGGTCTCCTCGTCCAACAGCTCGTTGCCGGTCAGGTCCTCGATGGAGTCGCGAAGCTCGTCGTCGACGTCCTCGTCCCAACCGATCTCCTGCACCACCTGACCCGGCTTGAGGCCGAGTCGTTCGGCCAGGCCGCGCTCGCCCTGCGCCTGACCCGCGGTCGCGCTCACGTTTATCCCTCCTGCTTGAGTGGCCCCGCTTGTGCGGTTATCGCTTCGGGACAGTCCACACGCTGTGACCCTCAGTCGTCAACGGTCGCCACGGGTACGGCCGTGGTCCGCCGATGTCAATCGGCCAGAAATGACAGGCGAACCTGGCGTTGCGCGTTGTCGACATTCAGGTCGACGAGCGCGATCGACTGCCAGGTGCCCAGTGCGAGCCGACCGTCTAACACGGGGACGGTGGCGTACGGCGGGATCATCGCCGGCATGACGTGCGAGCGGCCGTGGCCCCGCGAGCCGTGGGCGTGCCGCCACCGTTCGTCGGCGGGCAGCAGGTCGCGCAGCGCGGCGAGCAGGTCGTCGTCGCTGCCCGATCCCAGCTCCATGAGGACCACGCCGGCGGTCGCGTGCGGGACGAAGACGTGCAGCAGCCCGTCCTGCCCCTGCTCACGCGCGAACGCGGCGCACTCCGCGGTGATGTCGTGCACCGTCTCGCGCGAACCCGTGGTCACGGAAATGATCTGGGATCTCACACGAGGATTCTACTGAGGCACGACGACGGCGTCGGGGCCGGGAAAGACCAGCCCGGTGTGACCGTCGTCGAACCGCACGATGTAGGGCGGGCCGCCGTCGGCGCCCTGCACCTCGATGATGACCCCGCTCCGGTCCCGTTCCCCCACCGTGTTGCCGTGTACGAGGAGCCGGTCGCCTACCGTCGCATTCATACCTCCAGATTCGTACGCCCCGAGCCGCACGGAAAGGGGGCCTGCCGGGCGCCTCGGAAGAGAGAGGGGGAATCCTGACCGAACCGTTACGCCCAGGGCCGACACGCCCGGGCGACGCGGGGCCCGCCGCGCCGCCCGGTAACCCTTCGCCGGGAAAGGCCGCCGACCGGGTGCGGGACGTTCGGGCGATTCACCGGAACGGCCGCTGCGGCAGACGTTGAAATTGGCCGCGACCTGCGAAAGGACGCCCCGGCGCGGGCCACTGGACGGGCGTCCGGCTAGACTCGCGCGACGCCTTCGGGGCCTCGCTGGTGACGGCCCTCCCCTTCGGGGGATACTCCAGACATGAGGGCGAAATTTCCAAGGTTTTCCGGACTTGTTAAATTGGCGGCCCAATGTAACCTTGGCCTCGGATTCGTCCTACCATCGGTGGTCTAGGCCACCGATAGCCGCCCTGCCAGCGGGGACGTCCTGGTTACCGGTCAGTAGAGATGCACTTTCTACGGCAAGCGACCAGGATGGAAGGCGACCCAGACCAGACATCAGTCATCCTCGGAAGGCGAGACCCAGTGGCTTCCGGACGCCAGCGATTCTCGATCATCAGCGACGGCCTACCCAGCCAACTGCCTGATGTCGATCCCAGCGAGACCAACGAGTGGCTCGAGTCTCTCGACAACGTCGTCAAGACCGAAGGCCGCACCAGAGCCCGCTACCTCATGCTCCGCATGCTGGAGCGGGCCCGCGAGCATCAGGTCGGCGTGCCGGGCCTGCGCAGCACCGACTACATCAACACGATCCCGCCGGAGCGGGAGCCGTGGTTCCCGGGTGACGAGCACGTCGAGCGGCGCATCCGCGCCTATATCCGCTGGAACGCCGCGATCATGGTCTCGCGTGCGAACGCCCGGACGAACGTCGGCGGCCACATCGCGACCTACGCCTCCGCCGCGTCGCTCTACGAGGTGGGCTTCAACCACTTCTTCCGCGGCAAGGACCACGGCGAGTCGGGTGACCAGGTCTACTTCCAGGGCCACGCCGCCCCCGGCATCTACGCGCGCGCCTATCTGGAGGGCCGCCTCAACGAGGCGCAGCTCGACGCGTTCCGGCAGGAGCTGTCGCACGGCTTCCACGGCCTGCCCTCCTACCCGCACCCGCGGCTGATGCCCGACTTCTGGGAGTTCCCGACCGTCTCGATGGGCCTCGGCCCGATCGGCGCGATCTACCAGGCGCGGTTCAACCGCTATCTGCTCAACCGCCAGATCAAGGACACCAGCCGCAGCCACGTCTGGGCGTTCCTGGGCGACGGCGAGATGGACGAGCCCGAGTCGCTCGGCGCGATCGGCCTGGCCGCCCGCGAGGAGCTCGACAACCTCACGTTCGTCATCAACTGCAACCTGCAGCGGCTCGACGGCCCGGTCCGCGGCAACGGCAAGATCATCCAGGAGCTGGAGTCCTACTTCCGCGGCGCCGGCTGGAACGTCATCAAGGTCGTCTGGGGCCGCGACTGGGACCCGCTGCTGGCCGCCGACGTCGACGGCGTCCTGGTCAACCAGATGAACACCACGCCCGACGGGCAGTTCCAGACCTACTCGGTCGAGTCGGGCGGCTACATCCGCGACAACTTCTTCGGCGGCGACCCGCGCCTGCGCAAGATGGTCGAGCACCTCAGCGACGACGACATCCGCAAGCTGTCGCGCGGCGGCCACGACTACCACAAGGTCTACGCGGCGTTCAAGGCGGCCCGCGAGCACGTCGGCCAGCCGACGGTCATCCTCGCCCAGACCATCAAGGGCTGGACCCTGGGCAAGGACTTCGAGGCGCGCAACGCCACACACCAGATGAAGAAGCTCACCAAGGCCGAGCTGAAGGAGTTCCGCGACCGGCTCTACCTGCCGATCCCCGACTCCGCCCTCGAAGGCGAGCTGCCGCCCTACTACCACCCGGGCGAGAACGACGCCGAGATCCAGTACATGAAGGAGCGCCGCGCGGCCCTGGGCGGCGTGCTGCCCAAGCGCGTCGTGCGCGCCAAGCCGGTCAAGCTGCCCGTCGACTCGGTCTACGACCAGTTCGGCAAGGGCTCGGGCAAGCAGCAGGTCGCCACCACGATGGCGTTCGTGCGGCTGCTGAAGGACCTCATGCGCGACAAGGAGATCGGCCACCGGTTCGTGCCGATCATCCCGGACGAGGCCCGGACGTTCGGTCTCGACGCGATGTTCCCGACGGCCAAGATCTACTCCCCGCACGGCCAGACGTACGAGGCCGTCGACAGGGAGCTGCTGCTGTCGTACAAGGAGTCGACCGAGGGTCAGATCCTGCACGAGGGCATCAGCGAGTCGGGCTCGATGGCCTCGGCGATCGCGGCGGGCTCGGCGTACGCCACGCACGGCGAGCACATGATCCCGATCTACATCTTCTACTCGATGTTCGGCTGGCAGCGCACCGGCGACCAGATGTGGCAGATGGGCGACCAGATGGCCCGCGGCTTCCTGCTGGGCGCCACCGCGGGCCGCACCACGCTCAACGGTGAGGGCCTGCAGCACGAGGACGGTCACACGCCGCTCATCGCCTCGACCAACCCGGCCGCGGTGTCGTACGACCCGTCGTGGGCGTTCGAGATCGCGCACATCGTCAAGGAGGGCCTGCGCCGGATGTACGGCGAGCGGCCCGAGGACGTCTTCTACTACCTGACCGTCTACAACGAGCCCTACCAGCAGCCGCCGCAGCCGGCCGACCTCGACGTGCAGAGCCTGCTCAAGGGCCTGTACAAGTTCGCCGACGGCCCCGCGACCCAGGGCCCGAAGGCCAACATCCTCTCCTCCGGCGTGGCCGGGCCGTGGGCGGTCGAGGCCCAGCGGCTGCTGGCCGAGGACTGGGGCGTGTCGGCCACGTTGTGGTCGGCGACCTCCTGGACGGAGCTGCGGCGCGAGGCGCTGGCGTGCGAGGAGCACAACCTCCTCAACCCCGACGCCGAAAAGCGCGTCCCGTTCGTGACCCAGGCGCTGTCGCAGGCGCAGGGGCCGTTCGTGGGCGTCAGCGACTACATGAAGGCCGTCCAGGACCAGATCGCCCAGTGGGTGCCGGGTGACTGGTCGTCGCTGGGCACCGACGGGTTCGGCCTGTCCGACACCCGCTCGGCGCTGCGCCGCCACTTCCACGTCGACGCCGCGTCGATCACGCTGGCCGTGCTGACCAGCCTGGTCCAGCGGGGCGAGCTCGACGGCGAGGTGCTGCGCGAGGCGATCGCCCGCTACCACCTCAAGAACGGCGTGACCGAGGCCGGTGGCGCCGAGAGCAACGACACCCAGTCGATGGGCGTCTGACCGGCTCACCGGCCAGGGGTGTCCTCCGCGAGGCTCGCGGGGGACACCCCTTCCGCGTTGAAGAACCCCGGCACAGGTTCGTGCCGTCACACCCCTCTTGGCGCGATCTCACGTATTGTGGGCACTACTTCCCCCCGGACACGTCTGAGGGGAAGTTCCATGCGTCATGTCCTTGCCGTTGTCACGCTGAGCGTGTCCGCCGTGGCCTGCGCCGGCACGGCGAAGCCCGACACCGATCCCAAGGGCACCATCCCGCCCATCTCCTGGGGCCCCTGTACGGACATCAAGCGACCTGACGGCCAGCCGCCGGTCCAGCAGGACCCGAACGTCCGCTGCGCCAAGCTCGCCGTGCCGCTCGACTACGCCAAACCCGACGCCGGCACGATCCAGCTCGCACTGATCAAGGTCGCGGCCACGGACCCGGCCCGGCGGATCGGCTCGCTGGTGTTCAACTTCGGCGGCCCCGGCGGCTCGGGCGTCGACACGCTGGACCAGGCCGCCAAGGCGTTCACGACGCTGCGCACCCGCTACGACCTGGTCAGCTTCGACCCGCGCGGCGTGGAACGCAGCTCCGGCGTGCGCTGCGGCACCGGCGCCGACATGGACCGCTGGGTGGCGCTCAACACGCTGCCGGCCAACCGGCGCACGCGCGAGGCCAGCAAGGCGGCCAACGCGGAGTTCGCCCGGCTCTGCCAGCGTGACTCCGGCCGGGTGCTGCCGTACGTGGGGACCGTCAACGCGGCCCGCGACATGGAGCGGCTGCGGACCGCGCTCGGCGACGCGAAGCTCAACTACCTGGGCATGTCGTACGGCACGCACCTCGGAGCGGTCTACGCCACCATGTTCCCCAAGAACGTGGGCCGCATGGTGCTCGACGCCCCCCTCGACCCGACGGTCACCTTCCGGGAGCGCACCCTGTCCCAGACGCGCGGCTTCCAGGACGCCTACCGCAGCTTCCTGCGCTCGTGCGTCAAGGACGGCTGCGAGATCGGCAAGACCGTGCAGGCCGCCAACACCAACGTCGACCGCCTGATGAACCGCCTGGTCAGGAAGCCGCTGCCGGTCGCCGGCCGGCAGCTCACCCAGGGTCTGGCCTCCACCGGCGTCGCCGCCGCGCTCTACTCCGAGCTGTCCTGGCCGTTCCTGGAGAAGGCGGTCAGCCAGGCGATCAAGGGCCGGGGCGAGACGCTGATGTACCTGGCCGACTCCTACACCGGCCGCAACCCCGACGGCACCTACTCCACGCAGATGTCCAGCTTCCCGGCGATCACCTGCGTCGACACCGCCGAACGGCCCGACGAGAGCCGGCTGCTGGGCACGTGGCAGGCCGCGCTGCGGATCTCGCCGCTGTTCGGCAGCGAGGGCTCGGGCGGGCTGTGCAGCATCTGGCCGGCCCAGGGCAGCAACGAGGCCAAGCGGGTCAACGCCACCGGGTCCGCGCCGATCGTGGTCGTCGGCGGCAAGGGCGACCCCGCCACGCCGTACCAGTGGGCGCCCAGGCTGACCAGTCAGCTCAAGACCGCCACGCTCATCACCTACGAGGGCGAGGGGCACGGCGCCTACACCTCGGGCAGCACCTGCATCCGGCGGGCCGTCGACGGCTACCTGCTCAACGACAAGGTGCCCGGCCGCAACGTGAGCTGCCCGGCGGCCTGACACCCCCGGCATGACCCGCTCAGCGTGACCTGCCCGGCATGGGTGAGATGCCGGGCAGCGTGACGTATCCGGCGGTGTGATCTAGTGTCGGTCAGGTGACCGCCGACAGCGCGCTCGACCGTTACCGGGATCGTGTCCGCGACGAGGCCGACCGCCTCGTCGAGCTGGCCGCCGGCGCCGATCCCGGCACGCCGGTGCCCTCCTGCCCCGGCTGGACGATGGCCGACCTGATCACCCACGTCGGCACCACGCACCGGTGGGTGATCCACATCCTCGAACACCGGGTCCAGGAACGGATCTGGTCGCGCGAGGTGCCCAACGGGCTCGCCGAGGGCCAAAGTGGCGATGGCGCCTGGCTGGCGGACGGCGCCGGCAGGCTGCTGGCCACGCTCCGCTCGACCGACCCCGATCTGCCGGTGTGGACGTGGGGCTCGGGCCGCTCGGCCGCGTGGTGGGCGCGGCGGATGGCCTACGAGCTGCTGATCCACCGCATCGACGCCGAGCTCGCCCTCGGCGTCGAGTCGGACGTCCCCTGGGCCGTGGCCCTCGACGCGATCGACGAGCTGCTCGGCAACCTGCCGCACGCCCGCTGGGTCACCCGACACCTCGCGGAGCTGGACGCGGCGGGCGCCACCCTCCACTTCCACGCGACGGACACCCACCCGCACGACCGGCCCGCCGGGGACGGACCACCCACCGGGAACGGGCCACCCACCGGGGACAGGCCACCCGCCCTGGACAGGCCACCCGCCCGGGACAGGCCACCGGTTGAAGGCGGGCCCGCTGAGGACGAGCCACCCGCTGACGGCAGGTCACCGGCTGGGAGCGAGCCGCCCGCCGAGGGCGAGTGGACCCTCACCCAGGGCCCCGCCGGGGCGCTCACCTGCGAACGCGGACACGCCAAGGCCGACGTCGCGGTCCGCGGCCCGGCCAGGGACCTGCTGCTGATGCTGTACGGCAGGCGTTTCGCCGCCACCCTCACCGTCCACGGCGACCACGCCTTCCTGGACCGCTGGCTGGACAAGGCCGCCATCTGACCGCCCCGCGCCCGTTCGGGGACCTGCCCGGCCTAGGCACCGAACCCTGGACGCGCCGCCGCTCGGCGGTCGGCGGCGAGTCCAGGACGGGGCCGCTCGCGACGCGGCCCGGTGCACGAGCTCAGTGACGGAAAGCGACTGAGCCCGTGTGGACGGGACCCGACCGGCGGGGAAGGCGCCGGCGCGGACCCCCTCCAGGTCAGGACCTCCGGCGGAAGACCCCGAAGAGGCTGCCCGACGTGTCGCGCAGGTAGGCGAAGTCGGTGCCCGCGCCGTCGTCGATGACCTTCGTGACGACCTTGCCGCCGAGCTCCTCCGTCTGGCGGCACGTCTCCTCGACGTCGGCCACCTGCACGTGGAAGACCGCGTGGTCGGGGAACTCGCCCCGGGTGTTGAACAGGCCACCCGCCGGCTGACCGCCCGCCGGATAGCCGATCAGCCGGTAGTCGAGCGGGCCCTCGTCACGGGCGAACGTCCAGCCGAACAGACCCCCGTAGAAGCGCTCGGCGCTCCCGGGGTCAGCCGTCGCCACCTCGAACCAGGTCACCGTGTTGTCCATCGTTTCCTCACTTTCTCGAACAGGACAACGATCCAACGGCGGAGCGACAACCCTATGTCGGTGTTTTCGCTTGACTTGTCGAACATCTGTGCTCAGTCGAGGACGGCTCCGTGCACGATCATCTCCGGCACGTCCGTGGCGAACCGCTCCACCGGCCGGTCGGGACAGCGCTCCCCGGTGACCACGGCGGCGGCGATGCGGTCGAGCCGGAAGACGCGCACGTCGTCGCGCAGGCGGCACCAGGCCACGAGATACCAGAAGCCGCCCCGCCCGCCCAGGAAGACCCCCGGCTCCACCTCCCGCGAGGTCAGCGCCCCCTTGGCGTCGGCGTAGTCGAGCCTGAGCACCCTGCGGCGCAGCAACGCCTCCTCGATCGCGCGCGAGACCCCCTCGGCGCCCAGCGGCCGCTCCGCGCCGCCCGGCTCGGCGATCAGCTGGACCCGGCGCGCCAGCTCCCTGGCCAGCTCGCCCTCCGGGCCCGGCATCGCGGCCACCACCTTGCGTAACGCGCTGCGCGCCTGCCTGCCGAACGGCTGGTCGCCCGCCCGGCTGAGCGCCACGGCGATGGCCACCGCCTCCGCCGGTGTGAAGTTGAGCGGCGGGAGCGACATCGTCTTGTCGATGGCGTAGCCGCCCCTGCGTCCCGGCTCGGCGTAGATCGGCACCCCCGACTCCTGCAGCGCGGCGATGTCGCGCTCGATGGTGCGGACGCTCACCTCGAACCGCCCGGCGAGCTCGCGCGCGGAGCGGCAGCGGGGGGAGATCGCGCGCAGGTCCTCGACGAGCGCGTACAGCCGGTCGGTACGGTTCACAACCCGGACGGTACGCGCGGCCACCGACAATCGCGCGCCCCGCACCGCCACAGGCACGTGCCCGTCACCACCACGCCACAGCCCTCTCACGTCCCCGCCAGGCGGCCCCGCCAGGCCCCGCCAGGCACCCCTCCAGGCACCCCGGCAGGTGCTCTGACACGTGCCGCCGTACCGGGGCCGTCAGCGGCGGCCGGTCCAGGCGAGCAGGCCGGCGAGCGGCCAGGTGTTGACGACGCGCTCCGCCGGGACGCCGCACAGCGCCGCCCGTTCGCAACCGAACCGCTGCCAGTCGAGCTGACCGGGCGCGTGAGCGTCGGAGTCGATCGCGAAGTGGCACCCCATCTCGCAGGCCAGCCGCAGCAGCCGCTTGGGCGGGTCGAGCCGGTCCGGCCGGGAGTTGACCTCGACGGCCACGCCGAAGCGGCGGCACGCCTCGAAGACCAGCTCGGCGTCGAACTCCGACTCCGGACGGCGGCCGCCCCGCCTGCCGTCGCCGCGTACCACGCGCCCGGTGCAGTGGCCGAGCACGTCGACGTCGGGGTCGGCGATCGCGGTCACCATGCGGCGGGTCATCTCGCCGCGCTCCATGCGCAGCTTGGAGTGGACGCTCGCCACGACGACGTCGAGCCGTCGCAGCAGCGCGGGTTCCTGGTCGAGCGTGCCGTCGGGGTTGATGTCGACCTCGATGCCGGTCAGGATCCGGAACGGGGCGAACCGCTCGTTGAGCCGGGCCACCTCGTCGAGCTGGCGGCGCAGCCGGTCGGGCGGCAGGCCGCGGGCGACGGTGAGGCGCGGCGAGTGGTCGGTCAGCGCCCAGTACTCGTGGCCGAGCGCCCGGGCGGTCTCGGCCATCTCCTCGATCGGGGAGCCGCCGTCCGACCAGTCGGAGTGGCTGTGCAGGTCACCGCGCAGCGCCCGGCGCAGCGCCGCCGCCTCCTCGCCCAGGTCGGCGCCCGCGGTGTCGCGCAGCCGGCGCAGGTAGGTGGGCGCCTGCCCGGCGAGCGCCTCGGTGATCACCAGGGCGGTGACCTTGCCGATGCCGGGCAGACCGGCCAGCCCGCCCGAGCCGGCGAGTCGCTCCAGCTCGCCGGGGGGCAGCTCGTCCACCACGGCGGCGGCGCGGCGGAAGGCGCGCACCCGGTAGGTCGGCTCCCCCGCGCGTTCCAGCAGGAACGCGATCTCACGCAGCGCCTCGACCGGTGTCATGGGGAACTCCTACCCCCTCGGCGTTCGTCCTTTTTGCAGATTGATGTGGCGTGAACGTCACCGATAAGCTGTTCGGCCAATGAGAGCAGGAGCTTCATGGCGCAACCGAAACCTCCCGGTCAGCAGCAGAAACCACCGGGCAAGTCGTCCAAGGTCATCACGCTGACCGTCATCGGTGTCGTCTCCCTCATGGTGGTCGGGTTCTGCTCGGCCGTGCAGGAGGACGAGGTCGCCGCCGACTGCGTCAACATGGAGGAGCAGTTGCCGGACGGCTCCTACGAGGTCGTCGACGACGACTACTGCGACGACGACAACGGCACCACCACCTACTACCGCGGCTCGCACGGCGCCTACCACTGGTACTACGGCGGCAACCGGGTCGGCACCCGCGTGCGTAGCGGCACCACCTTCCGCCCGTCGGACGTGGAGATCAACTCACGCAGCGGCAAGACGATCCAGCGCGGCGGCTTCGGCAGTAAGTCGAGCAGCGGGAGCTGACACGTGCGGCGTGAGCACAGGGCGCCCAGGCCCGGCTGGGAAAAGATCATAGAGAGTCAGGGGCTGGCCTACCATCGGGCCGCCCATCCCGAGGGGCTGAACCGCCCCTACTGGGACGAGTCCGTCCACTACGTGTTCTCCATGGACGAGGTGGAGGCGCTGGAGGCGCAGGTCGAGGAGCTGCACGAGATGTGCCTGCAGGCCGCGGGCCACGTCGTGGAGGCCGGCCGCTTCGCCGAGTTCGCCATCCCCGAGTGGGCGGCCGAGGACGTCGCGCGGTCCTGGGAGCGCCGCGACCCCCACCTGTACGGCCGTTTCGACCTGCGCTACGACGGCACGGGCCCGGCCAAGCTGCTGGAGTACAACGCCGACACCCCGACCTCGTTGCTGGAGTCGTCGGTGGTCCAGTGGTTCTGGCTGAAGGACACCCACCCCGACGACGACCAGTGGAACTCCGTGCACGAGCGGCTCATCGACCGCTGGTCGGCGATGACGCTGCCGCCGGGTCCCACCCACTTCGCCTGGACCAACATGGACGAGACGGGCGAGGAGGCGATGACGCTGGCCTACCTGCAGGAGACCGCCGACCAGGCGGGGCTGCACACGGTCGCCGTCGCCATGGAGGACATCGGCTGGGACTCGCTCAACCGTCGCTTCGTCGACATGGAGGAGCGGATGATCCGGTCGGTGTTCAAGCTCTACCCGTGGGAGTGGATGCTGGCCGACCCGTTCGGGCGGCACGCCGTGCGCCACGGCACCTGGATCGAGCCGCTGTGGAAGGCGCTGCTGTCCAACAAGGCGCTGCTGGCCATCCTGTGGGAGCTGTATCCCGGGCATCCGAGCCTGCTGCCCGCCTACCTCGACGGGCCGCGCGAGCTGACCTCGTACATCGTCAAGCCGCTGCTCGGCCGGGAGGGCGCCTCGATGCGCGTCGTCACCCCGGGCGGCGGGCAGGAGACGCCCGGCTCCTACGGTCAGGAGGGGTTCGTCCACCAGGCGTTCGACGCGCTGCCCGACTTCGACGGCCAGCGTCCCGTGCTCGGCGCCTGGATGGTCGCCGACGAGTCGGCCGGACTGGGCATCAGAGAGACCTCCGGACTCATCACCGACGACACATCGTCCTTCGTACCTCACCGAATCGAGCGACCATGACCCTGCTGGAAACCCTGCTCCGCGGCTCGGGCGCCATCGCCGCGTACGCCGCCGTCGGCATGATCCTGATGATCATCGGCTTCTACGTGATCGACCTGGCCACGCCGGGCAAGCTCAGCGCGATCATCCGCAGCGAGCGCAACCCCAACGCCACGCTGCTGGCCACCTCGGCGCTGGCCGCCGTGGGGCTCATCGTGGCGGCGTCCATCTGGTCGTCGGGCGGCAGGCTCGCCGAGGGGCTCGCGGGCACCGCGGTGTTCGGCCTGGTCGGCATCGTCGTGCAGACGGTCGCGATGCTCGCCTTCGACAAGGTGGTCGGCATCTCGGTGCGCGAGCTGGTCAAGGAGCCGGAGCTGCAGCCGGGCGCGCGGCTGCTCGCCGTCACCCACCTGGCGATCGGCCTGATCACCGCCGTCGCCGTCATCTGATCGCGGTCCGCCCGGCCCGTCCCCGGGAACGGCTCCGGGCGCGGGCGGACGCGCGGCTCGCGGCCTGCGGGACCGGCGACCGGCTGGACCTGGCAGTCTAGAGGAGTGACAGACCGGACCCGGGAGGACACCACACGCAGGCTGGAGCGGGCCATGGGCTCGCTCGGCACGGCGGCGATGGCGCGCATGGACGAGCAGCTGCCGTGGTTCCGCGCGCTCAGCGCCGAGGACCGCTCGTGGGTGGGCCTGGTGGCCCAGGCGGGCATCGCGGCCTTCGTCGAGTGGTTCCAGCACGCGGGCGAGGACCGTCCGACGCCCAGCATCGAGTTCTTCGGCACCGCGCCGCGCGAGCTGAAGCGGTCGATCTCGCTCCAGCAGACCGTGGACATCGTCCGGATCGTGGTCGAGGTGGTCGAGGCGCAGACCGACGAACTGGCCGCGCCGGGCGGCGAGGACCAGCTCCAGCAGGCCATGCTGCGCTACACCCGCGACGTGGCCTTCGCCGCCGCGCAGGTCTACGCGCGCGAGGCCGAGGCGCGCGGTTCCTGGGACTCCCGGCTGGAGGCCCTCATCGTCGACGCGCTGGTGCGGGGCGAGGTGGACGACGGCCTCCACTCCTGGGCCGCGGCGCTCGGCTGGACCTCCGCCCCCGTGGTCGTGATCGCCGGCCACGCCCCCGACGACGACCCGCGGGCCGTGATCGACGGGCTGCGGGAGAAGGGCCGCCGCATCGGCATGGACCTGCTCGCCGGGGTGCAGGCCGACCGGCTGATCGTCATCGTCGGCGGCGCCGACAGCGTCCAGCACGCGGCCAGGCAGGTCGTGGCCCGCTTCGGTCCCGGCCCCATCGTCATCGGCCCCGAGGTGCCCGACCTGCACGCCGCCGCGCGCTCCGCCAGGGCCGCCCTGGCCGGGCTGAAGGCGTCGGCCGGCTGGCCCGACGCGCCGCGTCCCGTGCACGCCGACGACCTGCTCGCCGAGCGCGCGCTGGACGGCGACGAGGACGCCAGGGAGCAGCTCGTCGAGAACGTCTACCTGCCGCTGGCCGGCACCCCGCTGCTCGACACGCTGGCCACCTACCTGGAGCAGGGCACCTCTCTGGAGGCCACGGCCCGCCTGCTGTTCGTGCATCCCAACACGGTCCGCTACCGCCTCAAGAAGATCACCGAGCTGACCGGCTACCAGCCGACCGAGGGCCGTTCCGCCTTCACCCTGCAGGTAGGGCTCATCCTCGGCAGGCTCACGGAGTCCGCCGTGATGTGGCGGGCGCTAACGTAATCTGCCAGAAACCCCCACTGTAGAGAACCTACAAAAGACCTTGGACAAAGTTCGTACGCTTCCTTAGCCGCGTGTCGGAGTTCTACAGGGCAGGGTTGTTTGCGTGCTAGCAATCGTCGCGCCGGGCCAAGGCGCCCAGACTCCAGGTTTCCTGACGCCCTGGCTCGAAGTGCCCGGTTTCGCCGACCGGCTCGCCGCCTGGTCCGACGTCGCCGGCCTCGACCTGATCGCCTACGGCACCACCGCGGGCGCCGACGAGATCCGTGACACCGCCGTGGCCCAGCCGCTGCTGGTGGCCGCCGCGCTCGCCTCGGCCGAGGCGCTTGGCGTCACGCCCGGCCTGCTGGCCGGACACAGCGTGGGCGAGTTCGCCGCCGCCGCGCTGTCCGGGGCGCTGACCGCCGAGCAGGCGCTGGCCCTGGTCCGCGAGCGCGCCCAGGCCATGGCCAAGGCCGCCGCCGTCACCGAGACCGGCATGACCGCGGTGCTGGGCGGCGTCGAGGCCGACGTGCTGGCCGCCGTCGAGCGACACGGCCTGACCCCCGCCAACATCAACGGCGCCGGCCAGATCGTCGCCGGCGGCACCCTGGAGCAGCTCGCCGCGTTCAAGGACGACGCCCCGGCGCGCGCCCGCCTCATCCCGCTGTCCGTCGCGGGCGCCTTCCACACGGCGCACATGGCGCCGGCCGTGGCCCACCTGCGCGAGGCCGCCGCCTCCGTCACCCCCGCCGACCCCGCGGTCAGGCTGCTGTCCAACGCCGACGGCCAGACCGTGACCGACGGCGCCGACCTCGTCGAGCGGCTGGTCGGGCAGGTCAGCAGCCCCGTCCGGTGGGATCTGTGCATGACCGCCATGGCCGAGCTGGGCGTGACCGCGATCATCGAGCTGCTGCCCGGCGGCACCTTGACCGGCCTGGCCAAGCGAGGGCTGCGGGGCGTGCCCACCGTCGCCCTGAAGACCCCCGACGACCTCGACGCTGCCAGGGAGCTGATCAAGTGAGGATTCCCGACGTCGCCGCCGGCGCGAAGGTGCTGGGCTTCGGCCACTACCAGCCGGCCACCATCGTCACCAACGACGACCTGGCCAAGACCATGGACACCAACGACGAGTGGATCCAGTCGCGGGTCGGCATCAAGGAGCGCAGGGTCGCCCCCGAAGGCGAGACGGTCGAGGACATGGCCGTGCAGGCCGGCGGCAAGGCGCTGGCCGCCAGCGGGCTGGCGGCCAGCGACATCGACCTGGTGATCGTGGCCACCTGCACGCTGGAGAGCCAGATCCCCAACGCCGCCGCCGTCGTCGCGCACCGCCTCGGCATCGAGTCCCCCGGCGCGTTCGACGTGAACGCCGCCTGCGCCGGGTTCTGCTACGCGCTCGCCACCGCCAGCGCCGCCGTCCGCGGCGGAACCGCGCGCAACGTGCTCGTCATCGGGTCCGAGAAGCTGTCGCAGTGGATCGACTGGACCGACAGGGCGACCGCCGTGATCTTCGCCGACGGCGCGGGCGCCGCCGTGGTCGCCCCGTCCGACACGCCCGGGATCGGTCCGGTCGTGTGGGGCAGCGCGGGCGACAGGTCCGACGCGATCATCATCAACGACCGCGACAGCTTCCTCCACCAGGAGGGCCAGACCGTCTTCCGCTGGGCCACCACCGCGCTGCACCCGGTGGCCAAGGAGGCCTGCGAGCGCGCCGGCGTCGACCCGTCGGAGCTGGCCGCGTTCGTCCCCCACCAGGCCAACCTGCGCATCATCGAAGCCATCGCGCGCAAGCTCGGCGCCGACAACGCCGTCATCGCGCGTGACATCGTCACCGCCGGCAACACCTCCGCCGCGTCCATCCCGCTCGCGCTGTCGCGCATGCTGGAGCGTGGCGAGGTCCGCTCGGGCGACCTCGTGCTCGCTCTAGGCTTCGGCGCCGGCCTGACCTACGCGGGCCAAGTGATCGAGATTCCGTAGGATCCGGTACGGCTCACGCCGCACCTCATCAGCTCGTACGGCGTGAGCCGTACCGAACCAAAGAAACCAAAGGAGAACCAACGACATGGCTGCCACCGAGCAGGAGATCCTCGCGGGCCTCGGCAAGATCATCAACGAGATCACCGGCATCCCGGCCGGCGAGGTCACCCCGGACAAGAGCTTCGTGGACGACCTCGACATCGACTCGCTGTCCATGGTCGAGATCGCCGTGGCCGCCCAGGACGAGTTCGGCGTCGAGATCCCCGACGACCAGCTCAAGAACCTGAAGACGGTCCAGGACGTGCTCAACTTCATCAAGAACTAGCGGCCCGGCCCCGCGCGGGCCGGCCCTGCCGAACGACCCTTCAGATCGACAAGGAGCGCGAAAACGTGAGTGCGAACCGGGTACGTGTCGTCGTCACCGGGCTTGGCGCGACGACGCCCGTCGGTGGAGACGTCACCTCGACCTGGTCGGCGCTCCTCGCCGGTCAGTCGGGTGTCAAGACCCTCACCGAAGACTGGGTCGACACCGTCCCCGTGACGTTCGCGGGGACGGCCGCGGTCGACCCGGCCGAGGTGCTGCCCAGGCCGGAGGCGCGCCGCCTCGACCGCAGCGAGCAGTTCGCGATGGTCGCCGCCCGCGAGGCCTGGCAGGACGCGGGTGCCCCCGAGGTGGCGCCCGAGCGGCTCGGCGTCGTGGTGTCCAGTGGCATCGGCGGCATCAACACCACGCTGTCGGCCTACGACACCTACAAGGAACGCGGCTGGAACCGCCTGTCGCCGTTCACCGTGCCGATGCTCATGCCCAACGGCCCGGCCGCCTGGATCGGCCTCGACCGGGGCGCCCAGGCGGGCGTGCACGCGACGGTGTCCGCCTGCGCCTCCGGCGCGGAGGCCATCGGCTACGCGATGGACATGATCCGGGCGGGCCGCGCCGACGTGGTCGTGGCGGGCGGCACCGAGGCCGCGATCCACGGGCTCAACATCGCGGCCTTCGCCGCGGCGCGGGCCATGTCGACCCGCAACGACGACCCGGCCGGCGCGTCGAGGCCGTGGGACCGCGACCGCGACGGATTCGTGCTCGGAGAGGGCGCCGGCATCATCGTGCTGGAGTCCGAGGAGCACGCCAGGGCTCGCGGCGCCCGCATCTACGCCTACGCCGCCGGGGTCGGCTACTCCGCCGACTCCCACCACATCACCCAGCCGGAGCCCGAGGGCCGTGGCGTGATCATGGCGATGACGCAGGCGCTCAACGACGCCGACGTCACCGGCCTCGACGTCAAGCACGTCAACGCGCACGCCACCTCGACGCCCGCCGGCGACGTGATCGAGGCGCAGGCCGTGGCCAAGTCCATCGGCACCCACCCGCTCGTCACCTCCACCAAGTCGATGACGGGCCACCTGCTGGGCGGCGCGGGCGGCATCGAGTCCGTCTTCACGATCAAGGCGCTGTACGACCGCGTCGTGCCGGCGACCATCAACCTCGACAACCCCGACGACGGCATCGAGGTGGACCTCGTCCACGGGGCCAACCGCTCGCTGCCCGAAGGCGACATCGCCGCGGTCAACAACTCGTTCGGGTTCGGGGGTCACAACGTGGCCGTCGTGTTCAAGGGGGCTTAGATGACCGTGATCGACAACAGGGGGGTGACGCGGGGCTCCGACACGGAGCCCGCCGATCCCCGCGATCCGGCCGTCCGGCTGGCCGCGCTGCTCGACGAGGGCTCACTGCTGCTGATCACTCCCCAGGACAAGAGCGGCGTGCTCGCCGCCATGGGCCGCGTCGAGGGCGTCCCCGTCGTCGCCTTCTGCAGTGACGCCCGCTTCCAGGGCGGCGCGATGGGCAGCGAGGGCTGCGAGCACATCGTGCACGCCTACGACGTGGCCGTCCGCGAACGGGTGCCGGTCATCGGGATCTGGCACTCCGGTGGTGCGCGACTCGCCGAAGGCGTCGAGTCGCTGCACGCCGTCGGCCGGGTCTTCGCCGCCATGACCAAGGCGTCCGGCGTCGTCCCCCAGATCTCCGTGGTCGTCGGCCCGGCCGCCGGTGGCGCCGCATACGGCCCCGCCCTCACCGACCTGGTCATCCTCGCCGACTCCGGCCGCATCTTCGTCACCGGGCCCGACGTGGTCCGCAGCGTCACCGGTCAGGACGTCGACAGCGCCGCGCTCGGCGGCCCCGAGCCGCACAGCAAGCGCAGCGGTGTCGTGCACGTCGTCACCAAGACCGAGACCGACGCGCTGCTCAAGGCGCGCCAGCTCGCCGTGCTCCTCGGCCACCAGGGCCGGGTGCGCACCTCCGCCGTGGAGGAGGTCGACTTCTCCACCCTGCTGCCCGAGTCGGCCCGCCGCGCCTACGACGTCAAGCCGCTGGTCAACGGCCTGCTCGACGAGCCCGGCGTCGAGCTGCATCCGAAGTGGGCGCCCAACATCGTCACCACCCTCGGCCGTCTCGGCGGCCGGACGGTCGGTGTGGTCGCCAACAACCCGCTGCGGCTCGGCGGGTGCCTCGACGCCACCTCCGCCGAGAAGGCCGCCCGGTTCGTCCGCATGTGCGATGCCTTCGGCGTGCCGCTGGTGGTCCTCGTGGACGTGCCGGGCTACCTGCCGGGTGTCGGCCAGGAGCACGACGGCGTGGTCCGGCGGGGCGCCAAGCTGCTGCACGCGTTCGCCGAGGCGTCGGTGCCGCGGGTCACGCTGGTCACCCGCAAGGCATACGGCGGGGCGTACGTCGCGATGAACTCCCGCGCGCTCGGCGCGACCAAGGTGTTCGCCTGGCCGACCACCGAGGTCGCGGTCATGGGCGCGGTGGCCGCGGTGCGCGTCCTCAAGCGGCGCGACCTCGCGGCGGCGCCCGAGGAGGAGCGCGCCGAGTTGGAGCAGCGCCTGGCCGCCGAGCACGAGAAGACGGCCGGTGGGCTCGCCCGCGCCCAGGAGCTCGGCGTGATCGACGAGGTGCTCAAGCCCGCGGAGACGCGCGGCGCGATCGCCAAGGTGCTCGCCCAGGCCACCCCGGCCAGGGGCGCGCACGGCAACATCCCCCTCTAACCGACGCGTGACGGCCCCCGCGGCCGTCACGGCGACCGGCCGGCCCAGCCCCGGCCACCAGGTCGGACAGCCCCTGCACACGACACGCGACGGCCCCGCACCGATGACCGGTGCGGGGCCGTTCGTGTGTCCGGCGACCGTTCGGGACGGCAGGCGTGGGGAGGAGACGTCAGTCGGGGCGATCCGCCGGGGCGGGCCAGGCGCGGGCCACCGCCGGGGCGGCCGGGCGAGGGGAGAACCCGCCCGGGGCGGGTCAGACGGCGGCGTGCAGCCAGCGGACCGGCGCGCCGTCCCCCGCGTAGCGGAACGGCTCCAGTTCCTCGTCCCACGGCTTGCCCAGCATCCTGTCGAGCTCGTCCTCCAGCACGCAGCGCCCCTGGGAGGCCGTCAGCATGACCGCCCGCAGCCGGTCCTCGGGGACCATGATGTCGCCCGCGGCGCCGATGACGGCGCTGAAGGCGCCGAGCGTCGGGGTGTAGGCATGGCGGGACCCGTCGACGCCGGATGAGGCGTCCTCGGTGATCTCGAACCTGATGCGCTGCCAGCCCATCAGGGAGGACGCGATGGCCGCCGCGATGCCCGGGCGGCCTTCCCACTCCGCCTGCGCCCGTACGACGTTGGGCGCGGCGGGTTGCGGCGTCCACGTCAGGTCCACGGGCACGCCAAGGACGCCCGCGACCGCCCATTCGATATGAGGGCACAGCGCGGGCTGAGCCGAGTGGACGTACAGCACGCCACGAGCAGACACCGGACCTCCCGTTTCGGTACGAGGTGCGCCTTCCCCAACGGCCTCGTCCTGGGATGATCACAAGTGACTAGGGAGAGACTACCGTCGGTCGCAATCCGATGCCAGAGGGGGGACATACCAAGTTGTTGCGGCGTCGGCGTGTGACACCGGCCCGCGCGCGGATAGATAACGGCTCATGGACATCCAATCCGCCGGCGAGTCGCTCATCCGGCCAGGTCAGGTGCTGGCCGATCGGAGCGCGCTGTCGGTCGTGGCGCGCTGGACCCGGGCGGTGTCCGAGAGCGACGGCGTCTGCGTGATCCACCTGTCGTCCGGCGCCGACCCGTGCGAGATCACCAGGGATCTGCGCGAACGCGGGTTCCGGGCCTCGCCCAACCACGTCGTGGTCGGGCAGCCGCTGTTCTTCGGCGGGCCCGCCTCCCGGCCGTTCCCGGTCCGCCCCCTCCCCTACCGGCCGGGGCGGGCCCGCTCGCCCGTGGTCGTGGGCCTGCTCGACACCGGCGTGGCCAAGCACCCCTGGTGGACGGGCAGCGAGTGGTACGGCGGGCTGGGCCGCGACGACGGCGACTCCACCGAGGGCGCCCAGGCGGGGCACGGCACGTTCATCGCCGGGCTGATCCTGCGGCAGGCGCCCGGCGTGGCGCTCACCTCCTGCCGGGTGCTCAACGGCGACGGCGTCGGCGACGAGGCCCACGTGATCCGGGCACTCAACCGGCTGCGTGACCGCGCCCCCCAGGTGCTCAACCTGTCGTTCGGCTGCCACACCTTCGACGACCGGCCGCCTTCCCTGCTGGCCGACGCGCTCAGCGCGTTCCCCGACACGGTGACGGTCGCCTGCGCCGGCAACACCGCCGGCGACCGGCCCTTCTGGCCGGCGGCGCTGCCGGGCGTGGTGGGCGTGGGCGCGGTCGACGCCGCGCAGGAGCGCAGGTCGCCGTTCTCCTCCTACGGCTCCTGGGTCGACGCCTGCGCCCGCGGCGAGTGGCTGACCAGCACGTACCTGGAGGGCGGGGGGTTCGCCGGGTACGCGGCGTGGAGCGGCACGTCGTTCGCCGCGGCCCTGGTCGCGGGGGCCGTCGCCGACGCCGCCAGGGACCGGCCGGCCCTGGAGGCGGTCAGGGGACTGCTGGACCCCGAGGAGTCCCGGCAAATTCCCGATCTCGGAGTTCTCGTCCCGGCGAGTCTGTAGAGTTTACGCTCAGTCCTCGACCCATCACGATGAGACAACATCGTGGGGCACTGGGCGAAGGAGGCCGCATGCGGGAGCCACGCGATCCCAAGGAGTTGCTCGAAGCCGCGGCCGACGACGACCAGACGGCCTGGGACGAGCTCGAGTCCCGCTTCGGGCCCCGCATGTGGGCCGTCGCGCGGGCCTGCGGGCTGAACGAATCCGATGCCGCGGACGCTGTCCAAGGAGCGTGGCTGCGTCTGCTCGAGCATCTCCACACCATCAGGGACCCGGCGGGGGTCGGCGCGTGGCTCGCCACGACCACGCGTCGCGAAGCAATGCTCATCTCCAGAAAGGACCTCACCTTCGCCCCGCGCTTCGACCTGGTGCGTGAGCCCGACCCGGCGGCGGCCGTCCTGGAGGCCGACAGCAGCCGCCTGCTCTGGAAGACGGTCTCCTCCCTGAACGAACCTTGTCGCACACTGCTCCAGCTGGTCGCGGCAGATGTTGGATACCAGCAAGTCGCACTTCGTCTGGGAGTGCCCATCGGCAGCGTGGGCCCCACCCGGACGCGGTGCCTGGAAAAACTGCGCACCCTGCTCTCACTACAGGAGACGGTGCAATGATCAACGAAGACTATTTCCTGGCGGCCCTCCGGTTGGCCGCCGGGAACGACCCGATCCCCGGGCACGTGTCCGCCGCCGCACGCGATGCCTACGGGCTCAGGGTCCCCCAAGCGGTCACCGCCGCGCCCGCCGAGCTTCCCGCACCCGCCGAGGTGCGGGGCTCGGACGGCTGCCACATGGTCCGGTTCGTCGCCTCCGGCCTCACCTTCGACCTGGAGGTGACGGTGGGCGACGGGCTCATCGACATCGCGGGGCAGGTGATCCCGCCCCCGGGTGAGGGCAGCCATGTCGATGTCCGGACCCCCCATCTGACGCTCACGAGGCGTCTGCCCACCACCGGCCAGTTCGCGGCCACAGGCCTGCCTCCGGGCTGGCTCAGCGTGGTCTGCCACCGGCCGGGTCACGCGCCCGTCCAGACCAGGTGGGTGCGTATCCGTCCCTGACCGGGCACGGAGCCGGTGCGGCGCCGCCTGCGCGCGGCGCCGCACCGGCTCCCCGCCCGCCCCCGTCGCCGCCTTCGGCGGCCCCGCCCGAGAGGCCCGCGACCCCACCCTTGACCGCACTCCACGAACCCCCCGCATGCCCCGAACCGGACGCGCTCTCTGGAACGTTCCATCGCCCCGACCCCGGCGAGCCGTTCCGAGAAGGACACCTTCCAGACGACCCACCCGAGGACGGACCCGCCCAGGACCACCCACCCCAAGACGCGCTCCACCGGGACACGCCGCACAGGCACGCGCCGGCCGGGGATGAACCCGCCCACGACGCGTCACGCGAGACCGATCCAGCCGCGGGCGTGCCACGCGCCCATGACCCGGCACCCCACGGCCCTGCGGTCCCCGGCCCTGCGCCCCACAGCCCTGCGCTCCACAGCCCTGGACCCCACAGCCCTGCGCCCCACAGCCCTGGACCCCACAGCCCGGTTGTCCTCGGTCCGGCGGCCCGTGGTCCGGCGGCCCGTGGTCGGGCGGCGGCCGTGGAGGCGTTGGTGGCCGAGGCTGAGGCTGCGGTGTCGCAGGCCGTCGTGGACCCCCGCCAGGCGCTCGACGCGGGCCGCGAGGTGCTCGCCGCGGCCGAGACCGCCGGCGCCGTCGAGGCTGTCGTCATCGCGTTGCGCGCCATGGCGCTCGCCGCCCGCGAGCTGGGCGACCTCCAGGCGGCCGAGGAGCACCTGCGCCGCGCCATCGCCTCCCGCGGCGCGCCGCGCGCCCGGCTCGCCCAGGCCCGGCTCTCCCTGGTGACCGTACGGACCGAACGCGGCCACCCGTTGCAGGCGCTCGGCATCGCCGCCCTGGCCCGGCCGCACCTGTCGCCGCTGGACCGGGCCAAGCTCGACACCCAGCGGGCCGTGGCCCTGGCCCACCTGGGCCGCTACGCGGAGGCCGTCGCCGCGTGCGATCGGGCGGTGGCGACGCTCACCGGCGCGCCGGGCACGATCGACGACCGCAGGTTCCTGGCCGGCGGGCTGCTCAACCGCGGGCTGGTGCACGCCTACCGGGGCGACTGGGACGCCGCCACCCGCGACGTGGCCGGCTGCCTGCGCATCGCCCGGCACGCCGGGCTCGACCACCTGTCCCGGCTGGCCGCCGCCAACCTGCCGTTCCTCGCCGTACGGCGGGGCGACATCGCGGGCGCCTTCGGGCACTACCAGGCGGCCGAGGACACCCTGTTCGGCTTCCCGGAAAGGCTGGCGACGATGCGGGCGGACTTCGCCGCAGCCCTGCTGGCCGCCCATCTGGCGGGCGAGGCCAGGGAACTGCTCAGCCGCGCCGTACCCGAGCTGGAGGCGTCCGGGGCGCAGGTGGCGCTGGCCGACGCGCGGCTGAAGCTGGCACAGGCCGAGCTCCTCACCGGCGACGCCCGGCGCGCGCTGGCGGTGGCGGAACGGGCGGAACGGGAGCTGGCGCTCCAGGGCAGGCGGTCGTGGCTGCCGCCGGCCCGGGAGGTGGTGCTGCGGGCGCGCCTGGCGCTCGACGGCCCCACGCCGGCGCTGCTGGCGGAGGTCGTCCACTGCGCCGGTGAGCTGGACGGGCACACCGCCCACCGCGCCGCCGCCGCCGCGCTGCGGCTGGAGGCGGCCGAGATCGCGCTGGCGCTGGGCGACGAGCGAACAGCCACCGGTCAGCTCGCCCGCCTCGCCCGGCCGGAGAGCGAGCAGGCCGCCGTGGCCGCCCCGGTGAAGGCGGCCCAGGTGCCGGGGCCGGTGCGGCACCACGCGCTCGCGCTCGAGGCCCAGTTGCGCGGGGACCCCGGCGGGGCGCTCCGCGCCGTACGGGACGGGCTCGCCGAGGTGGGCGGCCAGGTCAGGACGTTCGACGACCCGGCGCTCCGGGCGCACGCGGCGCGGGCCGGGGCGCGGCTGGCGGGGCTCGGACTGCGGCTGGCGGTGCGAGACGGCGGCGCCGAGGGCGTCTTCGCGTGGGCGGAGCGGTGGCGGGCGCTGGCCGGTCCGGCGGACGCCGGCGGGCCGATCGACGTCGGCCTGGTGCGGGACGCGCTCGGCGAGGCGGCGCTGGTGGAATTCGTGGCGCAGGAGTCGTCGCTGCTGGCGCTGGTCGTCACCGGCCGTGGGGTCAGGCTGCGGGCGCTGGGCCGGATCGAGGCGGTCACCGAGGCGGTCATCCGGCTGCGCTACGCGCTGCGCAGGCACACCCTGCGTGACGGCGCCCTCCCTGACGGCACGGATCCCGGCACAGGTCCCGGCCCGGCTTCCGGCCCCGGCTACGGCACTGGTGCCGGCGTTGCTTCCGGCCCTGGCCACGGCAGTGGTTCCGGCGTTGCTTCCGGCGCTGGCCACGGCAGTGGTTCCGGACGCGGTTCCGGCGCGGGGGGCGGGCTGGTGCGGGCCGCGGCGGAGGAGGTGGAGCGGCTGCTGCTGTGGCCGCTGGCCGGGGACCTGGAGGGGCGGCCGATGGTGGTCGTGCCCGCCGGGGCGCTCTACACGCTGCCCTGGGCGGCGCTGCCGGGCCTGACCGGCCGTCCGGTGAGTGTGGCCGCGAGCGCGGCGGCCTGGCTCGCGGCCACCCGCGGCGCCCGACCCGCCGTTGCCCCACCGTCCTCACACCCGTGCTCACACCCGTGCGCGCACCCGGGCGATGCCACCCCACCGTGCGCCGGCACCCGTGCGGGACGGCTCGTGGTGGCCGCGGCGGCGGGGCCGGGGCTGGCGCACGCGCGGGAGGAGGTCGGCCGGGTGCTCCGCCTGCATCCCGGCGGGCATGAGGTGCCCGCCCGCGCCGGCACGGTGCTGGCGGCGCTCGCCGGGGCCGACGTGCTGCATCTGGCGGCGCACGGGGTGTTCCACGCGCGCAGCCCGCTGCTGTCGGCCATCACGCTGGAGGACGGGCCGCTCATGGCGTACGACCTGCTGGACGTGGACGCGGCGGCCCGGCTGGTGGTGCTGTCGGCGTGCGACTCGGGCATGGCGCGCACGCCGGCGGAGGGCGCGCCGCTCGGGCTGGCGGGCACGTTCCTGGCCAGGGGCGCCACCTGCGTGGTCGCCGGGCTGGTGCCGGTGCGCGACGCCGACGCGCTCGCCGTGATGACGGCGTTCCACGGGCTGCTGGCCGCCGGTCGGTCCCCCGCCTCGGCGCTGGCGGCGGCCGCGGCCGAGACGGGGGTGGCGGGGTTCGCGTGTTTCGGCGCCGGGGATCAGCCGGTGGCGACGGGCCTGCCCGGGTCGGCCACCCAGTGCGACCAGGAGCCGACGTAGAGGGCGGCGGGCAGCCCGGCCAGTTCCAGGGCGAGCACCTGGTGGGCGGCGGTCACGCCGGAGCCGCAGTAGGCCCCGGCCGCCACGCCGTCGCGCACGCCGAGCCCGGCGAAGCGGGCCCGCAGCTCGTCCGGCGGCAGGAACCTGCCGTCGGGACCGACGTTGTCGGTGGTCGGCGCGCTGACGGCGCCCGGGATGTGCCCGGCCACCGGGTCGACGGGCTCCACCTCGCCCCGGTAGCGCTCCCCCGCGCGGGCGTCCAGCAGCACCCCGTCACCGGCCAGCGCCGCGGCCTGCTCGGCGGTGAGCATCGGCATCCCGCCCGGCCTGGCGGTGAAGTCGCCCGGGGCGGCGGCGACCGGCTCCTTGTCGGTCGGCAGGCCCGCCTCGGTCCAGGCGGCCAGCCCGCCGTCGAGCACCCGCACGTCCTGGTGGCCGAAGTAGCGCAGCGTCCACCATGCGCGGGCGGCGATGGTGGAGCCCGCGTCGTCGTACACCACGACAGGCCGCCCGTCGCGCACGCCGAGCCGCCGCATCGCGCGCTGGAAGTGCTCGGCGGACGGCAGCGGGTGGCGCCCGGCGGTGCCGGGCGAGGCGGCGAGGTCGGCGTCGACGTCGCAGAAGACGGCGCCCGGCAGGTGCCCCTCACGGTAGAGGTCGATGCCGGCCGGTCCGCCGAGGCGCCAGCGGACGTCGAGGACGCTCGCGGCGTCGAGTGCGGCGAGGCCGGCGGGGGTGATCAGCGGGTTCATAACAGGTTCCTCCAGGCGGGACGTCAACGGGTGCTCACCTCCAGCAGCGGCACGTGCTGCTCGGCGGCGGTCATCGAGCCGTGGTAGCCGACGAACGCCGCCTCGACGCGGTGCGCGCCGGGGGCCGTGATGGCCAGGTCGGTGTACGGGACCGCCAGCACGTCGCCGATGCGCGGCAGCCACTCGGCCCGCACACCGGGGCCGAACCAGCCGGACTCGACGGCCTCCTGCCGGGACACCACCCAGGCCTGACCGGCGAGGGTGTCTCGCCAGGCGGCCAGCACGTCACCGGCGGCGCCCTCCTCGGCGTAGACGTGCCGGGCCCGCGCCTCGCCGCCCAGCAGGGCCACTCCGCGCGTCAGGGCGGGCTCGCGTTCGGCGTCGAGCTTGGTGGTGACGTTGACCATGCCGTGGTCGGCGGTGACGTAGAGGGCGCAGCCGCCGGGCAGCGCCTCGGCCAGCCGTTCGGCCATCCGGTCGACGATCGCGAGCTGCCGCAGCCACTCCTCGCCGCCCCATCCGTGCCGGTGGCCGGCGGAGTCGAGGTCTCCGTAGTAGACGGTCACGTACGCGGGCGGCTCCAGCAGCGCCCGGCGGACCGCCTCGACGCGCTCGTCGACGGTGTCGGCGGCGAGGTGGCGCACGCCCCGGTAGACGGCCTCGGTCAGCCCGGTGCCCTGGAACTCGGCGGGGCCGACGTAGCTCGCGGCGATCCCGGCCCGGCCGGCCCGCTGGAAGACGGTGGTGGCGGGCTGCCAGGTCTCGGGGGCCACGGCGAGCCCGTCGGGCATCGTCCACCTGAGACAGTTGAGCAGCCGGCCGGTGCCGGGGACGGCCAGCATCAGCCCGAGCATGCCGTGCTCGCCCGGCGGGACTCCGGTGCCGAGCGAGCACAGGCTCGTGGCCGTGGTCGCGGGGAACCCCGCCGTGAGCGTCCGGCCGGTCGCGGCGGTGAGGAAGGGGGCGGTGTCGGCGTGGGCGCGCAGCAGCTCGGCGCCGAGTCCGTCGACGAGGAACATGCAGACGCTCTCGGCCGGCCGGACGCCGAGAGGGTTAGGGCCGTCGAGCCCGAGGGCGGCCAGCAGCGAGTGGGGCAGGTCGGCCAGCGACGCTCCGCCGTAGGCCGGGATCAGGGGCGCGGTGTCCACCATTCCCCGAGCTTATCGGCGCGGACGCGCGTGCCCAGTGCTTCCGGCCGCAGAGTCGGTGTCTAGGCCGTGACGTGGGCGGTGGCCTCGGACAGGGCCTTGGCGAACGCCAGGACGTGGCCGACCGCCTCGGGCCCGTCGGCCGCCTCGCTGACGCGCAGCGACAGGTCGTCGGCCGTGATCGCGCCCGTGTAGCCGTGGTCGGCCTCGCAGTTTTCGTCGCCGCAGGTGGCCGGCTCCAGGTCGACGTGGGAGATGGCGCCCCAGCCGATCGTCAGCGTGACCTCGGTGGGCGGTGAGCCGGGCGAGTAGGAGGCGGGGTCGGGGACGACGCGGGTGACCGCGACCGACTGGACCCGGCTCAGGCGGACCGCCTCGGTGGTGGTCGAGGCGTGGGAGGCGGAGACGCCCTCGACGGCCGGGTGCTCGTCGGTGTGGCAGACCAGCAGCCTGGACGTCGTCAGCACCAGCACGGTGACGTGCCGGCGCACCTCCATGGCGGGATCGAAGGTGGCCTCGTGGTGCACCACGAACGCGGCCACGGCCTCCTTGCCCAGCGCGGATTCGACCGCATCGGTGACGAGGTCGGGATAGTAGCCGCTGCGCTCGATCGCTTCGCGCAGTCCCGCGGCTGAGACTCGGGTTTCCCTCATGGGTCCATCCTGCCAGGAGCGCGCTGCACCCTCACCCGCCGTACATAACGCTCTATAACGGTCTGAATCTGTGCGTACGGACGTCAGGCGAGCCGGCGCGGCCCCGCGTCCAGGCGCGGCCCCGCCGGGGTGCGCAGCCGCGCCCGGGCGCCGAGCACGATGACGTCCGACTCGCCCACGAGGACCTGGTCGAGGTCGAGCCGGGCCAGCTCCGGCAGGTCGCCGGCCAGACGGCCCACCCGGACGAGGAGGTCCTCCAGGGCGTCGACGGCGACGGGCGGGTAGCCGTACTCGCCGAACAGCAGCGGCGCCGCCCGGACCGAGCGCACCAGCTCGGCGGCGTCCTCGCGGCTGAGCGGCGCGAGCCGGTAGCCCTGGTCGAGCAGCAGGCGCGCGGTCACCTCGCCCAGCCCGAACGACACGACGGGCCCGAACCCCGGGTCGTCGGCCACGCCCACCACGGTCGGCACGGCCGGCTGCGGCGCCATCCGCTGCACGGCCAGCTCGGTGTCCGCGCCGAGCTGGGCCGCGAACTCGGCGTAGGCGTGGCGGACGCTGTCGGGCCCGGCCAGGCCCAGCCGTACGGTGCCGGCCCGGCGGGAGGCGTCGGGGTCGGCCACCTTGAGCACCACGGGCCAGCCCAGCCGCTCGGCCGCGTCGACCGCCTCCTCCGGTGAGCGCACCAGCTCCGCGGGCCACACGCTCAGCCCGTAGCAGGACAGCAGGTCGGCGGCGTCCAGCTCGACCGGCGGACCGGGTTCGGCGAACGCGCCCGGCGCGGGGGCGGGCCCCTCGTCGCCGAGCGCCCGCGCGACGAGCTCGCGGGCCCGGGCGGTGTCGATGTCGTCGAGCCGGGGCGGCGGCGGGGCCGGGTGCGCCCGCCAGGTGGCGTAGCGCACCACGTGTGCCAGGGCCCTGACGGCCTCCTCCGGCGCCGCGTACGACGGGATGGAGCCCCGTTCGGGCGCCGGGCCCGTCCGCAGCGCCGGGTGCATACCGAGATGCCCCTCGAACGTGGCCAGCACGGGCTTGGCCGACCCCTGCGACACCCTGAGCAGCTCCGCGGCCACCTCGTCGGAGGCGCCCGGGATGGGCGGCATGTAGATCACCACCACGGAGTCGACCTCGTCGGAGGCGAGCTGCTCGGCCAGCGCGGCGCCGAACTCGGCGGCCCCGGCGGAGGCGCCGAGGTTCGCCGGCGGACGGGGCGACAGGCCGGCGGAGACGCAGAAGCCGGCGGCGAGCAGCCCGAGGGCGTCGGAGTTGGTGACCAGGCCGACGCGGGGCCCGGCGGGCAGCGGCTGGTAGGCCAGGAGCTGGCCCACGTCGAAGAGCTGGATGAGGTCGTCCACCCGGATCAGGCCCGCCTGCGCGAACAGGGAGCTGACCGCCGAGTCCGGCAGGCCCAGCTCGCGGGCGGAGTGGCCGGACGGGGTGCCGCCGCTCTTGACCACGACGATCGGCTTGCTGCGGGAGATGCGCCTGGCCAGGCGGGCGAACTTGCGCGGGTTTCCCAGGGACTCCAGGTAGAGCAGGATCACCTCGGTGGCGGTGTCCTCCTCCCAGTACTGCAGCAGGTCGTTGCCCGACACGTCGGCCCGGTTGCCGGCGGAGACGAACGACGAGATGCCCATGCCGCGCTGCGCCACCCGCTGCAGCAACGCCGTGCCGAGGGCGCCCGACTGGCTGAAGAAGCCCACCCTGCCGCGGTCGGGCACGGTGGCGGCCAGCGTGGCGTTGAGCCGTACGGCGGGGTCGGTGTTGGCGATCCCGAGGCAGTTGGGACCCACCACGCGCAGCCCGTACGCGCGGGCGATGCGGGCCAGCTCGTCCTGCCGGGCACGCCCCTCGTCACCCGTCTCGCCGAACCCGGACGAGACCACGACCAGCCCGTGCACGCCCTTCTCGGCGCACTCCTTGACCACGTCGGCGACGCCCTCGGCGGGCACGGCCACCACGGCGAGGTCCACGTCGTCGTCGATGGCCGACACACTCGGGTGGGCGCGCACCCCGGCCACCGCGCGCGCCTCGCGGTGCACCGGGTAGACGGGTCCGGTGAAGTCGGCGGCGAGCAGGTTGCGCAGCACGGTCTGCCCGACGCCGCCGGGCTCGCGCGAGACGCCGACGACCGCCACCGAACCCGGGGTGAGCAGCCTGGCGATGGACCTGGCCTCGGCGCGGTGCTCGCGGGCGATGGTGACCTCGGTGGAGGTCTCGGTCGGCGTGAGGTCGAGCGTCATGCGGACCACGCCGTCGGCGAAGCTGCTCTCGGCGGTGTAGCCGGCCTGGCGCAGCACGCCCATCATCTTCATGTTGGCCGGCAGCACGTCGGCGACGAACCTCTCGATGCCGCGCTCGCGGGCCGTGGCGGCCAGGTGCTCCAGCAGCACGGACGCCACTCCCCTGCCCTGGTGGGCGTCCTCCACCAGGAACGCCACCTCGGCCTCGCCCGGCGCCACCCTGTCGTAGCGGATCACGGCGACCATCTCGGTGCCGATCGTGGCGATCAGCGCCACCCTGTCGACGTAGTCGACCGTGGTGAACCAGGCGACCTCCTTGTCGGACAGCCGCGGCCGGGGCCCGAAGAAGCGGAAGTAGATCGACTCGTCGGACAGGCGGGAGTAGAAGGAACGCAGCCGGTCGGCGTCGGCGGGCCTGATCGGGCGCAGGTGCGCGGTGCCGCCGTCGGCGAGGACGACGTCGGCCTCCCAATGGGCCGGGTACCGGGCATCGGTGTTCGCGTCGGAGACAGCCGTGCCAGAGACGTCCGTGCCAGAGACGTCCGTGTTCGAGACGTCCGTGTTCGAGGTACCCGTGTTCGAGGTACCCGTGTTCGAGGTACCCGTGTTCGGGGCGTCCGTGTTCGGGGCATCCACGTTCCGGTCCTCCACAGACTCGGCGTCCACAGACCAGAGAGTAGCCCCGCGTCCCTTTTCGCAGGACCTCAGGGCCAGTTGGGCAACGCTTGTGCATCGACTGCCGACCGGTGTCGGAGGTCCGCCCCACGAGCGGTCCGGAAGCTGTTAGTTTTGCGGTGGCGTTTTGCCGTGGCCAGGCTCGTTCTGAAGGCAGCAAGGTGGTGACATCATGACGCGGGTCGTCGTGGTGGGCGATCTCATGACCGACGCGGTCGCGCGCGCCCGTTATGCCCTCGCCAGGGCGAGCGACACCCCGGCGATCGTGACCATGCACGGTGGCGGTTCGGGGGCCAACATCGCCTCCTGGCTGGCCGTCGAGGGGGCCGAGGTGGCCTTCATCGGGCGCAGGGGCGCCGACATCACGGGGCGCAACCGCGACATGGAGCTGATGGGCTACGGCGTCGACGCCCGGCTCGTCATGGACCCCGAGCGCCCGACCGGCACCTGCGTCGTGCTCGTCACGCACAAGGGCGAGCGCACGATGCTGTCCGACCCGGGCGCCAACGCCGCGCTGTCCCCCGAGGACCTGCCGCGCGACCTGTTCAACGGTGGCGGCCACCTGCACCTGTCGGGCTACACCCTGATCAACGAAGGCTCCCGCGACGCCGGGCTGGCCGCGCTCGACATGGCTCACCGCTCCGGCATGTCGATCTCGGTCGACTGCGCCTCGTCGGCCCCGCTCGACCGCACCGGGGCCGAGCCGTTCCTGGAGTGGACGAGCGGCGCCAAGCTGCTGTTCGCCAACGCCGACCAGGCCAAGGTGCTGACCGGCCGCGACGACCCGGAGGCGGCGGCCAAGGTGCTGACCGCGTGGTTCCCGCAGGTCGTCATCAAGATGAACGACGAGGGCGCGCTGTGGTACGGCAACGGCCGTCCCGAGCCGACGCGGGCGCCGGCCGACCCGGTCGACCGGATCGTCGACGGCACCGGAGCGGGCGACGCGTTCTGCGCCGGGTTCCTGCCGTCGTGGCTGGAGGGCAAGCCGCCGGCCGAGTCGCTGGCCGCCGGGTGCCGCCTGGCCGCCAAGGCGATCATGCACCTGGGTGCGCGCCCGCGACTCTGATGCGGATGAGGCGGCGATCACGCGGCCTCGGCGCCAGGGGCGGACTTTCTTCCTGCGGCCAATGGCCCGCTATACGCTCGTCGCCTCACATGACCGCCTGGCATTGTCTGTGATGGACCTTGCGTCCATCATGGCGATGTACGCAAGGGCATCCAGACGGGAGAAGTCCGCGTGAAGGTCTGATCGGCAATGGTGGCCCCCGTGCTCACCGGCACAGTCCTCACGGCCCCGGCCGTGGCCGCCACCTCCACGGGTTCCACGACCACCGCCTTCTCCGCGAGAACCACCACGCAGGCTGGACACTGGCGGGATACGAAGGAACGCTTCAACAAGCGGGCAGCCTGCCGGCAGCGGGCCACATGGTGGGTGGAGAGATACGATCCGTGCAGAATGCCGGTGGAAAAAGGCCAACAAAAATTACCAGCTCTGGGTCTACCAAAAATCGTAGGACTCGCCCGTCGAGAACAACGGCACGCCTTCTCGCTCTTCGCTTCAGAAGTTGACGGCTTCAGGAGGTCGTGGCCAGGGCCAGCGGCAGGACGGCGGGGGCGCCCGCGTGCCGGATCAGCGCCGTGCCCAGCGTCATCGTCCAGCCGGTGTCGATCCGGTCGTCCACCAGCAGCACCGGGCCGCCGCACTGTGCCACGGCCGCGCCGAGCTCCTTGGGCATGGCGAGCGTCGCCCGGACCGCCTGCACCCGCTTGGCGCTGTTGAACTGCTGCCCCGGCGGCCCCGCCCGGTAGCCCAGCTCGCCGAGGTAGGTCAGCCGCCCCACCTGGGCGAGCCGCTCGGCGAAGCTGCGCACCAGCACCGGCCGGGTGGCCGACGGAACGTTGACCACGGCGACGGGCCGCTCGCCCCACTCCCACGCCGACAGCACCTGGATCACGGCCGTGAACATGTCGTCGGCGATCGGCGCGTCCGGGGCGGCGAACAGCTCGCGCAGGCGGTTGCCCCAGCCGATGTCGGTCAGCCGCCCGAGCGCCCGGCCGGGCTCGGCGCCCAGCTCAGGCTTGATCCGGCCGGACAGGTCGGGCAGCCCGGTGGGCCACTGCCGGCGCGCCTCGACCGTGACGCCCGGCCGGGTCAGGCTGCGGCGGGCGCTCTCCACGGCGGGCGCGGCGATGTCGGGTGAGCGGTGTCGGCCGGTGCAGTTGTCGCAGCGGCCGCACGGCCCGGCCGTGTCGTCGTCGAGGTGGGAGCGGAGGTAGCGCTCCCGGCACTCGGTGGTGGTGAGGTAGCCGAGCATGGCCTCCTGCTCGGCACGCCGTTCGGCGGCGATACGGGAGTAGCGCTCGGTGTCGTACGCCCACGGCTCGCCGGTGGCCTCCCAGCCGCCCTTGACGCGGCGCACCGCGCCGTCCACGTCGAGGACCTTGAGCATCATCTCCAGCCGGCTGCGGCTCAGGTCGACCCTCGTCTCCAGCGCCTGCGTGGACAGGATGCCGTGCTCCTCCAGCGCCTGGAGCGTGGCGCGGACCACCGGCTCCGGCGGGAAGGCCAGCGAGGTGAAGTAGGCCCAGATGTCGCGGTCCTCGGCGCCGGGCAGCAGGATGACCTCGGCCCGCTCGACCCCGCGCCCGGCGCGGCCGACCTGCTGGTAGTAGGCGACGGGCGACTGCGGCGCGCCCACGTGCACGACAAACCCGAGATCGGGCTTGTCGAACCCCATGCCGAGCGCGCTCGTCGCCACCAGCGCCTTGATCTTGTTGGTGAGCAGCGCCTCCTCGGCCGCCAGCCGCTCGGCCGGCTCGCTCTGCCCGGAGTAGGCGGCCACCTCGTGGCCCTGCTCGCGCAGGTGGGCGGCGATCTCGTGGGCCGCCGCCACGGTGAGGGTGTAGACGATGCCGGAACCGGGCAGCTCGTGCAGCGTCTGCGACAGCCAGGCCAGCCGCTGCTCGGCCGTGGGCAGGCGGACGACGCCGAGATGCAGGCTGTCCCGCTCCAGCGGGCCGCGCAGCACCAGCGTGTCGGCGGCGTCGGGCCGCAGGTCGGCATCCGGTCGGAGCTGCTCGGCCACGTCGCGGGTGACGCGGGCGTTGGCCGTGGCGGTGGTGGCCAGCACGGGGATGCCGGGCGGCAGCTCCTCGAACAGCGTGGCCAGCCGGCGGTAGTCGGGGCGGAAGTCGTGGCCCCAGTCGGAGATGCAGTGGGCCTCGTCGACCACCACCAGCCCGGCGCTCTCGGCCAGCTCGGGCAGCACGTGGTCGCGGAAGTCGGGGTTGTTGAGCCGCTCGGGGCTGACCAGCAGCACGTCGACCATGCCGTCGGCGACCTGGCCGTAGATCTCCTCCCACGCCTCGGGGTTGGCGGAGTTGATCGTGACGGCGCGGATGCCGGCCCGCTCGGCGGCCGTGATCTGGTTGCGCATGAGAGCCAGCAGCGGCGAGACGATGACGGTGGGGCCCTCGCCGAGCTCGCGCAGCAGGGCCGTCGCCACGAAGTAGACGGCCGACTTGCCCCATCCGGTGCGCTGCACCACGAGCACCCGGCGGCGGTCGACGACGAGCGCCTCGATGGCGGCCCACTGGTCGTCGCGCAGCCTGGCGTGGTCTCCGGCGAGTGCCCGCAGCCGCGCCTCGGCCTCTTCGCGGAGCATCGCCACGTCGGGGGCTTCAGTCATGCCCTCCTTGTTACCAGGTTTCGCCGACATTCCGGCACCGGCGCGGTCGTCCCGCCCCGCGGAACCGGCGGAGGCGCCGAGACGTTGGGCAAGCATAAAGCTACGCAGAGTGCCCGCGGGAGGGCTCATGACCATGCTTTCCGCCGCGCGCCCCTCCTCGTCCCCCTCCGGATCCTCCGCCGGCCGGGGTGCGGGGGTCGCGGGCGGCTTACGCCGTCTCGCGCGCGTCGCGCTCGCCACGCTGGCGATCGTGGCGAGCGCCGGTTGCGCCGCCGGCGAGGCGAAGGGCTCGTACAAGCCGGCCCTGCTGCCGGTGAAGCTGGAGTGGGACTCCTCCGGCGTGAAGGTCACCGGGGAGAGCTCTCTCGTCACCCCCATCGGCGTGTTCTCGATCGGGGCCGCGTACTCCCTGGCGGGCACGGCCGACGACGCCCTCTACGTGATCATCCGCAACGCCCGCAAGAGCCCCGCCGATCCCTCGGTCGCCGGTTTCGACCACATCTACAAGGTCAAGAGCGGCACGGGCGAGTTCACGGCGGTCGTCAACGGCACCGCGGTCATCCAGATCGTCGACCGCCAGGTGCTGATCGACGTGACCCACGGCACGGTGCGGACCGTCGAGTTCCGGGGTGCCGAGGCCGCCGTCCAGGAGCGCGCGGCCGGGATCGACGACCGCTGGCGCAGCCACTGGGAGACGTGCTTCTACTCCCCCATGGCGCTGTCCAGGTGGGCGTACGACGACTCCACCATGGGCAGCCTGTACGGCCTGGGTTTCGCCTGGTTCCTGGCCCGGCTCGCGCTGGCCATCGTCCTGGGCCTAGTGGACCTGCTCCTGGTGGCCGCCACCTTCCTCGCCGCCGTGGCGTACATGTTCTTCGGCCCGACGGCACGCAACATCGTCTACGGGGTGGAGGCCCTGGTGTTCGTGTTCTTCGCGTTCGCCGGGTGGGCGGGCCTGCGGCTGGACTAGCGGCCCGCGTGCTCGGGGAACGCGTTGATGGTGACCCGGTGCATCCGGCGACGTTCGGTGTAGTCGGCGACGGCGTAGTGCTGGGTGGGCCGGTTGTCCCAGAACGCGAGCGTCCCGGGGCGCCAGCGCAGCCGCACCTGGTACTCGGGCGAGCGGATGTGGTCGATCAGCAGCGGCAACAGCGCCTCGTTCTCGCGGTCGGTGAGCCCGACGAGCCGCGTGGTCGAGGAGCGGTTGACGAACAGCGCCTTGCGGCCCGTCTCGGGGTGCACCCGGACGACCGGCCGCTCGATCGGCGGCCACTTGGCCTGGACCTCCGCCAGGTCGAACGGGTGTCCCTTGGAGATGGCCTTGCGCATCGAGTTCGTGATGTCGTGAACGGCGGTGAGCTCGTCGCACAGCCGCTGGATCGACGGGGAGAGCGTCTCGTACGCCAGGTAGGTGTTGGCCCACAGGGTGTCGCCGCCCACGCCGGGCAGTTGGACGCACCGCAGCAGCGACCCCATGGGCGGCACCGGCTCGAAGGTGTTGTCGCTGTGCCACTCGTCGCCGCCCTCCCCCTTGGGGTCGGTCTGGTCGAGCACGTGGATGGGGCTGGCGGAGTCCTTCTTGAACGCCGGGTGGTTGAGCGTGCCGAAGTTCAGGGCGAACTGCAGGTGCTGCTCGTCGTCGATCGGCTGGTCGCGGAAGAACAGCACCAGGTGTCTCAGCCAGCCCGCCCGCAGGGTCGCGACCTCTTCCTGGGACAGCGGCTTGCGCAGGTCGACACCGGTCACCTCGGCGCCGATGTGCTTGGTCACAGGATGGAACTCGATCATGACGCCTCCGGGGCCGGGAGTTCTCTCTTCCCGGAACGTAACGCCCAAGCAATTGCTTGGTCAAGAGCCATCCACAGTCGAACACGTGTGCCATAAGGGGCGGGCATCCAGTACGATGCCAGGCATCGGCGCCGTGCGCGACGTCGTCATGCGCTCCTCGTCCGGGCCCGTGTCAAGGCCGAGGGGCATCATGGTCATGCCACAGGTAGGTTACGTTGACCTCGCACACGCCGATCTGACGCTTCTCCAGCGCACCGACGGCTACGGTTACCGCACAAGCAAAGGAGGATGCGCTTCAACCCTCGGCGCGACGGCCGAGGCAGCCGCGCAGCACAAGATGGCCCGACGCACGACTGCACCCCCGCCCGAGGACTTCGAGGAGCGGATCGTCGACATCGACGTCTCCTCCGAGATGCGCACGAGCTTCCTCGAGTACGCCTACTCGGTGATCTACCAGCGCGCCCTGCCCGACGCGCGCGACGGTCTCAAGCCCGTGCAGCGGCGCATCCTCTACTCGATGAGCGAGATGGGCCTGCGTCCCGACCGGGGCCACGTCAAGTCCTCCCGCGTCGTCGGCGACGTGATGGGCAAGCTCCACCCGCACGGCGACAGCGCCATCTACGACGCCCTCGTCCGGCTGGCGCAGCCGTTCTCCATGCGGCTGCCCCTCGTCGACGGCCACGGCAACTTCGGCTCCCCCGACGACCTCCCGGCCGCCATGCGTTACACCGAGGCCAGGCTGGCCCCGGCCGCGATGCTCATGGTCGAGTCGCTCGACGAGGACACCGTCGACTTCAAGCCCAACTACGACGGCCAGGAGACCGAGCCCACGGTCATGCCGTCGGCGTTCCCCAACCTCCTGGTCAACGGCACCACCGGCATCGCCGTCGGCATGGCCACCAATATGGCGCCGCACAACCTCACCGAGGTCGTCGCCGCCGCCCGGCACCTGATCAAGAAGCCCGACGCCACGCTCGACGAGCTCATGCGGTTCGTGCCGGGCCCCGACCTGCCGACCGGCGGCACGATCATCGGCCTGCAGGGCATCCGCGACGCCTACGAGACGGGGCGCGGCACGTTCCGGATGCGCGCCAAGTGCGTGGTCGAGCAGATCACGCCGCGCCGCAAGGGCATCATCGTCACCGAGCTGCCCTACAACGTCGGCCCCGAGCGGGTGGTCGCCAAGATCAAGGAGCTGGTGACCTCCAAGAAGCTGCAGGGCATCGCCGACCTCAAGGACCTCACCGACCGGCACAAGGGCCTGCGCCTGGTCATCGAGATCAAGAACGGCTTCATCCCCGAGGCGGTGCTGGCGGAGCTCTACCGGCTGACGCCGATGGAGGAGACGTTCGGCATCAACAACGTGGCTCTCGTCGACGGCGAGCCGCGCACGCTGGGCCTGCGCGAGCTGCTGCGCGTCTACGTCGACCACCGGCTCGAAGTGGTGCGCCGCAGGTCGGAGTTCCGCCGCCGCAAGCGGGAGGAGCGCCTGCACCTGGTCGACGGCCTCATCGTCGCGCTGCTCAACATCGACGAGGTCATCCAGGTCATCCGTTCCTCCGACGACTCCGCCGAGGCGCGGACCCGGTTGATGGACGTGTTCGACCTGACCGACATCCAGGCCGCCTACATCCTCGACACGCCGCTGCGCCGGCTGACCCGCTACGACAAGCTGGAGCTCGACCGGGAGAAGCAGCAGCTCACCGACGAGATCGCCGACCTGGCCGGCATCCTGTCGTCGGAGACGCGGCTGCGCCAGGTGGTCTCGGGAGAGCTCGCCGACGTGGCCAAGAGGTACGGCACGCCGCGCCGCACGGTGCTGCTGGAGTCGTCGGGCGTCACCCGCACCGCCACGGTGGAGCTCCAGGTGGCCGACGAGCCGTGCCTCGCGCTGCTGTCGTCCACCGGCCTGCTGGCCCGCACCACCGACGCCTCCCCGCTGGCGGGCGAGGGCGACCGCACCGCGCACGACGTGCTCGTGGCCGCCGTACGCACCACCGCCCGGGGCGAGGTGGGCGTGGTGACGTCGCTGGGCCGGCTCATCCGGGTGCAGGTGGTCGACCTGCCGATCCTGCCGCCGTCGGCCAACCCGCCGTCACTGTCGGGGGGGCATCCCGTGTCGGAGTTCGTCGCCCTGGAGCCCGATGAGACGGTCGTCGGCCTCGGCGGCCTCGATCCCGACGGGCCGGGTCTCGCGCTCGGCACCGCGCAGGGAGTGGTCAAGCGGGTGGTGCCCGACTATCCGGCCAACCGCGACGACTTCGAGGTGATCACCCTCAAGGACGGCGACACGGTGGTGGGCGCGGTCGAGCTGGAGTCCGAGGAGCACGACCTGGTGTTCATCACCTCCGACGCGCAGTTGCTGCGCTACCAGGCCTCGGTGGTGCGCCCGCAAGGACGTCCGGCGGGCGGCATGGCGGGCATCCGGCTCGACGGCGCCGCCCGGGTGGTCTGGTTCGGCGCGGTCGACCCGTCGCGGCCCGCCCAGGTGGTCACCGTCGCGGGCTCCGCCACCGCCCTGGCCGGCACCCAGGTGGGAGGCGGCAAGGTGTCCGACTACGCGGAGTTCCCGGCCAAGGGGCGGGCCACGGGCGGCGTGCGCGCCCAGCGGTTCCTCAAGGGCGAGGACGTGCTGCTGCTGGCCTGGGCAGGGCCGGCCCCGGCCAAGGCGGTGTCGGCGGTGGGCAAGCCGGTGCCGCTGCCCGACGAGATCGGCCGCCGTGACGGCTCGGGCGTCCGCCTCACCCACACCATCGGCGCCGTGGGCGGCGCCCTGGCCGCCTCCGCCACCCCGGCCCAGGACGGACAGGGCGACCAGGACGGCACGAACACCCCGGGCGCCCCCGACGGACAGGACGACGCCACGGCCACGGCGGCGGAAGAGCCACCCCTGTTCTGACCTCCTGCCGGCGGGGCGGCCCACGTGTCAGGGGCCGCCCCGCCGGCCCCCTCGTGGGTCTCGTGGTCCGTGCGGTCGAGACATCAGTGGCCCGGCGCGGCGAACGGGGCCTCGATGCGGTTGAGCCGACCGGCGGAGTGCGGGAGTGGCGGCTACCTCGGGGCCGGAGCAGGCCGAGGCGGCAAGCGGAGCAGGCCCCGGGAGGCAAGCGGAGCAGGTCAAGGAGCCAAGCGGACCAGGCCCGGGAGGCAAGCGACCAGGCGGGGGGACGGAGCGGACCCGGGGCACCGACGGCGCTGGGTGACTCCGGCACGACGTACGATCGCGCATGTGACCAGCAGACCCGCCTCGGCGCAGCACCTGCGTGACCTCGCGCGGCTGCGCCGCGTCCGCGACCGGATCGACCGCGAGTACGCGCAGCCGCTGAACGTCGAGGCGCTCGCCCGCGGCGTGAACATGTCGGCCGGGCACCTCAGCCGCCAGTTCCGGCTCGCCTACGGCGAGTCGCCCTACTCCTACCTGATGACACGGCGCATCGAGCGCGCCATGGCACTGCTGCGTCGTGGCGACCTGAGCGTCACCGAGGTCTGCTTCACGGTCGGCTGCTCGTCGCTGGGCACCTTCAGCACCCGCTTCACCGAGCTGGTCGGCATGCCGCCCAGCGCCTTCCAGCGTCAGGCGGCGGACGCCGCGGCGGGGATGCCGTCCTGCGTGGCGAAACAGGTGACCAGACCGGTCAGGAATCGAGAAGCGCCGGCCCCAGAGTCGCGCCTAGCGTGACTGTCACGGGCATCGCCCGTCGATTTCCGGACTCCCCTTCCGCCCGGAGATCCCGACCGGACCCACGACCTCAGGAGTGACCATGACCGGCTCGTCCACCCAGGGAATCAAGACCGTGCTGCACCCCGTTTCCGACCTGGCGAAGGCCAAGGCGGTGTACGCCGCCCTGCTCGGCGTCCCGCCGCAGACCGACGAGTCCTTCTACGTCGGCTTCGAGGTCGAGGGCCAGCACATCGGGCTGGTGCCGGGCGGCGGGTCGCAGGGCATGTCCGCGCCGGTGGCCTACTGGCACGTGCCGGACATCGAGGCGAAGCTGGCCGAGGTGACCGCCGCGGGTGCCACCATGAAGGAGCCCGCGCACGACGTCGGTGGCGGCCGCCTGGTGGCCACCGTCACCGACCTCGATGGCAACGTCCTCGGGCTGCTCCAGGACCAGTGAGTGCCCGTACCGCTGGTTCCGCGTCCCCCGCGCCCCATCCAGGCCCGGCGCGGGGTGAGTGAGCTGCCCGGCCGCGAGCTGATGCGCGACGGCCGCCGGCCGGGCTGACGCCTCGGCCGGGCGCGCCGCGTGGCCCGGGGGTCCGGAGGTGGCAGGGGCCGAACCGGAAGAGAACCAGACGTTCTGCTCGAAGCCGGTCAGCGCGAGCCGGGCGACACCACGGATACCGCGGAGGCGACCCCGCGTAACAGATGGAGACACGATGAGCACGCCCACGACGACGGACACGCAGTCGCCTGCGCCGCACGCTGCCGACAGCCACGATCTGATCCGCGTGCACGGCGCACGCGTGAACAACCTCAAGGACGTCAGCATCGAGATCCCGAAGCGCCGGCTGACGGTGTTCACCGGCGTCTCCGGCTCGGGCAAGAGCTCGCTGGTGTTCGGCACGATCGCCGCGGAGTCGCAGCGGTTGATCAACGAGACCTACAGCGCCTTCGTGCAGGGCTTCATGCCGACGCTGGCGCGGCCGGAGGTCGACGTCCTCGAAGGGCTGACGACCGCGATCATCGTCGACCAGCAGCGGATGGGCGCCGACCCCCGCTCCACGGTCGGCACCGCCACCGACGCCCACGCGATGCTGCGGATCCTCTTCAGCCGGCTCGGGCAGCCGCACGTCGGCTCGCCCCAAGCCTTCTCCTTCAACGTCCCCACGGTCCGGGCGAGCGGTGCGATCACGGTCGAACGCGGCGCCCGCAAGACCGAGAAGGCGACCTTCACCCGCCTCGGGGGCATGTGTACGCGCTGTGAAGGCCGGGGCACGGTCACCGATCTCGACCTCACCCAGCTCTACGACGACTCCAAGTCGCTCGCCGAGGGCGCGTTCACCATCCCCGGCTGGAAGTCGGACAGCTTCTGGACCGTGCGAGTCTATGCCGAGTCGGGCTTCGTCGACCCGGACAAGCCGATCCGCGAGTACACGGAGAAGGAACTGCACGACTTCCTCCACAAGGAGCCGACCAAGGTGAAGGTCGACGGTGTCAATCTCACCTACGAGGGACTGATCCCGAAGATCCAGAAGTCGTTCCTCTCCAAGGACCGGGAGGCGATGCAGCCGCACATCCGGGCGTTCGTGGACCGGGCCGTCACCTTCACCGCCTGTCCCGAGTGCGATGGCACCCGCCTCAACGAGGCGGCCCGTTCCTCGCGGATCGGCGGGATCAACATCGCCGAAGCCTGCGCGATGCAGATCAGCGACCTGGCCGCGTGGGTCCGCGGCCTCGACGAGCCGTCGGTGGCGCCGCTGCTCGGCGTGCTGCAGCGCACTCTCGACTCGTTCGTGGAGATCGGGCTGGGCTACCTGTCGCTGGACCGGCCGTCGGGCACGCTGTCGGGCGGCGAGGCGCAGCGCACCAAGATGATCCGCCACCTCGGCTCCTCGCTCACCGATGTCACCTACGTCTTCGACGAGCCCACCACGGGCCTGCACCCCCATGACATCCAGCGGATGAACGAGTTGCTGCTGCGGCTGCGGGACAAGGGCAACACGGTGCTCGTCGTGGAGCACAAGCCGGAGGCGATCGCGATCGCCGACCACGTCGTCGACCTCGGCCCCGGCGCCGGTACGGCGGGTGGCAGCGTCTGCTTCGAGGGCACCGTCGAGGGGCTGCGGGCCGCCGGCACGCTCACCGGCCGCCATCTCGACGACCGGGCCGCGCTGAAGGAGACGGTGCGCACGCCCAAGGGCATGCTGGAGATCCGCGGCGCGACGGCGCACAACCTGCGCGAGGTCGACGTCGACATCCCGCTCGGGGTGCTGTGCGTGGTCACCGGTGTCGCCGGTTCGGGCAAGAGCTCGCTGATCCACGGGTCGATCCCGGCCGGGGCTGGTGTGGTGTCGATCGACCAGGGCGCGATCCGTGGCTCGCGACGGAGCAATCCGGCGACCTACACCGGGCTGCTCGACCCGATCCGCAAGGCGTTCGCGAAGGCCAACGGTGTGAAGCCGGCGCTGTTCAGCGCCAACTCCGAAGGTGCCTGCCCCAACTGCAACGGCGCCGGTGTCATCTACACCGACCTGGCGATGATGGCCGGGGTCGCCACGACCTGCGAGGAGTGCGAGGGCAAGCGGTTCCAGGCGTCGGTGCTGGAGTACCACTTCGGCGGCCGTGACATCAGCGAGGTGCTGGCGATGTCGGTGGCCGAGGCCGAGGAGTTCTTCGGCGCCGGCCCGGCGCGCACGCCGGCCGCGCACGCCGTCCTGGTCCGGCTGGCCGATGTCGGGCTCGGTTACCTGAGTCTCGGCCAGCCGCTCACCACGCTGTCCGGGGGCGAGCGGCAGCGGCTCAAGCTGGCCACCCACATGGCCGAGAAGGGCGGCGTGTACGTGCTGGACGAGCCGACCACCGGCCTGCATCTCGCTGATGTGGAGCAGTTGCTGGGCCTGCTCGACCGGCTGGTCGAGTCCGGCAAGTCGGTCATCGTCATCGAGCATCACCAGGCGGTGATGGCGCACGCCGACTGGATCATCGATCTCGGTCCCGGTGCCGGCCATGACGGCGGCCGGATCGTCTTCGAGGGGACGCCCGCCGATCTCGTCGCCGGCCGTTCCACGCTGACCGGGGAGCATCTCGCGGCCTACGTCGGCGCCTGACCGAGGCCCTCGCGGACACCACGACCGCGAAGCTGACGGCGGCGAATTACGAGATGTTATGAAATGTCCCCCACTCCCGATCTCATCGGAGAGAGCGCTCTCTCCAACCCGGGAGGTTCCGTGTTCCGATTGACAGCCCCCCTCGGCGCGGCCGCAGCCCTGCTGGCCTCGCTCCTCGTCGCGCCGCCCCCCGTCCACGCCACGCTCCAGGCCGACCTCACGATCACCGACTTCGAGGCCACCACCCTGCCCCCCGGGGTGGTGGCCTGGGGCAACGACGGCCCCTCCACCCCGGTGCTGACCGTGGAACCCGGACCCGACCGGCCCGGCGCCCCCGACGGCAACCGCGCGCTCAAGGCCGTCTACGACGTGGCCCAGTGGGGCGGCTGGTCGCACGACCTGGCCACGGCCCAGGACTGGTCCCCGTACGAGGGGTTCGCGTTCTGGGTGCAGGGCACCGGATCAGGACAGAAGATCTTCTTCGAGGTGAAGGACGGCGGCACCGGGCCGGGCGCCTCGGAGCTGTTCGAGTCGTCGTTCACCGACGACACCGCCGGCTGGCGGCAGGTGAAGGTGCCGTTCGCCGACTTCGTGCGCCGCCCCGACTACCAGCCCGGCGGCGCGCCGGCCGACGGCGAGCTGGACCTGGCCGCTATGTGGGGCTACTCGATGCGGCTGCCGGCCGACTCCGGCACGCTGGTCTGGGACGAGGTGCAGGTGTACGGCACCGCTCCCCCGCGCCCGGTACGGCTGGCCACGGACCGGCCCGTCTACACCACCGGAGAGAAGGCCGAGGTCCGGGTGAGCGTGTCGGTCACGACGGCCACCGGCGCCCCGCTGCCCGCCGACCTGACCGTCGGCTACCGGACCGGGACCGGCACGGCCACCCCCGGCGAGGACTACACGCCGGCCGAGGGCACGCTGACGTTCCCGGCGGGCACCGCCTCCGGCTCGGCGCAGGCGTTCACGGTCAGGACGCTGGGCGACCGCCGGGCGGAGGTGGCCGAGACCATCCCGATCGAGCTGTCCGGCGCGGGCACGCGCCCGCCGGCGGAGCACCCGGCCATCGTGATCGACGCGCACGGCCTGCCGTACCTCGACGCGCGTAGGCCGGTCAGGCAGCGCGTCGCCGACCTGCTCGGCCGGATGACCCTGGAGGAGAAGGTCGGCCAGATGACGCAGGCGGAGCGCGGCGCGCTCGCCGCCCCGAACGACATCGCCACCCACCTGCTCGGCTCGCTGCTGTCGGGCGGCGGCTCCACCCCCACGCCCAACACCCCGGTGGCCTGGGCCGACATGGTGGACGGCTACCAGGTGCGGGCCCGGCAGACCAGGCTGCAGATCCCGCTGATCTACGGTGTGGACGCGGTGCACGGCCACAACAACGTGGTCGGCGCCACGATCTTCCCGCACAACATCGGGCTCGGCGCCGCCCGCGACCCCGGCCTGGTGGAGCAGGTCGGCAAGATCACCGCCCGCGAGGTCAAGGCCACGGGGATCCCCTGGAACTTCTCGCCCTGCCTGTGCGTGTCGCGCGACGACCGCTGGGGACGTGTCTACGAGTCGTTCGGCGAGGACCCGGCGCTGGTGACCCGGATGGCCGCGATCGTCAACGGGCTGCAGGAGCACGGGGTGCTCGCCACGGCCAAGCACTACGTCGGCGACGGCGGCACCACGTACGGCTCGTCCACCACCGCCGACTACACCATCGACCAGGGCGTCACCGAGGTCGACCGGCAGACGCTGGAAGCGGTCCACCTGGCGCCGTTCGCCGAGGCGGTCAGGCGGGGCGTGGGCACGGTCATGCCGTCGTTCTCCAGCGTCGACCTCGGCCAGGGGCCGACCAAGATGCACGCCCACCGCGAGCTGATCACCGACGTGCTCAAGGGCCGGCTCGGTTTCCAGGGCTTCGTGATCAGCGACTGGCAGGCCATCGACCAGATCCCCGGCGACTACCCGAGCGACGTGCGAACCTCGGTCGACGCCGGACTCGACATGATCATGGTTCCGTACGCCTACCAGGAGTTCGGCCGGACGCTCAAGGCCGAGGTGGAGGCCGGGCGGGTGCCGGTGGCGCGGGTGGACGACGCGGTGAGGCGGATCCTCACCCAGAAGTTCCGGCTCGGCCTGTTCGAGCGGCCGTACGCCGACCGGTCGCGGCTCGCCGACGTCGGCTCGCCCGCGCACCGCGAGGTGGCCCGCACGGCGGTGGCCAGGTCGCAGGTGCTGCTGAAGAACGAGGGAGGACTGCTGCCGCTGCGGCGCGACGCGAAGGTGTACGTGGCCGGGTCGAACGCCGACGACGTCGGCAACCAGTCGGGCGGCTGGACGATCACCTGGCAGGGCTCGTCCGGGCCGATCACGCCGGGCACCACGATCCTGTCGGCGATCCGCTCGCGCGCCGCCGCCGTCACCCACTCGCCTGACGCCTCGGCGCCGCCGGCCGGCCACGACGTGGGCGTGGTGGTGGTCGGGGAGACGCCGTACGCGGAGGGCTTCGGCGACGTCGGCAGGGCGGGGCGCACGCTCGGCCTGGCGGCCGCCGACCGGGCCGCGATCGACCGGGTGTGCGGCGCGATGAAGTGCGTCGTGCTCGTCGTGTCGGGACGGCCGCTGGAACTGGGCGACCTGTCGCGGGTGCCTGCCCTGGTGGCGTCGTGGCTGCCCGGCACCGAGGGCGCGGGGGTGGCCGACCCGCTGTTCGGCGCAGTGCCGTACACGGGGCGGTTGCCGTTCACCTGGTTCCGTACGGCCGCCCAGGTGCCGATCAACGTGGGCGACGCCGCGTACGACCCGCTCTTCCCCTACGGATGGGGGCTGCGGACCGACCCGGGCCGCGACCGCCTCAAGGCACTCAGGGACCGGCTGGCGCGCGGCGACGCGGCGTCGAAGGCGGCGGCGATGACGCTGACGGCCGCGCTTCCGGAACGCAACTGGACCACCGGCGGCGCGGTACGCGAGCCGCGCGTCGTGCTCGGCGCGGTGTCCGCCGCCGCGACGCTGCTGGACAGGTCAGGGACGGACACGTTCGCGCAGGGCGACACGCTCGTGTCGGTCGCCAGGGACGTGGCGCAGGCCACCGGGAGACGTCCGGACCTGCAGGCGGAGGCCGACCACGAGCTGGCGGCCGGTCACCTGAGTAAGGCGGTGGCCCTCCTGGCACGGGCGGCCCGCTGACCCTCCGACGACGGCAGGACCGGCCCATCGCGGGCCGGTCCTCGCCGTCTACCGCCTGCAGAGGCAGAACGGATGCCCCGCCGGGTCGAGGAAGACCCGGAACCCGTCGTCCTCGCTGGGCTGGTGCTCGTGCTTGGTCCCGCCGATCTCGAGCACCGCCTTCTCGGCCTGGTCCATGTCGTCGACCAGCACGTCGAGGTGGAGCTGCTGCGGCCGCTCCGAGCGCGGCCAGAGCGGCGGGCGGTAGTCCTCCACCTTCTGGAACGCCAGCCGCCCGGACGAGCCGCCGTCGCTTACCGACACCCACCCGTCCTCGTCCGACGCGATGCTCCACCCCAGCAACCGGGCGTAGAACTCGCCCAGCTCGCGCGGGTCGGCGCAGTCGAGCACGGTCGAGTGGTACTCCGCGATGCCCTTCACCAGCCATACCTCCGGATACGGTCTCCGGCGCCGACCGACGACAATGGGAGCATGGCTGCCAACTCGTTCATGGTCCCGCTCGGCACTGCCGCGCCCGCCTTCGACCTGACCGCCGTCAACGGCGGCAGCGTCGCGCTCGACGACTTCAAGGGCTCTCCCGCCACGCTCGTGGTCTTCCTGTCGAACCACTGTCCGTACGTCCGCCACATCGAGGCGGCCCTGGGCGCCATGGCCGCGAGTTACGGCGCCAGGTTGTCGGTCGTCGCCATCTGCAGCAACGACAGCGTGAACTACCCCGACGACGACCCCACACACCTGGCCGAGCAGGTCGCCCGGGCGGGCTTCGCCTTCCCGTACCTGCTGGACGAGACGCAGGAGGTGGCCAAGGCCTACCGCGCCGCCTGCACGCCCGACTTCTTCCTGTACGACGCGGAGCTGCGGCTGGTCTACCGGGGCCAGTTCGACGACTCCCGGCCCGGCAACGACCTCCCGGTCACGGGCGCCTCGCTGCGGGCGGCCGTCGACGCCGTGCTGAAGGGGGAGCCGGTCGAGGCGGACCAGCGGCCGTCGATCGGCTGCGGCATCAAGTGGAAGCCCGGCAACGCCCCCGCCTGAGCCCCAGTGCTCGGCGGCCCGCGGAATCACGCCGAGGTCGTCATGGCGCCGGGCAGCGCGAGCAGCAGCTCGTACGGCTCGGCGCCCTGCCAGTCGCGGATGAGGCGGGCACCCTCCGGCCCCGGGTCGAAGCCGTCACCCCCCTGCGGGCCGAAACAGCCCGCCTCTTCGAGCATCCGGATGAGCGCGTCGTCGTCCGTGAGCCCGTCGGCGTAGAGCGCGGCGTCGAGCAGCGCCAGGGCCGTCCGGGCGTTGCGGCCACCGTCGTTGGACTCCACGCGGTCGAGACGGCGCCGGGCTTGGGCGCGGAGATACGCGGCGAGCGATTCGGACCTACTCACGACAACCTTCTTCGATCACGTACTCTGGGCTACGACATCATCACGCATCGTCAGTGCTGATCGTGGGAGGTTGGGCAAGTCCCGCCTGTCGGGCCCCCGGCAACCCGCGCGTAACGGGCATGCGGGATTATCTCTGCCATGAGTGCGTTCGACGACGTTCTGGCCGCTAATGCCGAGTATGCCCAGCAGTTCGCCAACTCCGGCCTCACTGGCCGTGCCGCGCGCGGCCTCGCCGTGGTGACCTGCATGGACTCCCGCATCGACCCCCTCGGGCTGCTCGGGTTGGCGGCGGGCGACGCGAAGATCCTGCGAAACGCCGGTGCCCGGGTGACGGACGACGTCCTGCGCACTCTTGTCCTGGCCGTCTACCTGCTGGGTGTCGAGCGGGTGCTGGTGATGCCGCACACCGACTGCGGCATGGCCAAGGTCACCGACGCCGACGTCCACGACCTCACCCAGCTGCGCGGGGTCGACACCCGCAGCCTCGAGTTCCATACGGTGCCCGACCAGGACGCGGCGCTGCGCCACGACCTGACGCGCATCCGCACGAGCCCGTTCCTGCCGAAGGACCTGCCGGTCGGCGGCGCCATCTACGACGTGCACACCGGCCGGCTGGTGCCGGTGGCGATCTAGGGGACGAGGACGACCTTGCCGGTCGTCGCCCTGCTCTCGAGCGCGGCGTGCGCGGCGGCCGCCTGTGCCAGCGGAAACGTCTGCACGGCCGGCACGAGCCTGCCCTCGGCCGCCGCCGCGAGCGCCCGCACCTCGAACTCCGGCCGCTGCTCCGGCTTGCCCAGCAGGTGCAGCAGGGCGTTGACCGCGGTGATCTCGCGGTCCGCCAGCGTCCCGGCGTCCGGCCAGAAGTCCTGCCGGGAGGCGTTGCCGATGGTCAGGTAGCGGCCGCCACGGCCGAGGAGCTCGAACGCCGCCCTCGCCCTGTCGCCGCCGACGCCGTCGAGCACCGCCGTGAGCGGACGGCCGTCCAGCCACTCGGCGACGGTCTTGTCCCAGGAGGGCTGGTCGTAGTCGACGGCGAGGTCCGCACCGAGCTCGGCGACGGCCGCCACCTTGGCGGGGCCGCCGGCCGCGCCGATCACCGTGGCGCCGAGGTCACGGGCGTACTGCACGAGCAGCCGCCCGATGCCGCCCGCGGCCGAGGTGATCAGGACGACGTCGTCGGGGGTGAGCCCGGCGACGTCGAGGAACCCCATCGTGGTGGAGCCGGTGACGACCATCGCGACGGCCGTCTCGTACCCGAGTCCGTCGGGCAGCGGGTGCAGCGACGCCAGGCCGGCCACGGCGAGCTCGGCGTAGCCGCCGGGCCGGCCGCCCGAGGTCACGACGTCCCGCCCGATCCAGGAGGGGTCCACGTCGGGGCCCACGGCGTCCACCCTGCCCGCCACCTCGCCCCCGAAGATCGACGGCAGCTCGGGCAGCGGCGGCAGCGAGTCGCCGGCGAGGCCCGTCCGCATCATGGTCTCCACCAGGTGCACGCCCGCCGCCCTGACGGCGATGCGCACCTCTCCCGGGCCTGGCACGGGGTCGGGGACGCTCTCGTAGCGAAGGTTCTCGGCGGGGCCGAAGGCGTGCAGGACGACGGCGTGCATGGTGTCTCCAGGGTCGGGATCGGTTCGACCCTTCGAGGGTGCGACGTCAAGCGCACTTGAGGTCAACCCCTGCCGGCTCCCGCCCCGCCGAGCAGCCACGTGGACACCGCCATGACGGCGGCGACCACCCCGCCGCACACCATGACCGCCGAGACGGACGCCACGTCCACGACGATCCCGCCGAGCAGCGCCCCCAGCGCGAAGGTCGCCTGGAACGACGAGGTGAACAGCACCGTGGCCGCCTCCGGCGCGTGCGGGGCCGACCGGGCGAACCACGTCTGCGAGCAGACCGGCACGGCACCGTAGGCCACGCCCCACACCAGCAGCAGGGCGAGCGCCCCCGTGGCGTCGCTCCCCGCGACGGGCAGCAGGAGCGTGGCGGCCGCGATCAGGCAGCCGGCGCCGGCGAACGTGGCACGCAGGCTGCGGCCGATGGCCGCGCCCGCCAGGAAGTTCCCGGCGATGCCCGCGATGCCGTACGCCAGCAGGAACGTGCTGACCGCGGCGGGGCCGACCCGCGTGACCTGCTGCAGCAGGGGGGTGACGTAGGTGTACGTGCCGAAGTGCGCCAGCACCACGAGGAACGTGGCCAGCAGAGCCACCCGCACGCCACGCTCGCGCAGCAGGCCGCGCAGCACGTTCAGCCGCGTGACCTGGACGGCGGGCAGCGCCGGCACCAGCACCAGCAGGGCGGCCAGCACGAGCAGCGACATGCCGCCCAGGACGGCGAAGGCGGCCCGCCAACCGGCCAGATGCCCGATGAAGGTGCCGGCCGGCACGCCGAGCACCGACCCGAGCGGCACGGCGGAGAAGATCAGCGCGGTGGCCGTGCCGACCGACCGCGGCGGCACCAGCCGGGCGGCCAGCCCCGCGCCGATGGACCAGAACCCGCCGATGACCAGGCCCACCAGCACCCGCGACACCAGCATCAGCCCGTAGCCGGGCGCGACGGCCGCCAGCAGGTCGGCCACGGCGAGCACCGCCATGAGCGCGCACAGCATGAGGCGACGGTCGAGCCGTGCGGTGGTGACGGTGACGACGGGGGCGGCGACCGCGGCGACCACGCCCGGCATGGCCATCGTCAGGCCGGCCGTGCCGTCGGAGACGCCGAAGCCGGCGCCGATGGACGTCAGCAGGCCGATCGGCAGGATCTCGCTGGTGACGATGGTGAAGATGCCCAGGGTCACCGACACCACGGCCGGCCAGCCGGCGAGAGTGGGGCGGGGACGGGCGAGAGTGGGGCTCGGCATGTGCTCCTCGTTCGGCAGGTCGCTGCGGTCTCGCGCTTCGCGGGCGCGACGGGTGCGATCAAGCCAAGCAGTGCGGCGGCGGGAGCGTCTGGCATGTTTCGGACCAGTGCGTACAGGGCGGGTCCGCCACGTTCGGGACCACCACAAGCGGCGGCGTCTTCAGGACCAGTACGAGCGGCGGCGGGAGAGTCCACCCCGCCAGAACCGGTACGGGTGGCGGCAGGAGAGCCACCCCCGCCAGAACCAGCACGAACGGCAACAGGAGAGCCCACCCCGCCAGGACCGGTACGAGTGGGGCAGGAGGGGCCTGTGTGGTTCAGACCTGTGGGCTCGGCGGCCGTAGGGTGTCGGACGTGAGAAGACATGTCGCGTTCAACCGCCTGCACAACTTCCGGGACCTCGGCGGCTACGTCGCCGGTGACGGCCGGACGGTGACGTGGGGGCGGATCTACCGGTCCGACTCGCTGGCCAAGCTGGCGGGCGACGACTGGGACCGCTTCCTGGGGCTCGGGGTGCGCGTGGTGATCGACCTGCGCTACCCGTGGGAGATCGCGGCCAAGGGCCGGGTGCCGGAACACGACGGGATGACGTACGTGAACCTGAGCATCGAGCACCGGCCCTACGACCAGGCGGAGATCGACCCGGACGTCGACCCGTGGCGCCACCTCGCCGACCGGTACGCCGAGGTCGCCGCGGACGGGGCCGGTGAGTTGCGGCAGGCGCTGGAGGTGATCGCCGGCGGAGCGGGGCCGCTGGTGTTCCACTGCGCCTCGGGCAAGGACCGCACCGGGATCCTGGCCGCCCTCGTCCTGTCGCTGGCCGGGGTGGCGGAGGAGCAGATCGTCGAGGACTTCGCGCTGACCGAACTGGCCACGGACAGGCTGGTCGCCGACTGGCGGGCCGCCCATCCGTCGCGGGTGCTGCGGTGGCCGGGATACGGGCGGGCGCCGGCCGAGGTCATGCGGCTGTTCCTCGCCGACCTGGCGTCCCGGCACGGGTCGGTACGGGGCTACGCCGCCGACGTGCTGGGCGTGGACGACGACCTGGTCAACCGGCTACGCGACGAGCTCCTCGCCCCCTGACGCCGGCCCCCTGCCACCACCGGCAAGCACCGGCTCCCATGAGCCGCGAACATCCACGCATGCCGACCTCCGCGCGTACCGACGTCCACGGACGGCGTCGGTCGCGCATGACGGAACCCGGCTCCCGGCCACAGGAGGACCCGCTCACCTGGCAGCACAGGGTGACTGCCATCACCAGCGGGGCACCGGCTCTCGGGCACCGACTCCCAGCGGTGCGGACGACCAGGCGTACGGGCCGCCATGCATTCCCACCACCGTGCACGCCCACTACCATGCATTCCCACCACGGTGCACTCCCGCCATCGTGCGTGCCGGCATCAACGGATGCCGGCACGCCGCAGGTCAGGCGTCGATGTGGTCGCGGTCCACCTCAGCGGCGCTGTTGACGATGAACTCGCGGCGCGGAGCCACGTCGCTGCCCATCAGCAGGCTGAAGATGCTCTCCGCACCCTCGGCGTCCTCGATGCGGACGCGGCGCAGGATGCGGTGACGCGGGTCCATGGTGGTCTCGGCGAGCTGGTCGGCGTCCATCTCACCGAGGCCCTTGTAGCGCTGCACCGGGTCCTTCCAGCGCTTGCCCCGCCGTTCCAGGTCGCGCAGCACCCGCTGCAACTCGGCGTCGGAGTAGCAGTAGATGTACTTGTCCTTGCCCCGGCCCGGATTGGTGAGCTCGATCCGGTGCAGCGGCGGGACGGCGGCGAAGACGCGGCCGGCCTCGACCATGGGCCGCATGTAGCGGTGGAACAGCGTTAACAGCAGGCACCGGATGTGGGCGCCGTCGACATCGGCGTCGGCCATGAGGATGACCTTGCCGTAGCGGGCGGCGTCGATGTCGAACGAGCGGCCGGACCCGGCCCCGACGACCTGGATGATGGCGGCGCACTCGGCGTTCTTGAGCATGTCGCTCATCGACGCCTTCTGGACGTTGAGGATCTTGCCGCGGATCGGCAGCAGCGCCTGGAACTCCGAGTCGCGGGCCAGCTTGGCGGTGCCGAGCGCCGAGTCGCCCTCGACGATGAACAGCTCGCTGCGGTCGACGTCGTCGCTGCGGCAGTCGACGAGCTTGGCCGGCAGCGCGGAGTTTTCGAGGGCGCTCTTGCGGCGCTGGTTGTCGCGGTGCTCGCGGGCGGCGATGCGTGCCTTGGCGGCGGCGACGATCTTCTCCAGCATGGCGCGCAGCGGCTGCTTGAAGCCACGCGGCGGGTTGGCGAACATCTCCTTGAGCTCGCGGCTGACGACGTGGGAGACGATGCGGGTGGCCGCGGAGGTGCCGAGCACCTCCTTGGTCTGGCCCTCGAACTGCGGCTCCGGCACCCGGACGGTCACCACGGCGGTCAGGCCCTCGTGGATGTCCTCCTTGGTGACGGGGTCGTCGCCGTTCTTGAGCAGGCGGGTCTCGCGCAGCTGCTCGTTGATCGTGCGGACCAGGCCGCGTTCGAAGCCCGTGAGGTGGGTGCCGCCCTTGGGGGTGGAGATGACGTTGACGAACGAGCGGACGGTGGACTCGTAGCCCTTGCCCCAGCGCACCGCCACGTCGACGGTCAGCTCGCGCTGCACCTCGGTGGGCGTCATGTGGCCCTGGTCGTCGAGGACCGGCACGGTCTCGTGGAAGTGGCCGACCCCCTGCAGGCGCAGCACGTCGCAGACGGCCTCGTCGCGCGCCAGGAAGTCGGTGAACTCGGAGATGCCGCCGTCGAAGCGGAACTCCTCCGTGACGGGCTCCTCGTCCCTGCTGTCGACGACCACGAGCGTGAGGCCGGGCACCAGGAAGGCCGTCTGGCGCAGCCTGACGTGGATCTCGTCGAGCGACACCTCGGCGTCGGGCAGGAAGATCTGTTTGTCGGCCCAGAAGCGGACCCGGGTGCCCGTGACGTTCTGGGCCAGCCTGCCGCCCTCGCGCAGCCCGGACTTCTTCCGGAACTTGGCCGTCGGCCCGTCACCGTCGAAGAAGCCGGGCACGCCGCGGCGGAAGCTGATCTCGTGGACCCTCCCGTCGCGGTCGACCTCGACGTCGAGGCGCGCCGACAGGGCGTTGACCACGGAGGCGCCGACGCCGTGCAGGCCGCCGGACGCGCCGTAGGAGCCGCCGCCGAACTTGCCGCCCGCGTGGAGCTTGGTGTAGACGAGCTCGACACCGGCCAGGCCGCTCTTGGGCTCGATGTCGACCGGGATGCCACGGCCGTTGTCGCGCACCTCGATGGACCCGTCGGCGTGCAGCTCGACCTCGATGCGGTCGCAGTGACCCGCGAGCGCCTCGTCGACGCCGTTGTCCACGATCTCCCAGAGGCAGTGCATGAGCCCACGGCTGTCGGTGGACCCGATGTACATGCCGGGACGCTTGCGGACCGCCTCAAGGCCCTCCAGCACCGACAGGTGACGAGCCGTGTAACCCGCCTCGACTAGCGTCACTCCAGCTCCTCTGGTCTAGCATCGAACACCAGTGCGTAGCTTACCGTTCTTCCCTCACGCGCGCGTACAAGCTTGCCACGCCGTCACGTTTGCCGTTACCAGGCGGCTGTCCGTCACTACTTTCGGACACATTCCGCTCTCGGCGTAGCGAGGGGGCGGTTGGGAACGTCCAGGTCCGGTTAGATGTTGTTCCAAGTGACTGACGCCAGATCCTCGCTTCGGCGGGGGTGACCCGAAAGGCGATACGTGACTGGAGCTCTCGCCCCCGTTAAGCCGCTGACGGCCCTCGACCGCTGCGACCGTTGCGGCGCCCAGGCCTACATTCGCGCGACCCTGCCCGTGGGTGGGGAGCTGCTGTTCTGCGCCCACCATGGGCGTCAGCACATCGCAGCACTGCGCGAAAAGGGCGCCGACATCCTGGACGAGTCGGCTCGGCTCAGCGAAACCCCTTCCATTGCCCGCAACGACCAGCGCTGACAGCGCGCTGGTCGTGATGAGATAACCACATATCGCACAAGCGTGGAACGGCGGTCCGGCATGCCCGAGGCCGCCGTTCAGCGTTTCCCGGCCCGGTCCTCCCCCCGCCACCGGGTCGTCAGAGGACCCGGTAGTGGTAGCCGCCGCGTACCTCGAAACCCTCGGTCCGGTACAAGGCCTGCGCGGCCAGGTTGGGTGCGGTGGTGACGAGGTACGCCGAGCGGGCACCGCTGTGCCGCACCAGGGCGCGCAGGACGCTGCGGGCGAGCCCGCGGCGGCGGGCATGCGGCAGGGTCGCCATGCAGTAGACGCCCAGCGTGTCCCCCTGCGGCACACCGCGTCCGACGGCCAGCGGCACGCCGTCCTCCTCCACGGCGGCGTACCGGGCCGGCACGCCGGTGCAGATGCGCTCGGCGGCCGCCAGCCCGTCGCCGTAACGACCGTCCACGGCCCACCACGTCTCCAGCCACTCCGGCCAGGGATGGTCCTCGACGCGCACCTGGTGTCCCGGCTCGGGCATCTCACCCGAACCCACCATGACGATGGTGGGGTCGACGAGGGCGTACCCCCTGGCCTCCAGCGCGGCGTCCAGCTCGGGCGCGGTCCGCGACCCCACCGAGAAGACGCAGCGCTGTCCCCGGGAGGCGTAGAAGTCCTCGGCCACGCCGACGGCCGCGTCCAGGTCGGCGGGGACGTCCGGCGCGAGGACCGAGTTGGCCCGTTTGGTGACCCCGCCCGCGTATCGGAGGATCCAGCCGCCGTGCCGCCGCTGCTCGTACGCGGGCCAGGCCTCGTGGACGAGGAGGTCGATGTTCACCCGGAGGAGCCTAGTGGGTGACCACGAACGTTTGCCTGGTCGGGCGGCCGGTCGTCCCGAGGGGTCACCCCCCACTAGAGGCCAGGCGCTCGCGGAAGCAACCGGCCGAAGGCACGGTCTTGGACGGTACTTTCGGCCCATACCGCGGTAAGACACAGCCCCGCAAAGTAGGGGCTCATGTCAGAGAGAAGACGGCGTATCGACGCGCTTGATGTGATTCGCGGATTCGCGCTCTGCGGGATCTTGCTGGCCAATGTCGGGCCGATTTCCAACATCAGTGGCAAGATCGTGGGGCCCGGGACGAGCGACTGGATGGGGTACATCGTCGATCACCGGTTCTTCCCGATCTTCGCCGTCCTGTTCGGCGTGGGGTTCGCGCTGTTGCTGGAGTCGGCCGAGGGCCGTACGGCCAGTCCGCGGCTGCTTCTGCTGCGCAGGCTGCTCGTGCTCCTTGCGATCGGTCTCCTGCACCTGTTCCTGATCTGGCCGGGTGACGTGCTCGCCATCTACGCGGCCTCCGGGCTGGTGATCCTGCTGCCGTCGACCTGGCTGCCGCGGTGAGCGGTCGCGGTCCTCGCCGTCGTGGTCCTCGTGGCGTCCCTGTTCGTGACCGACGGCTACCTGCTCGCCCCCGGCCTGCTGCTGGTGGGCGCCGCCCTGGTCAGGTACGGCGTGATCGACCGGATCGAGCAGTCCGCGAAGGGACCGGCCATCACGGGGGCGCTGCTCGCGGTGGCCGCAGCACCGACGCTGGCGGTACAAGTCGTCGTGCAGATGAACAATCCCGCCGGCCGGGCCGCCGGCGTCGTGACCGCGATCGCCGGCATGCTGATCGGCGGGGTGTACGTCTGCATGCTGCTGCTCATGCTCAGGACGCCGCTGCGGGCGGCACTGCACGCGCTCTTCGCGCCGCTGGGGAAGATGGCGCTGACGAACTACCTCACCGCCTCCATCCTCGTGCTGGCCGTCGCGCACCTGCACGGCCGCCCGCAGGACTGGACCCAGCCCGTACTCCTGGCCCTAGCGGTCGGGATCCTCTCCGCGCAGTGGGTGTTTTCCACGCTGTGGCTGCGCCGTTACCGGTTCGGTCCGCTGGAATGGCTGTGGCGCTGGGCCACGTGGGGCCGCCGCCCGGCCCTCCAGCACGCCTAGTGGGTCACTACGAACGTCACCGGATTTGATCAAGCGGGGTCGGCCCATCCGGCGCCTTGGACGGGCCGGATCGATAGCAGCCCGAACTGGTCGAAGGCGAAGCACCGGTTGGGGAAGCGGCCGGTGACCTCCTCGATCCGGTCCAGCTTGGCGTCGAAGGAGGTCTTCCAGGCGCGGGTGCGTCGGAAGGAGATGCCGTGCCGGTGCGGCAGCCGGCGCAGGTGCCCGCGCCCGATGAACATCCGGCGGTCGCCGTGGCGGGCCAGGTGCTCGGCGAGCTTGCGCACGCTCCCGCCCGGCAAGGGTCCAGCGCGGGCCCGCCGGCCGGGCGCCCCCGTGGAACCCCTGCCGTTCCGGCCGGACGGGCGGCGGTGGCCGGACGCGGCGGCCTGGCCTGGGAGAATGGGGACGTGTTGATTCTGTTGCCGCCGTCCGAGGGCAAGGCCTCCGAAGGCAGCGGCCCTCCCCTGGGTGACCTGTCGTTCCCCGCCCTCGGCCGGGCGCGCAGGCGGGTGCTGACCGCGCTCGCCAAGGCGTCGCGGCGGCGTGACGCCCTGGACGTGCTGGGCCTGACCCCGGGGCTGGCCGGCGAGCTCGCGAAAAACCTGGTGCTCCAGACGGCCGCCACGCTCCCCGCCGCCGAGTTGTACACCGGTGTCCTCTACGACAACCTCGGTCTCGGCACCTTGGAGGGTGCGGCCAGGCTGCGGGCCGAGGAGTCGGTGCTCGTCTTCTCGGGGCTGTGGGGGGTGCTGCGGATCACCGACCGGGTGCCGCCCTACCGGCTGTCCATGGGGGTCAGCCTGCCTCCGCTCGGCGGGCTGGCCGCCTTCTGGCGCCCGCTGGTGACGAAGCAGCTCGACGCGCTTCCCGGGCTGGTGGTGGACCTGCGTTCGGCCACGTACGCGGGGGCCTGGCAGCCGGGTGACCGGTCGGTGGCGGTACGGGTGTTCAAGGACGGCAAGGTGGTCAGCCACATGGCCAAGGCCACCCGAGGTGAGATCGCCAGGGCCCTCCTTGCGTCCGGCGACGACCCGGCGTCCCCGGACGAGCTGGCCAAGATCCTGGACACTCTGGGCTACACCGTGGACCTGACGGCCCCCGCCCGGCCGACCCGCCCGTGGACCCTCGACGTCCGGCTCTGACTGCCCTCTCGGCCGCCCCTGCCGGTGAGGCTCCCGCGCAGGCGCAGGTCCCGGGGGCATGGGCCCCTTCGGACAGGTGAAGCTTTCGGAGGCGGGAGGTCCCAGGGCTGCTGGTCATCGGTTCGGCCGGTCCCGGAGTCGGAGATCCCGGGCCGGGAGGTCCCAGGGCGGCTGGTCACGGTTCGGCCGGTCGCGGAGCCGGAGATCCCGGGCCGGGAGGTCCCAGCGGGTCGTCCGTGACCCGGACACCCACGACCCATCCTGCGGCCCGGACGCGGACGGCTCACCGAGCCAGCGGGCCTGGACACGCGTGAGCCCCGCGCTGCGAGGCAGGGCGGGGCTCAGGCGGGGTGGTGGGTCAGTCGAGGTAGTCGCGCAGCACCTGGGACCGGGACGGGTGGCGCAGCTTGGACATCGTCTTCGACTCGATCTGCCGGATGCGCTCGCGCGTCACCCCGTAGACCTTGCCGATCTCGTCGAGCGTCTTGGGCTGCCCGTCGGTGAGGCCGAACCGCATCGACACGACGCCCGCCTCCCGCTCCGACAACGTGTCGAGAACGGAGTGCAGTTGCTCCTGCAGCAGCGTGAAGCTGACGGCGTCGGCCGGGACGATGGCCTCGGAGTCCTCGATGAGGTCGCCGAACTCGCTGTCACCCTCCTCGCCCAGCGGCGTGTGCAGCGAGATGGGCTCGCGGCCGTACTTCTGGACCTCGACGACCTTCTCGGGCGTCATGTCCAGCTCGCGGGCCAGCTCCTCGGGCGTGGGCTCGCGGCCGAGGTCCTGCAGCATCTGCCGCTGGACCCGGGCCAGCTTGTTGATCACTTCGACCATGTGGACCGGGATGCGGATGGTGCGCGCCTGGTCGGCCATGGCGCGGGTGATCGCCTGCCGGATCCACCACGTGGCGTAGGTGGAGAACTTGTAACCCTTGGTGTAGTCGAACTTCTCGACCGCACGGATCAGGCCCAGGTTGCCCTCCTGGATCAGGTCCAGGAACAGCATGCCGCGGCCGGTGTAGCGCTTGGCCAGCGAGACCACCAGGCGGAGGTTGGCCTCCAGCAGGTGGTTCTTGGCCCGGCGGCCGTCCTCGGCGATCCACTCGAGCTCGGCCCGGACGTCGACCGGGAGGGTCTCCGCCTCGGGGCTGCCCAGCTGCTCCTCGGCGAACAGGCCCGCCTCGATGCGCTTGGCCAGCTCGACCTCCTGCTCGGCGTTGAGCAGGGGGACCTTGCCGATCTGCTTGAGGTAGTCCTTGACCGGGTCGGCGGTGGCGCCGGCGGCGGCGACCTGCGCGACCGGGGCGTCATCGTCGTCGTCGGACAGGATGAGGACCTCGTCCTCGGTCTTCTCGGTGGCGACGGTGGCGACCACGTCGGCCGGCTTGGGCTCGTCGTCGGAGTCGTCGTCGGACTCGGTCTCGGTCTCGCCCTCGGCGACGATCTCGTCGTCGTCGATGGCGATGTCCTCGAGGTCCTCCAGCTCCACGTCGCCGTCGAGCTCGATGTCCTCGTCGTCGTCCACGCCCTCGACGGGCTTCGGCTTGGTCTCGGCAGGCCCAGCGGTCTCAGGCTTGGCCTTCTTGGCGGCCGGCGCCGCCTTCTTGGCCGCCGGGGCGGCCTTCTTGGCGGGAGCCGGCTTCTTGGCAGCAGCCTCGGCCTCGGCGGCGCCCACGACCGCGGTCACGGTCTCGGGCTGCTGCTCCTTGGCGGCCGCTGCGGGCTTGGTCTTGACGGGGGCGGCGGTGCGGCGCTTTGCTGGACCACGAGACTTCTTCGGCGCAGCCGAATCCGCGGCGGTCACCACCACGGTCACGCCCTCTTTACTGAGGTTCCGCAAGAACGCGGCGGCGTGCGACATGGGGATGTCCGCCTCCTCGAAGGCCTGGCGGACGTCCTCGGACTCGAGGAAACCCTGCGAGCGCCCACGCTCGAGCAGTCGCTGAATGACGGGCTCGTTCAGCTCTTGTGGCTTCGAGCGAGTCGAACTTGCAGGCGACACGAACACCTCTCGAACGAACGCGTGGCGACAATGGACCCAGATGCCCGCTGGGGGGCTGATGCCTCTCTCGGAGATCGGTGAGGCCGTGCGGACCGCGACGGACCTGCCCAGCATTGTGGCACGACCTCGCGCTCCATACGGCCACCTCCCGGCGGTTGACCTCCACCCTAGGCCGACCCAGACAGTAGTGCGTACGTAAGCGCGCCACCGATACCCGAAAGCAACCCTTATGACTGTTTCATTCAGTCACTCTTCGTGGCGGGCGGCACGTGGATGGCCAGGGCGGTAACGTCATCGTCTTGTTCATATCCCGACAACATCCGGTCAACCAGGAAGTCCAGCAACATGTGCGGACTTCTCACGACCTCAGGCGGCGCTTCGGTCACAACACTGCAAATCTCCGCGAGTCCCGCGTCCAGCCCGCGCTTGCGGTTCTCCACCAGACCGTCGGAGTAGAGCACGGCGGTGTGGCCGGGCGGGACCACGAACCTGAACTGCCGGCGGCTCGTCGGCCAGCCCAGCGGCGTGCCGGGCTGGGCGTCGCACAGCACGGCCGTGCCCTGCGGCGAGACGAGGACGGGCGGCGGATGGCCGGCGAGCGCGAGGGTGCCCTCACCGGTGACGGGCTCGACGACCATGTAGGCCAGAGTGGTGACCTGCTCCTCCTCCTCGGTCGCGTCGAAGACCCGGTCGAGGCCGGTCAGCACGGCCGCGGGCGGCGGGTTGGTCAGCGCCAGCGCCCGCATGGCGTTGCGGATGCGGCCCATGCCCGCCGCGGCCTTGACGCCCTTGCCCATGACGTCGCCGACGACGGCCGCGACCCGCCCGTCCTGGAGCACGAACGCGTCGTACCAGTCGCCGCCGACCTGCACGTGGCGGCTGCCGGACCGGAACCGCTGGGCAAGCTCCAGGCCCCTGATCACCGGCAGGCGGTCGGGCAGGAGGCTGCGCTGCAGCGTCTCGGCGGTGCGGTGCTCACGCTCGAACAGCGTCGCCCGCTCGACCGCCAGCGCGCACTGCCCGGCCAGCGCCTCGAGGAAGACGCCGTCCTCCTGCGAGATCTTCTGCGGCCGGGTGAACGAGAAGCGCAGCGCGCCCAGCGCGCGGCCCGCGGCCAGCAGCGGCAGGCCCACCCAGGCGCGCTCGTCGCTGTTGGTCAGGTAGTTGGCCAGCACGCGCTCGTCGCCGCCCGCCTCCAGAAGCTGCGACTTCAGGCTCTCGGGCGACTCGGCGAACACCGGCCTGCGGCTGTTGACCGCCATGGTCATCACGCTGGAGTGGGAGAGCGGGATCTCCTCGCCGGTCGTGCCGGACGCCTCGGGGACGCCCTCGCCGTTGACCAGCTTGAGCGCGGCCCGGTCGGTGTCGAGCAGCGCGACCGCGGACCGGTCGGCGGCCAGCGCGGTGCGGCCCACGTCGATGATGACCTGCACCACCTGCTCGACCGTGAGCGCCTCGGCCAGCATCGCGGTGGCGCCCTGCAGACGCGCCGTGCGCAGCGCAGCGGCGCCGAGCTGGTCGGTCAGCCGGCCGCGCATCTCCTCGGCCTCGCGCTGGGGCGTGACGTCGGTGTTGGCGCCGACCCACTCGACCACGCGACCGTGGCGGATGATGGGCACGGCACGCACCTCGAAGTGTCGGTAGCCACTGGCGCGGGTGCGCACCCGGTAGTTCCACTCGAACATGGTCCGGCCGCGCAGCGCCTCCTTCCAGGCCTCCTCGGTCTGCTGGCGCTCCTCGGGGTGCACCACGTCGAGCCAGCCGTGCGCGAGGTACTCCTCGAGGCCCTGGCCGGTGATGGCGCGCCACTGCGGGGCGTCCTCGACCACCGTGCCGGTGGGCGAGGTGATCCAGACGAGCTGCGACTGCGCCTCGACCAGCGAGCGGTAGCGCTCCTCGCTGCGGCGCAGGTCCTCCTCGGTCTGGCGGCTCTCGGTCACGTCCATGCCGATGAGCGCCACGGCCCGTAGTTCGCCCGTGTCGTCGTGGACGGGCGAGAACGACAGCGACCAGTGGCGGGTCTCGCCCTCGGGAGTGCGGACCCGTACCCGGCTCTCCGTGACGGGCGCGTCGCTCTCGACGACGCCCTGCACCGCGTGGGTGACGATCTGGGCGAGGTCGGCCGCGAGGGCCTCGGCCGGGGCGCGCCCGGCGAGCCGCTCGGCCGGCACGCCGACGACGTCGCTGAACACGTCGTTGGCCCGCTGGAGGCGGCCGTCGGGGTCGAGGAAGGCGAAGGCGAACTGCGCCTCGGAAAGCAGGCCCTTGAACAGGGCGGAGTCTGAGATGTCCACATCCGACTCCCGGGGACGGGGAACGGAGGTCTCGGCGCTCATGCTCGGCACCTCCGTCGCGTGCCAGGGTCTCCCACGCGGCACATCTCCATAACTGTGTATCGGCGTAGCGCGGCTCCGGGCGACCGGATCCTGCAGTACATCATCGGCGATGGGCATGCGCGGACGGAAGTCCCGGCAGCCATACCATCAACGCATCCTGTCAAAGTCGCTCCACGTTGCGCAGCAAGATCAGGCTACTTGGCCTTGGCCGCTCGCTTGGCCTCCTGTTTGGCGGCCCGGACGCGACCCAGCGTGTCGGCGTCGATCACATCCGCCACCGACCGGAAGGACCCCTCCTCGCCGTACGGCCCCGCCGCCTCGCGCCATCCTGGCGGCCGGACGCCCAGTTGCTTGCCGAGCAATGCCAAAAATATCTGGGCTTTCTGCTTGCCGTAACCAGGAAGCGACTCAAGCCCGCGGAGAAGGTCTTTGCCGTCGGCGGCCTCGGTCCAGATGCGCTCGGGCCGGCCGCCGTGGTGTTCGACGAGGTAGGCGGCCAGCTGCTGGATCCTGGCGGCCATCGAGGAGGGGTAGCGGTGCACGGCGGGTTTCTCGGCCAGCAACGCGGCGAACTCTTCGGGGTCGTAGGAGGCGACCTCCTCGGCGGTGAGGTCGCCTCCGAGCCGCTGGCAGATCGTGTAGGGCCCGGCGAACGCCTGTTCCATCGGGATCTGCTGGTCGAGCAGCATGCCGACGAGGAGGGCGAACGGACTGCGGCCGAGCAGGTCGTCGGCCTCCGCCCGCTGGGCTAGCTGGATGCGCATGGGAACAGCTTCGCACGAAAGGAGTTGCCGAGAAGCGAACACAGGCGTAGTGGAGGCTTGACACGAGCCCGAGAAGAGATGGAATGGGAGCGCAAGTCGCCTGCGACCATTCCTAGGGGTTTGCCCCTGGGCATCCAGAGGAATCTGACACCTATGCTCGCTCTGGCCACACGCTTCCTCAAGGAGCCGGTCAGTCTCAGGCTGGCCGAGGAGTTCCTGACCGTGCCCGTGGACACGATCGACCGTTGCGTCGCCGACGTGTGCGCCTGCACGCAGCACCTCGGGATCTCGGCGACTCCCGAGATCGTGGAACGCATCGCCCGCGAGCACCTGCTCGCGATCGTCAACTCCACCCCGCCGCCCCGGTCTCCCCGATAACATCGAGGTCACCGGGCCGCGTTCTACGCACCGTTTGCGCCTGGAATGCGAGAGAGTGAGGGCGTGCGCCGACACCGACGAGATCCCAGGGAGAGCACTCCACCGGACGAAGTGTTCAAGGAAATGGTCCAGGCGGCACGCGAGCTGCTCGCCGTGCGCAGCCCCCTTGACGCGGAGTTGATGGTATCCGACATGATCGGCGCCTGGTGGGGCCGAAGGGTCCGGGGCGGCGACGTCGAGCAGGTGCTCGGCGAGGGGCTGGTCGACTACGCGGCCAAGGCCGGCACACCGGCGTCACTGACGCTGCTGATCTGCCTGGCCTACCTCGGCACGGCGCGCCAGGGCGCCAAGGCGGAGGGCGCGGCGCTGGCGATGATGGAGTCGGGCGTGGCGCGGCCGGGCTGGGCCGACCGGGTGGGCGCGGTCAAGCCCACGGGCTGCTACGTCTCCCGTGACGCCTACGGCGACCAGGACACCGTGATCTGCACCTTCGCCTACCGCTTCGGCGAGGGCGAGCAGGCGCGCGCCGGGCAGGAGCCGAATGAGCGGGGGCGCGCCCATCCGGTCGGGCAGGGTCGCGAGCACCACGCGCTGGTCATGGTCGTCGACCACAACATGTCGGGCATGGCGCGCGACGCCTGGGTCTCCTCCCACGTGGACAAGCTGCTCGAACAGGCCCGCGCCGAGGCGGCCGGGAACCCGATGCTGCTGTTCGAGGAGATCGAACCCCAGCAGGCCAGGGCACTGCTGGAGTCGGCGATGAAGGCCACCGGCGAGCCGAAGACCACGCCGCCGGTCAGCGACAGTTACAGCGCCTACCACGCCTTCGCCCGGGCCCGGCTCAAGGCGCTGCCCCCGGGCCGCAAGCGCCCGGCGCCGCTGCACATCGAGGCGCCCTACAGCCGCGAGCGGCGGGCCATGCTCGCCGCGGAGTTCCTCGCCTCCGACGCGGCCGAGCACCTGTCCGACCCGTCGGCCGCCTCACGCTGCGCCGACCACATCATCGACTACGGCTGCGAGCAGGATTTCAGCCGGCCGCTGCGGGTCAGCCCGACCAAGTGCGAGACGTTCCTGCTCGACTGGCTGCCGCGCAAGGTCATGCTGAGCACGGCCGAGCAGGAGGCCATGCCGCACGTGCTGGCGGCGTGGGTGCGCTTCGCCGCCGTCCGCACCGGCCTGCCCGAGCGCGGGCTGAAGGCCACGCTGGACGCGGTGTGGGAGGCGATCGGCAAGTTCCCCGAGGCCTACCGCGATCCGACCTCGTTCGGGCTCGACCGGGCGCTGCTGGGGCGGCTGCTGCCCGACGGCGACCTGTCGGCGCTGGCCAGGCGCGTGTTCGCGTTCCCCTTCCTGCAGGGCGTGCACAACGGCGTCACCCTCGACGACCTCAACCCGGCCGACGAGGCCGACCGGCGCACGCTGCTGGAGATCGACCACGTCGGCCCGATCGACGAGGAGCACCTGGCCTGGCACGAGGAGATCGCGACCCGGCTGTGGGAGGGCGACCCGCCGCAGTTGTGGGAGGCGGCGCAGCGGCTGCTCGACCTGGGCCACGACCGCCACGACGTGCTGCACGTGCTCATCGAGATCGCCGAGCGCATCGGCGACGACCCGGACGAACTGGCCTCCGCCCTCGACGATATCGCCGACATTCCCGACGGGATCTAGGTCCTGTCGCTCATGGCGCACGTCCCGCCGCCCGCGGCGGTCCGCTGAACGCTGTTCGCCATAAGCGCACACCATGCAGCCTGTGGCGGTCCGCTGAACGCGGCCCGCCATAGGCGCACACCATGCGGCCTGTGGCGGTCCGCTGAACGCGGCCCGCCATAGAATCCCGTTCTATGTCGATGTACAGGCGTCTGGCGGCGGGTCGCTACCTGGCGGCCGAGCACACGCAGGGGCCGTGGGATCCGGGTACGCAGCACATGGGTCCCGTCACCGCCCTGATCGTGCACGAACTGGCGCGGACCGCGCCCCGGCCGGGCCTGGAGATGTCGCGGCTGGCGGTGGACGTGTTCGGGCCGGTGCCGGTCGGTGAGCTGGAGGTCCGCACCGATGTCGTCCGCGACGGCAAGCGGGTGCAGTGCCTGGCGGCGAGCGTGTCGGCGGACGGCCGCGAGGTGTGCCGGGCCACCGCGTGGCGCATCCGGGAGGCCGGCACGCCGGCGACGCCCGTGCCCGGCCCGCCCGCGCCCGGCCCGCCGCCGTCGCCGGACGACCGATCGTCGTGGCTGAGCACCGGATTCGGGTACGGCAGGGCGATCGACTGGCGGTTCGTCACCGGCGGGCCGATGCGGACCGGGCCGGCCACGGTGTGGGGCAGGCTGACGGTGCCGCTGGTCGGGGATGAGGAGATCAGCCCTCTGGAGCGGCTGGCGGTGTTCGCCGACAGCGGCAACGGCGTCAGCCACGCCCTCGACTTCGCCACACACCTGTTCGTCAACGTCGACCTGACCATCTCCCTGTTCCGCGCGCCCGCCGGGGAGTGGGTCTGCATGGAGGCCGCCACCGTCATCGGCCCGGCGGGGCGGGGCCTGACCCGGTCCACCCTGTACGACGAGAGCGGCGAGGTCGGCACGGCGACGCAGACGCTGTTCGTCGCGCCGCGGTAGCCGGGCACGCGATGATGGGTGCATGGTGATGGACCTCAACGCCGACCTGGGCGAAGGCTTCGGCATCTGGCGGCTCGGCGACGACCTCGCGCTGCTCGACCTCGTCACGAGCGCGAACGTGGCCTGCGGGTTCCACGCCGGCGACCCGGTGACCATCAGGCGCACCTGCGCGGCGGCCGTCGACCGCGGCGTGTCGATCGGGGCGCAGGTCTCCTACCGCGACCTGGCCCACTTCGGGCGGCGGGAGATGGACGTGGAGCCCGAGGAGCTGTGCGCCGAGGTGCTCTACCAGCTCGCCGCGGTCGACGGCATCGCCCGGGCGATGGGCGGGCGGGTGTCGTACGTCAAACCGCACGGCGCGCTGTACAACCGGGTCTGCCGCGACGAGGAGCAGGCGGCGGCGCTGATCGACGCCGTGGCCGACTACGACCCCTCGCTGCCGGTGCTGACGCTGCCGGTGTCGGTGGTCCACGCGATCGGGGCGGCCGAGGGGGTGCCCACGGTGACCGAGGCGTTCGCCGACCGGGCCTACACGTCCGCGGGCACGCTGGTGCCGCGTCGCGAGCCGGACGCGGTGATCCACGACGAGGGGACGGTCGTGGAACGCGCCGTGCGGATGGCCGTGGACGGGATGGTCACGTCGGTCGAGGGCACGGCGGTGACGGTGGGGGCGCGGTCGATCTGCGTGCACGGCGACACGCCGGGCGCGGTGCGCCTGGCGCGGGCCGTGCGCGACGGGCTGCTGGAGGCCGGGGTGGTCCTCCAGGCGTTCACGTGACCGGCGGGGCGGACGGCAGCGGGCCGAATGCCGGAGTGCGCGTGGTGACCGGCGCGCGGGTGGGGCGCGTGCGGGCGGGGGCGGGGACGTGATCCGCAGGGTCGGGGAGCACGGGCTGCTCGTGGAGACCGGGGCGCTGGAGATCTCGCACCGACTGGACGCCCTGCTGCGCGACCGGGCGCCCGAAGGGGTGGTCGAGGTCGTGCCGGGGCCGGAGACGGTGCTCGTGGTGGCGCCCGGCGCGAACCAGGACCGGCTGCGCACCGCGCTCGGCTCGCTGCTCGCCGGCGCCCGCGACGCCGCCGCCGAGCCCGGAGGCGGCCCCGAGGGGGCGGCCGTGGTGACGGTCCCGGTGGTCTACGACGGGGCGGACCTCGACGCGGTGGCGGAGCTCGCCGGGCTGACGGCCGAGGAGGTGGTCGCCCGGCACACCGGGCGTGAACTGGTGGTGGGATGGCTGGGGTTCGCTCCGGGGTTCGCCTATCTCATCGGGCTGGACCCGGACCTGCACGTGCCCCGGCTCGACACGCCGCGCACCTCGGTGCCCGCCGGGTCGGTGGCGGTCGCGGGGCCGTACTCGGCGGTCTACCCCAGCGCGTCGCCCGGCGGCTGGCGGCTGCTGGGGCACACGTCGCTGCGGGTGTGGGACACGGGGGCCGTGCCGCCGTCGTTGTTCCGGCCGGGCACGCGGGTGCGGTTCGAGCGCGCATGATCGAGGTGCTCGTTCCGGGACCGTACGCGACCGTGCAGGACCTGGGCCGCCGGGGTCTCGCCCACCTGGGCGTGCCCGGCTCGGGCGCGGCGGACGCGGAGAGCCTGCGGCTGGCCAACCGGCTCGTCGGCAATCCCGAGGGGGCGGCAGGGATCGAGGTGACCTTCGGCGGGGCCCGGCTGGCGTTCCGGTCGGGCGCCTGGGTGGCCGTGACGGGGGCGCCCTGCCCGCTGGCCGCCGTGCCGCGGGCGGGGACGGGGGTGCCGTTCTGGGTTCCGGCCGGTGGGGAGCTGCGGCTCGGGACGCCCGCATGGGGGTTGCGCAGCTATCTGGCGGTGCGTGGCGGGGTCGCGGTCGAGCCCGTGCTGGGCAGCCGGTCCACCGACTCGCTGTCCGGGCTGGGGCCGGAGCCGCTGCGGGCGGGAACGCTGCTGCCCGTGGGCGACACCGGGGAGCTGCCGCCGATCCACGTCGACCAGGCTCCCCCTCCCGGTCGCCGGGCGGGAGTGCTGCGGGTGCTGCCGGGGCCGCGTGACGACTGGTTCGCGCCTGGCGCGCTGGAGGTGCTGTGCGGGCGGCCGTACATGGTGAGCCAGGACAGCAACCGCGTGGGGGTGCGGCTGCACGGGCCGGAGCTGGTGCGGGCGCGGGAGGGCGAGCTGCCGAGCGAGGGCATGGTCACCGGTGCGGTGCAGGTGCCGCCGAGCGGGCAGCCGATCGTCTTTCTCGCCGACCACCCGCCCACGGGCGGCTATCCGGTGATCGCGGTGGTGCTGACGGCCGACCTGCCGGTGGCCGCGCAGCTCCGCCCCGGGGACCCGGTCCGCTTCACGACCCGCCCGCACCCGTGACGGCCGCCGGGACCGGACCTGTGCGCCCGTCCCGGCTCCCCGTTCCCGGCCGCGCCCGCGCCCGCGCCAACCGGCGGACATCTCATCGAGTGGCGCGGCGCGTGATGTGGACATGGGTGGCGGTCTGGGAGACGGTCGTGTCCGCGACCTCGTAGCGGCCGAGGTCGAGGTCGCCGAGCAGGCGCTCGCCCGCGCCGGCCAGGATCGGGGCGATGACGAGGTACAGGTCGTCGACGAGCCCCTCGCGCAGGAACTGCCGGATGGTGGCGGCCCCGCCGGCCACCAGCACGTCCTTGCCGCCCGCGGCGTCGAACGCCCGCTCCAGCACCGCGCCGGGCGTGTCGTCGACGAAGTGGAAGGTGGTGCCCCCCTCCATGGCGAGCGTGGGCCGCACGTGGTGGGTCATGACGAAGACGTCGTTGTGGTAGGGCGGGTTGGGCCCCCACCAGCCCCTCCACGAGTGGTCCGCCCAGGGCCCGCGCTGGGGGCCGAACATGTTGCGCCCCATGATCGTGGCGCCGATCCCGTCCTCGGCCCGGCGGACGCGCTCGTCGTCGGGGCCCTCCTCGCCGCCGTCCAGGCCGTGCGTCGCCCGGAACGTGCGGGTGGCGACCATCCAGTCGTGCAGGCCCTCGACGCCGTCGCCGAACGGCGCGTCCATGCGCTGGCGGGGCCCGGCGGCGTAGCCGTCGAGCGAGAGGGTGAAGTTGTGCACGCGCAGCTTCGGCATCGTCGATCCTTCTTCGTTTGCTGGGGTGCCGCCGGGCGGCCTACACCGGTGAGTCGGAGCGGGCGGCGGCTTCTCGACATGCCGTCGGAACTTTTCTCAGCGGCGGGTCACAGCTCGACCTGCCCCGTGACGCAGGTGACGGAGGAGCCGCCGACCCACACGCCGCCGTCGTCGTCGGTGGAGACGTGCACGCGCCCGGCCCGCCCGAGCACGGTGCCCTGGGCGGCCACGTAGGGGGCGGCGGCGCGGCCGGTGCGCAGCAGCCACTGGGCGACCGAGGCGTTGAGGCTGCCGGTGACGGGGTCCTCGACCGTGCCGACCTCGGACGGGTAGAAGGCGCGCAACTCGAACGCGTGGGGCGAGCCCTGCGGGTGGGGGCCCACCACGCCGAGGTCGAGATCGACGCGCCCGGGCTTCAGCGCGAGCACCGCCTCGGCGTCGCGGAGCAGCACCGCCACCCAGCCGGGTCCGTTGTCGGCCCACTCCAGGTCGACGATCTCGTCGCGGGCGATGCCGAGGAGGCCGGCGATGTGCCCGGCCAGCGGCTCGTCCACCGGCCCCGACCGCAGCAGCGGCGGAGCGGCGAACGCGAGGGCACGGTCGCGGTCGGAGCCGGTGGAACGCACCCGCACAAGCCCGGCTCCGCACTGCTGCACGATCTCGCCGGGGGCCTTGGGGACGCCACCGGCCTCCAGCCAGGCGTGGCAGGTGCCGAGCGTGGGATGCCCGGCGAACGGCAGCTCGCCGGAGCCGGTGAAGATCCGCACCTGGTAGTCGGCCGCCGGATCGGACGGCGGCAGCACGAACGTGGTCTCCGACAGGTTGGTCCAGTGGGCGAAGCGCTGCATCTGCTCCGTGGTCAGCCCCCGGCCGTCGAGGACGACGGCGAGCGGGTTGCCGTGGTAGGGGACGGCGGTGAAGACATCGACCTGAGCGAAAGGACGGGACATGGGGCAAGCCTGCCCTATGTCCGCGCGGCGCCGGCGCTCAGGAGGGCCTCGACCCGGGCGACGGCCGCGTCGAGCGCGGGCTGCGGCACCTGCTCGAACAGCTCCACGACGGCCCGGCCGTCCTTCGGCTCCCAGACGCCCGTGACCCGGCCGTCGTGCAGGACGACCGGCGAGATCCAGCCCGCCTGGCGGCTGACCCGCGCCTTGACCCCGGCCGGGACGAGCGGCTCCAGGCTGCGCGGCGCGCCCAGGATGTAGGGGTCGAAGCCGGGCAGCAGGTGGACCTCTCCGGCCGGCCGGGTGGCGGCGAGCTCGTCGAGGTGCTCGGTCAGGGCGAGGAGGGTGTGGCCGTCGGGAGTCCGCACCTCGGTCAGCTCGGGCGCGAGGTCGCGGAACCACGCCTTGAGCACGGCCTTGCGCGCCACTCCGCCGAACAGCCACGCGTCGAACATCTCGGGCGTCGCCGGCCCGTGGGCACCCAGGAAGGCGCGCGCGACCGCGACCCCGGCCTTCTCCTGGGGCGGCAGCTCGGCGGGCCAGCCGGGCAGCCAGCGGCGCGGCGCGGTGAACGTCACCTTGCCCGCACGCGGTGGCCCGTAGCACAGCTCGCCCAGCCGGCTGAGGGGCTTGAGCAGCACGCCCCAGCCGGAGGTGAGCCCCTCGCGCAGGTGGGCGTCGCCGGTGACCTCGACGACGGCGTCGACCAGCTCCTCGCGGGTCAGCGGCCGCTCGCCCAGCACGTGCGGCACGGCCTCGATGACGGCGCCGATCTCGGCCGCGGTGACACCGTGGCCGCGCTGCCAGGAGCCCTTCTCCCAGAAGCGCAGCGTGGACAGGGCCGAGCAGTGGGCGGGCAGCTCGTCAGAGGGCACAAGGTGCAGGGTGCCGCGCATGACCCACGTCTTGGCGAGCGTGCGGTCGGCCCACAGCGCCGTGTCGATCTCGTCGGTCGCCGGCCGGGCGCTCCTGAGGGCGACGGCGAGCCGGGCCGAGGAGGGCACCTGGGTCTGCACGCCGCCCAGCCGTCGGGCGATCGCCACCGCGCCGGGGCCGCCGGGGCCCCTCACGAACTGGCGGGCCAGCCGCCACGTCAGGATCTGCGGCCAGGTCAGGTCAAGGGTCACCGTCCACTTCTATCCGACCCGGCCGACATTTCGGGCGCCGGGGTTCAGGCGGTGAAGCCGATGTCCTCGTAGCGCAGGTTGTAGAAGCCCCGGGCGCCGACGTTGGCCAGCGTCGCGCGGACGGCGACGTTCTGCGGCCGCTGGTAGAGGGGCAGCACGTTCACCTCCTGCCAGATCAGCCGGTCGGCCTCGTTGACGGCCTCCCGCGCCCGCGCCGGGTCGAGGCTCTGGGCGGCCTTGTTCATCGCGTCGTCGATGGCCTTCGACCCGGTGCGGCCGAAGTTGGCGTTCCACGTCTTGCCGTCGGGGCTGTCGGCGTAGATGCCGTAGCTGCTCGACACCGGGAACGGGGTGCCGATGTAGGAGAAGGCTGTGATGTCGAAGTTGCCGGGGATGACGTACTTGGTGAAGAAGTCGGCGCTCGGCACCGCCTGGATGGTGACCTTGACCCCGATCTGCCCGAGCATGGTCTGCGCCAGCTCGGCCTCCGACTTGCTGACCTGCACGCCCGACGGCACCACGAACCTCAGATCCAGCGGCTTGCCGTCCTTCTGGCGGACGGCGCCGGCGAGCTTCCAGCCGGCCTCCTCCAGGAGCTTCCCGGCCCGTGCGGGATCGTGGGCGCCGAGGTCGCCGGCGTTGTCCTGGTAGCCGTCCTGGGTGTTCATGAAGAAGTGGTTGTTCAGCGGCGTGGTGGGCCAGTCGAGGCCCTGCAGGTCGGACTGGGCGATCGCCTGCCGGTTGACGCCGAGCTGGAGCGCCCTGCGGACCCGTACGTCGCGCAGCAGGTCGCTGGAGCCGTTGAAGGTGAAGTGGCGGAAGTCGGGCCCGGCCGCCTGGCGCACCTGGCTGTTCGGGGTGGAGCGGGCGCGGGCGTAGTCGGGCGCGGAGGGGCCGATGTCGGCGATGTCCAGCTCGCCGTTGCCGAACGCGCCGATCAGCGAGTCCTGCTCGGAGGCGCGGTAGACGATCTGGTCGAGCTTGGCCCGTTCGCCCCACCACCGCTCGTCGCGGACCAGCGTGATCGTCTTGGCCGTCTGGTCGAACGCCTTGAAGGCGAACGGCCCGGCCGTCACCGGGATGCGGTTGAGCCAGGCGGTGTTGAACGCCTCGGGCGTCCGGTTGGCCGAGGCGGGCAGCAGCGGCCCGAACAGCGACTGCCAGTCGCCGAACGGCCGGGCGAAGGTCACCACCACCTCGTGGTCGTCCCTGCCCCGGGCCACCTTCTCGATGTCCTGGTAGCCGGTGGACGAGACGATGTGGAAGGCGGGGTCCTCGCCCTTGAGCGCCCGCCACTGGGCCTCGTAGTCGACCCAGGTGATCGGCTTGCCGTCCGACCACTTCGCCTCGGGGTTGAGCCGGTAGGTGATCACCTGCTTCGGCTCGCGGCGGGTGACCTCGGCGCTGACCAGGTAGTCGGGGTTGGGCGTGATCTCCGCCGTCTCGTCGGACAGGAACGGCGACGGCAGCAACGCGTTGGTGATCATGGCGGCGACGGCGAGGTTGCCGTCGACGTGGTTGCGGTTCCACTGGGCGGGGAACTCGTTGACCCCCCAGCGCAGCGTGCCGCCGTCCTTGACCCGGTCGCGCGGCTGCGGGTTGACGTCGAACGCCTTGACGGCCAGGCCGCCGTCGTCACCGGGGGCGCCGCCCGGACCGCCCTGACCGCCGCAGCCCGCCAGCGGGCCGGCCACGGCCATCGCCATGATCATGGCGGTGGCGAGTCGTGTTGCTCTCATGAGAAGCGACCTTCCTGGTCTAGACGACGTCGAGCCGCTGCGCGTAGTGGCAGGCCACGTCGTGGTCATCGCCTTGTGCGTCACCGGGCCCCTCGGCACCGGGCCGGTCAGCACCGTGCTCACCGGCACCGGGCTCACCGGCACCGTGCTCACCGGCACCGGGCCCCTCGGCACGGCCCGTGAGCGGCAGTACGGCGGGCTCGGTGGTGACGCACCGGACCCGTTGCCCGTCCGTCAGCTCGGCGCGGAACTTCGGGCATCGGGTGCGGAAGCGGCAGCCCGACGGCGGGTGCGCCGGGCTCGGGAGGTCGCCTTCGAGCAGGATCCGGGCGCGGGTGCGCTCGCGGACCGGGTCGGGGAGGGGGATCGCCGACAGCAACGCCTGCGTGTACGGGTGGGCGGGCGCGCCGTAGACGGCGTCGACGGCCCCGATCTCGGCGATGCGGCCCAGGTACATGACGGCCACCCGGTCGGCGATGTGGCGTACCACCGCCAGGTCGTGCGCCACGAACAGGTAGGACAGGCCGAGCCGGGCCTTCAGCGCGCCCAGCAGATTGATCACCCCGGCCTGGATCGACACGTCGAGCGCGGAGACCGGCTCGTCGAGCACCAGCAGGCGGGGCTCCAGAGCCAGAGCGCGGGCGATCCCGATGCGCTGGCGCTGGCCGCCCGAGAAGTCCTGCGGGTAGCGCCCGGCGTGCTCGGGCGCGAGGCCGACCAGGTCGAGCAGCTCACGCACGCGCCGGGCCGGGTCGCCGACGGCATGGGTGCGCAGCGGCTCGGCGAGGATGTCGTGCACGGTCATGCGCGGGTCGAGCGAGGCCAGCGGGTCCTGGAAGACCACCTGCATGTCGCGCCTGATCTCCTTGCGCCCGGCGGCGCCGAGGCCGGCGGTGTCGCGGCCGAGCACGACGATCCGGCCCTGCTGCGGCGCGGCGAGCTCCAGGATCTCCATCAGCGTCGTCGTCTTGCCGCAGCCCGACTCGCCGACCAGGCCGAGCGTCTCGCCCCGGCGCACGTCGAAGCTGACGCCGGCCACGGCCTGCACGGTGCCGACCCGCCGCCTGAACAGCGCCCCCTTCAGCAGCGGGTAGTGCTTGACCAGCCCCTCCACCCGCAGCACCGGCGCCTCCGGCCGCACCCCCGCCACCCGCGCGCCGGCCACCGCACCCGCTGCGCCCGCGGCACCCGCTGCGCCCGCTGCACCCGCGGCACCCGTGGCGTCCCGGTCGCCGGCCATGCCGGAGGCGGCCGGGCGCGGGCCCGCCTCCTCCCACCGGACGCAGGCCGCCCGGTGGCCGGGGCCGACGTCGAACAGCGGCGGCTCCGCCTCGTCGCACACCGGCGCCCGCAGCTCGCAACGCGGCGCGAACGGGCAGCCGGGCGGCAGCGCGGCGGGCGAGGGCGGGCTGCCCTCGATGGGCGCCAGCGGCCGCCGCCCGTCGCGGTCGACGCGCGGGATCGACCCGAGCAGCCCCACCGTGTACGGCATGCGCGGCCGGTAGTAGACGTCGTCCACGTCGCCCACCTCCACCGGGCGGCCCGCGTACATGACCATCACCCGGTCGGCGAACCCGGCCACCACCCCCAGATCGTGGGTGATCATGACGATCGCGGCGCCGGTCTCGCGCTGGGCCGTCTTCAGCACCTCCAGGACCTGCGCCTGGACGGTGACGTCGAGCGCGGTCGTCGGCTCGTCGCAGATGATCACATCGGGGTCGTTGGCGATGGCCATGGCGATCACGACGCGCTGCCGCATGCCGCCGGAGAACTCGTGGGGAAAGGCCAGCGCCCGCTGCGCCGGGTTGGGGATGCCGACCAGGTCGAGCAGGGCGACGGCCTTGACCAGGGCCTGCTCCTTGGTGACCCGCTGGTGGACGCGCACGGCCTCGGCGATCTGGTCGCCCACCCGGTAGACGGGGGTGAGGGCGGACAGCGGGTCCTGGAAGACCATCGACATGGCCCGGCCGCGCAGCGCGGTCAGCTCCTTCTCGCGGGCGCCGACCAGCTCCCTGCCGTGCAGCCGCACCGAGCCGGTGACGCGGGCCCCGCGCGGCAGCAGGCCCATCACGGCTGCCGAGGTGACCGACTTGCCGGAGCCGGACTCGCCGACGATGCCGAGGACCTCGCCGGGGCGCACCTCGTAGCCGACCCCCCGCACGGCGTGCACGTCGCCGAACCAGACGTTGAGGTCGCGCACCTCCAGGACGGGCGCGGTCCGGAGGGCCTCGGTGGCCGGCGCGGTGGTCATCGCGCCCTCGTGGCGGCGGGGTCGAACGCGTCGCGCAGGGCGTCGCCGACGAGGTTGACCGCGAGCACGGTGACCACCAGCAGCCCGGCCACGAACCAGAACGTCCACGGCGCGTAGACGGCGGTCCTGGCGCCGTCGGCGATCAGCGTGCCGAACGACACGTCGGGCGGCTGGATGCCGAACCCGAAGTACGACAGCGACGTCTCGGTGAGGATGGCCGCGCTGACGTTGAGGGTGGCGTCGACGACGAGCAGCGACGACAGGTTGGGCAGCACGTGCCTGAAGATGATCGTCACCGGCGGGACGCCCATGAACCGGGCGGCCTGGATGAACTCGCGCTGCTTGAGCGAGATCGTCATCCCTCTGACGATCTTGGAGGTGACCATCCACAGGAACAGCGCCAGCATGACCACGAACAGCACCCACGCCCCCGACCCGAACAGCGGCGACATGATCGCCAGGATGAGGAACGCGGGCAGCACCAGGAGCAGGTCGGTGAGCCAGGTCAGCGCCCGGTCGGTCCAGCCGAGGAAGTAGCCGGCGAAGGCGCCCACCAGGGCGGCCAGCGCGGTGGACACCAGCGACGCGAGCAGGCCGACGACCAGCGACTTCTGCATGCCCCGCAGGGTCACCGCGAAGACGTCGGCGCCGGTCTGCAGGGTGCCGAGCCAGTGGGCGGCCGACGGCGGCTGCAGGAAGGCGGTGAAGTCGCGATCGGTGTAGGACCAAGGGCTGACCAGCGGGCCGGCGAAGGCGAGCAGGAAGAGCAGGCCGAGCGTGGCCAGCCCGACGCGCCCGCGCGGGACCGCCAGGAAGCGACGGGCCACCACCCGGCCCCTGGAGGGCGGCGGGGGCTCCGGGCCGCTACGGGTCAGGTCCTCGGCCAGTTCCTCGTCGGACAGCGTCATCCGGCCCTCACCCGCGGGTCGAGCGCGGCGTGCAGCAGGTCGGCGGCCAGCGCCGCGCACAGGACGGCGACCGCGGCGAGGACGGAGATGGCGGCGACCGTGTTGACGTCGTTGGTGAAGATCGAGTTGATCAGCTGCTCGCCCAGCCCGTGCCAGCCGAAGATCTTCTCGGTGAAGGTGGCGCCGGTGAGCAGGACTCCGAAGGTGAACGCGAAGTAGGTCACGACCGGGATCAGCGCCGTGCGCAGCGCGTGGCGGGTGAGCGCGGCGCTCCGGCTGAGCCCCTTGGCCCTGGCCGTCCGGACGAAGTCGGCGCCGAGCACGTCGAGCATCATGTTGCGTTGGTAGCGGCTGAACACCGCGACGAGCCCGAGCGACAGCGACACGGTGGGCAGAAGCAGGTGCTGGAGCCGGTCGACCGCCTGCCCCCAGAGCCCGGCGTCGAGCCCGTCGCTGTATTCGCCGCTCACCAGGAACACCTGGTGGCCGAAGAGGCGCTCGTTGGCCCAGGTGCCGGCCAGGATGAGCATGTTGGCCAGGACGACCACGGGCACGGCCAGCACCGCGAGCGACAAGCCGGCCGACACCCGGTCGAACCAGCCGTACTGGCCGATTGCGGCCAGCGCGCCGACGGCCACCCCCGCCAGGCTGCCGAAGACCAGCCCGAGCAGCACCAGCCGGGACGTCACACCGGCCCGCCGCCTGAGGTCGTCGCCGACCGGCGAGCCCGTCACACTCCTGCCGAAGTCGCCGTGCAGCACCCCGGCCGCCCAGGTGGCGTAGCGCTGGACCAGCGGCGTGCGGTCGTTGAGGTTGAGGGCGGTGAGCTGGGCGTCGACCACCGCCGCCGGCGGCTTGGGGGTGCGGTCGGCGTAGTTGGATCGCGGGTCGAGGGCGGTGGCGGCCAGCAGGTAGGCGAGGCTGGCGGCGACGGCGACGAGCACGAGGTAGTTGAGCAGCCTGCGGGCCAGGAACCCCGCCATCGTCCCCCCTCCCGCGCACGGTGCGTAGTCATATAGCTACACCATGCGCGGGGGAGGGTGCACGCAAGTGCGGGCTCAACGTCCGGAGAGTTCGTCCACCGCGGTGCGCACGTCGTCACTCGTGATCGTCGTCAGCTCGGCCGAGGTGGCGGAGCCGCCCTGCGCGGCCACGGCCGCCAGCCGCACGTCACGGCGCATGGCGGCCCGCTCGAACAGCGACCTGGCGAACCGGCCGTTGCCCAGCCCGTCGATCAGCCGTTCCTCGCAGACCCAGGTGAAGACCTCGTCCAGGTCGCGCAGCGCCGCCTCGTCGAAGCGGTCTCCCGCCTTCTCGGCCAGCAGCACCGCGATCTCCGACAGCTCGTCGGGGGTGTAGCTGGGGAAGGCGACGCGCTGGTTGAACCGGCTGGCCAGACCGGGGTTGGTGGCCAGGAAGGCGTCCATCTCGCGTTCGTAGCCGGCCAGCACGACGACGAGCCGGTCGCGGTCGTCCTCGGCCCTCTTGAGCAGCGTCTGCACGGCCTCGGCGCCGAACGCGTCGCCGCCGGAGTAGCCGGGGTTGACCAGGCTGTAGGCCTCGTCGACGAACAGCACGCCGCCGAGCGCCCGGTCCACCAGCTCGTTCGTCTTGATGGCGGTGGCGCCGAGGTGCTGGCCGACCAGGTCGGCGCGCTGCGCCTCCACCACGTCGGGCCGGGCGAGCAGGCCGAGCGCGGCGAAGACACGGCCGACCACGCGGGCGACGGTGGTCTTGCCGGTGCCGGGCGGGCCGACGAACACGAAGTGGCGCATCTGCTGCGGCGTGGGCAGGCCGCGCTCCTGGCGCATCCGGGCCACCTGGAGCTGCGCGGCGATGGCGTGGACCTGCCGTTTGACGGGGGCGAGCCCGGCCATGCGGTCGAGGTCGCCGAGCGCCTCCTCCAGGGTGGGCGTGGCCTCGTAACCGCGGAAGCGGGCGGTCAGCTCGTTGAACGCCTTGGTCACGTCGGGCGTGGTCGTGGTGACCAGGTCCTCGGTGGTCGGGGTGCCGCCCGCGCCCACCACGCGCACGTCGCGGGCCTGCGCGGCGGCCTCGACCAGGCTGCGGGCGAACCGGGCGTTGCCCAGCTCGTCGACCAGGCCGCGGCGCTGCACGTCCTCGAACAGGCCGAGCAGCGCGGCCCCGGTGTCGGTGGCCATCGTGTCGCCGCGGCGGCGCTGCAGCAGCCCGGTGATCTCGGCCAGCTCGGCGGGCGAGTAGCTGGGGAAGCGCACCCTGGTGGCGAACCTGCTGGCCAGGCCGGGGTTGGAGGCGAGGAAGGAGGTCATCTCCTGCTCGTAGCCGGCCAGGATGATGATCAGTCTGTCGCGGTCGTCCTCGGCCCTCTTGAGCAGCGTCTGCACGGCCTCCGCGCCGAACCGGTCGGGCTGCCCGTCGGAGGAGTTGACCAGCCCGTACGCCTCGTCGATGAACAGCACGCCGCCGAGCGCCCGGTCCACCAGCTCGTTCGTCTTGATGGCGGTGGCGCCGAGGAACTCCCCCACCAGGTCGGCCCGCTGCGCCTCGACCACGTACGGGGTCTCCAGCAGGCCGAAAGCGTAGAAGATCTTGGCGAGGGTACGGGCGACGCTGGTCTTTCCGGTGCCCGGCGGGCCGACGAACACGAAGTGGCGGGTCGGCCGCCCGGAGGTGTAGCCGGCCTCCGCGCGCAGCCGGGACGCCTCGATGGAGGCGGCGATGGAGCGGACCTGCTCCTTGACCGGCGCGAGACCGATCATGCTCTCCAGCTCGCCCAGCGCCTCCTCGACCGAGATGCTGGGCGGCGCCGCCGCCTTGTCCGCCTGGGGGCCGGGCCGGCCCTCGCGCACCCGGACGCGCAGTTGCTCCTGCTCGCGCGTGGTCAGCTCGGCCTTGGCCCGGCGGGCGAGCACGAAGCGGTAGAGCAGCACGACCGCCGCGGCGCCGTACGCGACCCAGACGGCGATGCCGTCGGAGACCGGCGACACGGCGGCGGCCAGCAGCCCGGCGGGGACGAGGGCGAGCAGCGCGGTCAGCCACGGCGCCACCCAGCGGATCAGGTGGGCGGCGGCGACGACGGGCACGGCGAGCACGAGCAGCAGCGTCGGGGCCGGCGATCGTCCGGGGAACAGCACGCTCATGACGGGCACCAGCGCCGCCCAGGCGCCCACCACCAGGGCGGTCGCGGCGGCGCGCGGGAAGCGCAGCGCGAGCGCGGCGAACCCGAGCACGATGAGCGTGATGAGGAAGGTCTGCCACAGGTCCCAGCCGAGCGCGGCGGCCAGGCCCACGGAGCCGATGAGCACGCCGGCGTACATCACCCGCCGGACGGCCGGGGGAAGGCGGAAGTAGCGCAGCCGCACCCTTTCGAACAGATCCCTCGCCGCGGCCCGCCCAGCGGCCTGGGTCCTGCCGGACTCACGCATCACGCCTCCCCGGTCCGCCCCCGGTTATACCGCACCGGACGGCCGATTGGGCGGACCTGACACGCCAGGTGAAGGTGACGGCCGGCGCCCCCGCGACTCCCCGCCCCACGGGCCCGCCCGGCGCCGGGGGTCGCGCTAGTGGCGCTGGTGCCGCCCCGGGAACTCCCCTACCAGCACCTGTTTGGGGGTGACGCGCAGGCTGCCCGGTCCGGCGACGGCGATGCCGCGCACCTCCACCCAGTGCCGCCCGCGCTCCGGGTCGGCGGCGAACACGGCCACTCTCGGGTCCGCCTCCACCGCCTGCCACGCCTCGTCCTCGACGACCACCCTCAGGTCGCCGGCCGGCCCCACCGAGGTCGCGGCGCCCACCATCCGGGGGCCGAGGGGGTCGCCGAAGGTCAGCACGGCGCTCCGGGCGTAGGCGAACGCCCGCCGTACGCGGGGATGCAGCGGCACGGACGGGTCGGCGCCGGCGGGCAGGTCGCACCGCAGCAGGGAGGACCGCCAGGGGCCCGGCACGCCGCGCCACCAGGCGCGCGCCGACAGCAGCGCGAACATGACCGCCACGACCGCCAGCGCGGCCGGGCCCGCGAGCCGTGCCCAGACGGCTCCCAGCGCGCCGCCCGCCGCGCAGCCGGCGGCGGCGAGCACGAGCAGCACGACGGCGCCGGCCGGCCAGGGGTCGTCGCGATACGCACGCCCGGTTGCACCGACGCCGCGCCGCGCGCGCCCGGAGGAGAGGGGAACGCCGCCGGAGCCACGGTGGACGTGATCAGCGGGGCGAGGGACCTGGCCGGAGGCGCCGTAGACGTGATCAGCAGGACGGGGGCCGCGGCCGGCGGCGCGGTGGACGTGATCAGCGGGGCGGGGGACGCGGCAGAAGGCGCGCAGCAGCGGGTACGGTGCGGCGGCGGCGAGGACTCCGGCGGCCACCGCGACCGGGGCCGCCCGCGGTTCGGCGACGAGCGCGACGGCCGTCAGGGCGGCGAGGACCGACCAGGTGCGGCCGATGAGGATCCACAGCGCCACGCCCGCGTTCCGCCGCGCCACCCGCACCCCGTGCACGCCGCCTGCCCCCACGTCTCCTCGGGCCACCCGCACCCCGTGCACGCCGCCCGCCCCCGTGTCCCCTCGCGCCGCGCGCTCCGCCCGCTCCGCCGGGCCGCCCGCGTCGTGCTGCGCCGCCCCTTCCTCGGTGGTGCTCGCGTCGGAGGTGGCCTCCGGTCCGTCCGTGCCGGGCGCGTTCGCGGGGTGGGGGATGAAGGAGGCGGTGGTGAAGAGGGAGAGGGCCTGGAGGGGGTGGCCGCGCCAGGTCTGGGCGAGCAGGCGGAGGGCCGCGTGCGCGGGCCCGCTCAGCACCGCGATCAGCCCCAGCCCGCCCCACACCGGGCCCAGGAAGGGGGACGTTCCCGGCAGCAGGGCCGATCCGAGCCACCCGGCGAACGCCCCCACCGACACCACCGCCGACAGCACGGCCGCGCCGAGCCACGGATCGCGGGCGAGCATCGCGGGCACCCACCGCCAGATCCGCACCCGGCGTGCCTGCCGGAGCGTGAGCGGCACCAGGGCGGCGAGCCCGGCCAGCCCTGCCATCCCGGCCGGGCCGCCGAGGTCGAAGGCCGTCGCGAGCGTCGTGGCCGCAACCGTGGCGAGTGCCGCCAGGAGGTGGGCCTGGCGCGACCACACCTCCAGCGCCCGTCTGGCGCGGCCGGTCTCCCGCGGGTCGATCGGCCAGGCGGGGTCGTGGTGGGCACGGGCCGGGTCCCAGCGCAGCAGCGCGAGGCCGAGGTTGACGCGGGCCTGAAGGTGGCCGGGGTCGAGGTCGAGGGCGGTCCGGTAGGCGGCTTCGGCGCGATCGTGCGTGCCGCGCAGCAGGGCCAGGTCGCCCTCCAGGACGAGGGGTTCGGGGCGTTCCGGCGCGTACCTGCGGGCCAGCGCGGCCTGGCCGGCGGCCTCGTCCCAGTGGCCGGGCAGGTGGCTGAGCACCGTGGCCAGCCCCAGCCGGGCGGCCCAGGAGCCGGGCGCGAGCCGTACCGCGTGCCGGGCCGGTGGGAGGGCGTCGCGGTCGCGGCCGAGCCGTTCGAGGGCGAGCCCGGTGAGGCGGTGCGGCCACTCGCCGGCCGGGTCCAGGTCGGCGGCGGCGCGGGCCGCGCTCAGCGCGTCCTCGGGGCGTTCGGCGTGGAGCCGGGCGGCGGCCTCCGCACACCATTCGCGTGAGGATTTGTCCGCTTTTTCGTCACTTTTGCTACCATTTCGAGCTATCCCCACGCTGCCCATCGTCGGCCGGTGGGTGAACCTTGAACAGATCCCGACATAGGGCTGTATCTCTCTAGAGAGGTACGGGTGGGGACCTTGGATGCGTCGATACCGCTATACCAAGTGCATGCCATGGCCTAAGCTGCCACGCAGGCCGGAGCCAGGGAGCCCGAGAGCAGAGAGCGAGGCACGAGCCGGCGGGTTCCGCGGCGGCGGCGAGCACCAGCACGTGCGGGCCAGTTGTGACCGGACCGGCCCGCAAGGAGGCCCATGACCGTCACGAAGGCCGCGCCCGTCATCCGGCGTGCGGCTCGGCAGCCACAGGACAACCGCTGGGCGATCCTCCTGGTGCTCTGCCTGAGCCTGCTGCTGATCACCGTCGACGCCACCGTCCTGCACATCGCCGTTCCCGCGCTCACCGCGGCGCTGGAGCCCTCGGCGGTGCAACTGCTGTGGATCATCGACGTGTACTCGCTCGTCGTGGCGCCGCTGCTGATCATGTTCGGCACGCTGGGCGACCGCTACGGGCGAAAACGGCTGGTGCTGGCCGGGTTCGTGCTGTTCGGGGTGGCCTCGGCCGCGGCCGCCTTCTCCCCCACCCCGCTCGCCCTCATCCTGTCCCGGGCGCTGCTCGGCGTTGGCGGAGCCATGATCATGCCGGCCACGCTGTCGCTGATCCGCCAGGTCTTCACCGACCGCCGCGAACGGGCCATCGCGCTGGGCGTCTGGAGCGCGGTCGCCGCCGCCGGCGCCGCGGTCGGGCCGATGATCGGCGGGGTGCTGGTGGGCCTGTGGTGGGGCGCGGTGTTCCTCGTCAACGTGCCGATCCTGCTCGTCCTGCTGCCCGCCGCCGTCCGGCTGCTGCCGGAGTCGCGCGGGCGAGCCGACCACGCGTGGGACGGGCTGAGCGCGGTGCTGTCCGTGCTGGGCATCCTGGCCCTGGCGTTCGGGCTCAAGGAGGCCGGGTCGGGCAGCCTGATGCCGGTCGGCGCCGCTCTGGCGATCTTCGCGGGCGGGGTGGCGCTGCTCGTGTGGTTCGTCCGGCGGCAGTCGCGGCTGGCGACGCCCCTGCTGGAGGTGGGCCTGTTCCGCGACCGCGGGTTCACCACCGGGGTGGCCGGGGTGCTGCTGGGCGTGTTCGCGCTGGTGGGGCTGCAGCTCATGCTGGCCCAGTACCTCCAGCTCGTGCTCGGCGACAGCCCGGTGCGCGCCGCGGTCAGGATGCTGCCGCTCGTCCTGTCGGCCATCGCGGGCGGGCTCGCGGCCGCCCACATCCTGCCCCGGCTCGGCCTGCGCGGCACTATGAGCGGCGGGCTCGGCCTGGTCGCGCTCGCCCTGACCCCGACGTTGGGCTGGGGCGTGGAGGGGCATCCGGTGATGCTCGCGATCTGCTTCGTGGGCATCGGGTTCGGAGTCCAGGTGGCGCTGCTCGCCGCGTCCGACACGATCATGTCGGCCTGTCCGGAGTCCCACGCGGGCGGCGCGGCCGCCATCGAGGAGACCGCGTACGAGCTGGGGGCCGGGCTGGGGGTCGCCGTGCTCGGCACGATCACCGCGATCGTTTACGCGCCGGGGCTGCGACCCGTGCCCGGAGTGCCCGAGGTCGGCATGGACCAGGCGCGGCAGTCGCTCGCCGGAGCCGCCCACGTGGCGAGTGAGATGGGCGGTAGCACCGGCGACGCGTTGCTGTCCGCGGCCCGGTGGGCCTTCGTCAACGCCCTGCACACGACCGTGGTCGTGAGCGTCGTCCTGCTCAGCCTCACCGCCGTCGCCGTGGCCGTGCTGCTGCGCCGTGATCGAGGTGTGCCATGACCCCCTCCGGGCAGACATCTACCGTGAAACAGGCCCTCCGTGACATCGCCGCGTTAGTCGCCCGCCTCGGCGTGGGCGGCATCGTCTTCGCCAACGGCTGGCACAAGCTGGAGGAGGGCCTCAACTCCACGGGGGCCGACTTCCTGGCGCAGGGCGCGCCCGCGCCGCGGGCCTGGGCGACGGTGACCATGCTGGCCGAGCTGATCGGCGGGGCGCTGCTGATCGCCGGGCTGATCGTGCCGGTGGTGGGGCTGCTGCTGTTCGCCGAGTCGCTGGCGGTCTTCCTGGTGGCGCCGCCGCTCAACCCGATCAGCCTGAACGAGCTCATCCTGCTCGGCGTGGCGGCGCTGCTGCTCGCCGTGGTGGGGGCGGGGCGCGTGTCGGTCGACCACATGGTGGTGATCCGGCGCAGGGAGTCGGCCGCGGCCAGCGAGTTCGCCGCCGACACCGAGGCCGACCGGGTCATCGCCTCCCTCCGCGACCCGGACGATCCCCCCGGGACCGCCGCGGGCGGGACCCCTGTCGCCGACGCCCGGGCGGAGGGCGGCGCGGCGGGAGACGGCGCGCCCGGCGGGTCGAAAGGCGACCTGGCGGACCGCATGGCGGACACGGCTCCGCAGCCCGCGGCCGACCTCCCCGTCGCCGACCCCGCACCGGCCGACGAGTCCGCTTCCTCCGCCGTGCCCGGCGACACGCTGGTGGCCGGCAGCAAGAAGCCGCGGCCGCGCGGCCGCCGTGCTCCATCCGGCGACTGAGCCCGCACCCTCGGCGACCTGGGCCGCACCCTCGGTGATGACGTCGCGTGCGCCCAGCGAGCGGGGCCGCGGGTGGATGCCCGGTGGCGTCAGCCCCGGAACAGTCCGAGCAGCTCTCCGGCCCGTTCGGTCCGGCTGATCCACACCTCCCGGCCGCGCCGCTCCCTCACGATGAGGCGGGCGGCGCTCAGCCGGTCGCAGTGGTACGTGAGCCCGCTGGGCGCGATCTGCAGGCGGGCGGCCAGCATGCTCATGGTCATGGGCCGGTCCAGCATGTCGAGCAGGGCGGCGCGGACGGGCCCGACGAGCGCCGACAGCTCGTCCACGGCCGGGGCGGCGCCGGGGCGCCACAGCGACTCCGCGCCGGGCAGCGGGTAGCCGATCCACACCACCTCGGGGTTGTCCAGGCTGACGATCAGCGCGTCCCGGCCCGCCAGCATCGGCACGAGGATGACCGGCCGCTCGCCGAGTTCGAACCGGCTGGCCTCGATGTCGCCGATGAGCAGCCCGTCCTCGGTGCCCACGATGCGGTCGGTCAGGGAGCCGAACAGGAGCTCGGGGCCACCGCGCACGCTGGCGACGCCGATCCGCTCGACCTCCTTGCGCAGCAGCGGCAGGGCCCGCTCCCACAACGGCTCGACGGCGTTCCAGACGTCGGTCAGCGCGTCGGCGTACCCGCTCAGCCACTGCGCCGGGCGATCGGCGGCGGCACGCCAGTGACCGGGCAACGGCCCGGCGCCGAATGCCTGTTCCAGGTCTCTGATCAGGGTGTCCGGAGAGGTGTCGCGCAGCGCGCTGATCTGGCTGTGCACGGAGACGTCGCCCACCGGAGCGCGCGGGACGACGGCGTCGGGCGCGACGGAGTAGCCGGGCGCCGCCAGCGGCCGCACGGCCGCGTGTCCCGACCGGCCGACCCGGGAGGCGATGGCTCTGCGCAGCGGTTCGGGCAGCCCCCGCCGCCGGCCCGCGAGAGCGTCGGCGATCATGGCGAGCACAGTGAGGTTGGACGACATGGACACGGACAGGTGCGGCGTGGATGAGATGCGCAGTTCGCTCCACACGTTGGTCTTGGCTACTTCGGCCCCCATAAGTCGTTCTTGTCGGTGGCCGGAACGGTAGAGCGGAGGGCTTACTCCCGGCTTACAGGCGCCTTTCCTCTCGCCTGTCGCCCGGCTCGGCGGCCACGGCCTCGCGCCGGCGCCCGCGCCGGAACGGCACCCCCTGGGTGAGGGCGATGGCGGCCAGGATGACCACGGCGCCCACCGGCTGGTTCCACGTCAGCGCCTCCCCCAGCACCAGCACGCCCGACAGCGCCGCGAACACCGGCAGCAGGTAGGTCACCGTGGACGTCGTCGTCACCCCGGCACGCACCTGCACCCAGTAGAGCAGCAGGTACGCCGTCCCGGTGCCGAGCCCGCCCAGCGCCAGCATGCTCCACCAGACGGCCGCCGGGACGGTGGTGTCGACCAGCGGCACCCCGGCGAGCAGCGTCAGGACCGCGAGCTGCGCCGTGCCGCTCAGGAGCTGTCCGGTGGCCAGCACCACCGCCGGTTCGGTCCGCCGGCCGGTGACGAACCGGCCCAGGTACGCGCCGCCCACGCCGTAGCACATCGCGGCGGCGAAGCAGGCCAGGCTGCCCGCGAGCTGCCCGCCGCCCAGCGGCTGCCACACGCCCAGCACCACCATGACGCCCGCGAACCCGAGCCCCAGCCCGGCCACGCGGCTCCGGGTGGCCCGCTCGGTGCGCAGGAGCAGGGTGAAGGCGAGGGTGCACAGGGGCGTGGTGGCGTTCCAGATCGACGCGACGACCGAGGAGACGTACTGCTCGCCGTACGCGAAGAGGGTGAAGGGCAGCGTGGTGAGCACCACGGAGGCCACCTGGAAGTGACCCCACAGGCGAGGGTCGCGCGGAAGCGCCTTCCGGCCGACGGCCAGGGCGACGAGCAGCGTGAGGGTCCCCACGGCCATCCGCCCGAACGACACCTGCAGAGGATGGAGGGACCCCACCGCCACCTTGATGAAGAAGAAGCTGTTGCCCCAGATCGCGGCGAGCGCCACGAACCCCGGCAGCCACCGCCCCGCGTTCTTGATCCGCACGCCGTGCCTCCCGCTTGATGAGCCACCCGGAGCGTAGCGGCTGCGGCTACCGAAGTCGCAGGGATATTTCCGCATTTTCGACCGCAAAGCTGCTGCGTAGTCGAAGGCGCCTCCCCGATGATGTGCCGGTGAGATCGGGAGTGAAGATCCATGAGGCGTCGCTGACCCGGGCCGCGCGGGACCTGAGGGAGGCCACCGAGCTGTTCGGGCGGCACACCGAGACGTTGCTGGCGGTCACCGCCGGCGGCGGACGCTCGCCCTGGGGGGTCGGCGTCGTCAGCATGGCCATGGACCAGGTCAACGAGCTGCTCGGCACGGCCTGCCGTCACCTGCACGCCAACCTCCACGGGAGCGGCGCGGGCTTTCAGACGATGGCCGACCTGCACGCCACCGCCCGGGGCTCCGCCCTGGCCACCGTTCTCGCGCTGGACGGCGTCGTGGATCCGGCCACGAGCGCGACCCGCTTCGCGAACTCCGACCGGGTACCGGACTCGTCCGGCCGCGTGCCGGTCGAAGCGCGCGGGGCCGCACCGGCTACGGCCGACCAGGAGCACGGCCTGATGCTCCCGCCGAGCCTGGAGACCGCCTTCGCGATGCTGGGCGTGCCGTGGCCCACCCAGGACGAGGGCCGGTTACGCGCGTGCGCCGTGGCCTACCGGGCCTGCGCCGGCGCGCTCACCACAGAGATCATCCCCCTCGCCCACCACGCCGTCGGGCACGCCAGGGTGAACAACGCGGGGGACGCCATCGAGACCGCCATCGCGTTCTGGGCCGGCTACCACCACGAGGGTGACGACTCCGGGCACCTGTCCAGCCTCGCCGCCGCGCTGGACGCCCTGGCGGACTTCCACGACCTGTCCGCCCGCTTCGTCGCGGGCGTCAAACGGTTCCTGCTCGTGCTGGCGAGCCTCGTGGCCGCCGCGCTGGTGTGGGCCGCGATGGCGACCGTCCTCGGCGGCGGGATCGGCGCGCTGAACGCGCGGGCGGTGATCGCCGGGCTGCGGGGCATCGCCAAGCGCTTCGTGACCGCCTTCCGTCGCCGGCTCGAACAGCTCCTCGGCCACGCCGTGGTCCGCGGCGTCCAGGCCCGCCTGCGCCGGATTCTCGCCGCCCGGAGCCCCCGCGCCACCGCCACCGCGCAGCGGGCCGCCACGCCGGCGCGAGCGGGGACCGCTGCACCACCGGACGTTCCCACGGCGACACCCCCGGTCGCGCAGCGGACGGCACCACCCGAACCCCCAGACCCGACACCCCCGCTCCCACAGCGGGCGGCACCACCCGAACCCCCGGACCCGACACCCCCGCTCGCGCAGCGCCCGACACCACCCGAACCCCGGGAACCGGCACCGCCGGTCGCGCAGGAGCCGCCCCCGCCGGTGGCCGTGCAGGCGACACCGCCCAGCGCCGGGACGGCCTCCCCGTACCGCTTCGAGCCGACCGATCCGCCCGCGGGGCAGTACAGCCAGGAGAAGATAGCGCGCATCCGGGAGAACATGACGCGGGACGGGTGGGTGGGCCGCGCCATCTTCGTGGTGCACCACGAAGGCCGGATGTTCGTCGTCGACGGCAATCATCGCCTGCGGGCGTCGGAGGGTGTGCTGGACGAGATCCCGTTCAAGGAGGTGCAGCTGCCCTTCCTGGGCTACCGGCACATGAGGGACGTGCTGGAGGGCTGGGACATGAACAAGAGGATGCTGCCGGACTGGATGAGGGAGCGAGGCGCGCACGGCCCGGGCGACGGCTGAGCGTGGATGATCGGCTCAGCCGCCATGAGGGGATGGTGACAAAGAGCACTGGCTGCTGGTCAGCCTGGCCGACATGCTCGGCCGGACTGTAGTTGCGTGACGGCCTCAGCGAGGCGCCGGCCCGCTCCGACCAGGAGGGGCGGCGCTTCGCGGTGGCCGGCGAGGAGGCGGGCTGACCGCTACCGCGCCATCCCGGCCATGACGCGGTCGACGATGCCGTCGCTGCCTTCCTGGCGGGCGCAGTGGGCGCAGCAGTACCAGTGCTCGCCCGACTGGACGCCGTGCCCGATGACCCTGGTGCCGCAGTGCTCGCAGATGGGCGCCATGGCCTGGATCGCGCACTGGAAGGAGTCGAAGGTGTGCACCGCGCCCTGCGCGTGCACGTCGAACGACATGTCGTAGTCGTTGCCACAGGTTTCGCAGACGGCCATGGTGCTCTCCTCGGGCTGCGGGCTCGCGGGTGCCATACCCGGTCCCGTGCCCGGGTTGTCCCAACCGCTGCCCATATTCGGGCCAGGTGCCGAACAAGGTCAGGGGCGCAGCGCGCGGACCAGGAGCGGGAGGGCGAGCAGCCCGAGCAGGGCCAGGGCCGCCGGCAGGCCCTGCCAGGCGGCCAGCACGCCGACGAGGACCGGGCTGGCGACGAAGGCCGTGTAGGAGATGGCCGAGACGGCCGACACGAGCGTGCCTCCCGGGTCGTCGGCGGCGGCGCGGCTGAGCAGCGCCGGCACCACCGGGCCCAGGGCGAGGCCGGTGAGCGCGAAGCCCGCCAGGGAGACCGCCACCGGCCCGGGGCCCGTGCCGAGGCCGAAGCCCGGCCCGGCCGGCCCGCCCCAGCCTGCCAGGGCGATGCCCGCCCCGCCGCCCAGCCCGGCCACGAGGTAGAGGGCGCGCATCGGCACGGGAGGCAGCGCCTGGACGATCAGCCGGCCCGCGGTCAGTGCCGCCATGTACGCCGCGGGCGCCGCGCCCGCCAGCACGGCCGACGCCGCGCGGTGCTCCTCCAGCAGCAGCACCGACCACTGCTCCACCGCGTTCTCCACGACGAGCACGCAGGCGGCCAGCCCGCCCAGCACCACCGCGTGCGACCACCGGCGCCGACCTTCGCGGTGCCCGCCGGAGGCGGGGCCGCGGCCCATCGGCAGCCGCAGCAGGCCGGCCGCGGCGGCGACCGCCAGCAGGGCGACGGCCGCCAGCACCGCCTCCGTGCCGAGCCCGAGCTGGCGGGCCAGCCCGGTGGCCGGGGCGGCGAGGATGACGGCGACGGGGAAGGCCGCGTGCACCGGCTGGAACAGCCTGCGGCCGCTCTCCCGCTCGGCCCGGCCGGTGGCCAGGTTGAGGGCGACGTCGAGCGCGCCACTGGCGGCTCCGAGCAGCAGCAGCGTCACCGCGAACGCCGCCGGGGACCGGGTCCACCCGATCGCCGCGACCGCGGCGGCGAAGAGCACCGTGACCCCGAGCAGGGCCTCGCGCTCCCTCCCCCGGGCCAGCCGGCCGGTCAGCGCCATCGCCGGGATCGCCCCCACGGGCACGGCGGTCAGCGCGAACCCCAGCTCGGCCGTCGAGGCGCCGAGTTGGTCCTTGACCGCCGGCAGCAGCGCGGACCACGCGCCCCAGAAGGCTCCCCAGGCCGCGCAGACCAGGATGAGCGGAGTGCCCCGATATTTCACCGATTCCCCTCACGCGGTCGTCAGCCCATGGTAAAGATCGACGATGCCATTCGACGGAAGGAGCACCGTGCTCACGCGTACGATCATCGCGGCCGCCCTGGTCGCCGGCGGGATCGCCGCCACGCCCGCCGCCGCCCACGCCGCCGCCCACGCCACGGCCGCCTACACCCCGGAGCAGGTCTGCGGCAAGGGCTTCCACCGCGTCAAGGACGGTCACCGGGCGATGAAGACGCGCAAGGGAACGGTATACGGGCACGTCTACCTCATGTACAGCAAGCGCAGCGGCAAGAACTGCGTGGCCGCGATCAAGACGCGCTGGGCCGGGGAGCGCACGGTCACCGGCGCACGGCTGGTGGTGAAGGGTGGCGGCAGGTCGGAGGACGTGCAGCGCTACCGCTACTACGCCGAGACCGGCCACGTCGACGGAAGCTGGAAGTGCGTGACGTACGAAGGCTGGACCCGTGACCCGGACAACAAGATCACGGCGTGGGGCGGCCGCACCTCCTGGGGCAACTGCCAGGGGTAGCGGCGAGGTTGTCACATCCGGCGGGGCTGTCCCGTCCTTGGCTCGGTACGACATCCCGACTCAAGGAGGTTCACGATGAGCCCACGGCTCAACGTGGCGGAACTCGCCCCCGAGGCGTTCAAGTCCTTCCTCGCCGTGGAGGGCTTCCTGGCCGGCAGCGGCGTGCCGCACGGCACGATCGAGCTGCTCAAGCTCCGGGTCAGCCAGATCAACGGCTGCGCGTTCTGCGTGGACATGCACAGCCGCGACCTGCAGGGGAGCGGCGAGAGCGACCAGCGGATCTGGTCGGTGGCGGCCTGGCGGGAGGCGACCTGCTACACCCCGGCGGAGCGGGCCGCGCTCGCGCTGGCGGAGGAGGCGACCCGGCTGGCCGACCGGGTGGCCGTGCCCGACGAGGTGTGGCAGGAGGCGGCCGGGCACTACGACGACGAGCAGCTCGCGACGCTCGTGGTCGCGATCGCCATGATCAACGCCTGGAACCGGATCGCCGTCCCGACCCGCCAGGTGCCGGCGGGCGCGTAGCGAGACGTCCGGCACACGATTTCCCTGCCGAGTCTCTTCTTACACTGGCCTTACGGATGTATCTGTAGATAACTTTGGTAACAGCAACATCACGGGGGGCTCCATTGAAGAGGCTGGCGGTGGTGTCACCGCATGTCGTCAGGCACAAGGTTCGTGACATCCGTTCGGCCGGCCGCCGCAGGCCCGCACCCCCCGATCCCAAGGTCGTCGACCTGCGCGCCTACACCGGTCGCAACGTGATCCGCTTCCCCGGCGGGCCGACGCCCGCCGCCTAGCGACCGAACGGCCCGCGTTCCCCCTTCACGGGGGCGCGGGCCGTCGTCCGTCCGCCGTCAGGCGTAGAGCTGATTGGCGTAGGAGTCGCCGTAGTACGCCTCGAGCCGCTCGATCGGCTCCTCGACCTGCTGCACCTCCTTGACCAGCGCCGCGTGCGAGGGCAGCGGGTCGGGGCCCCAGCGGTCGGGCCGCCACAGCGAGGAGCGCATGAAGGCCTTGGCGCAGTGGAAGAAGATCTGGTCGATCTCCACGACGATCGCCAGGTGCGGACGGTGGCCCTTGACGATCATCTCGTCGAAGAACGGGGCGTCGCGCAGGAGCCGGGCGCGACCGTTGATCCGCAGGGTCTCGTTGCGGCCGGGGATCAGGAACAGCAGCCCGACGTGCGGGTTGCGCAGGATGTTGTGGAAGCCATCGGCCCTGCGGTTGCCGGGCCGGTCGGGGATGGCGATCGTGCTGTCGTCGATGACGTACGTGAAGCCGGCGGGGTCGCCCTTCGGCGACACGTCACAGCCGCCCTCCGCGTCGGAGGTGGCGATCAGGCAGAACGGCGAGGCGGCCAGCCACTGCCGGTCCCGCTCGTGCAGCCGGGGCCGCTCCTTGGTGGCCGCGCGCGGCTTGACCTCGCCCAGCAGCTCCCGCAACTCGGTCTCGGACCCGATTTCCACCCAGCTCATACGATCTCCCTTCGAAGTCCGGCCCCATCTTGTCAGGGGAGCGGGTCCAGCATCCGGTGGGGCACCCGCAGGGCCGCGCTGACCGGGTCGTCGCGGAGGTGCTCCAGGCCCGGGCCTGGCCGTACCTCCACCTCCTCGACCGGCACCTGCCCGGCACCGCAGCCGGAGCAGGTGGCGGCCCGGTCGAGCCGGCCGCCGCAGGCCGCGTGGAAGAACAGCCGGCGCGGGCCGGTGCGGGTGAGGTGGCGCTCGCCCCAGTGCGACAGGGCCAGCAGGGGCAGCCACAGCTCGCGGCCGGTCTCGGTGAGGACGTACTCGTCGCGCGGCGGGGTGTCCTGGTAGCGGCGCCGGTCGAGCACGCCGGCCTCGACCAGGGTGGTCAGCCGCTGCGACAGGACGGCCCGGGGGATGTCGAGGTGGGCCAGGAAGTCGCCGTAGCGGCGCACGCCGTACAGGGCGTCGCGGACGACGAGCATCGTCCACCGCTCGCCGATCAGCTCCAGGGCCTTGGCCAGCGAGCAGTCCTGGCCGTCGTAGTTCTTGCCGAGCGCCATGCACCCACCTTAGTTCATTCACCGAACCGTGGTACCGTCCCGTCCATGAGTTCAATGACTGAACTGACCAGGCGACCGGGGACGACGCTGGCCGTGGCGTCCGCCGCGCCCCTGCTGGTGCTGACCGCCTTCACCGCGCCGATGGTCACGCTGCCCGACACGGCACGGGCGCTCGGCGCCGGGCCGACGGGCCCGGTGTGGATCCTCGGCTCGATCGCGCTGGGGCTGTCGGCGCTGCTGCTGGTGTCAGGCGGACTGGCCGACGACCACGGACGCCGGCGCGTGCTCGTGGCCGGGTCGGCGGTCCTCGCGGTGGCGAGTGCGGCGGTGGCGCTCAGCACGTCCGTGCCGGTGTTCGTGGTGGCGCGTTTCGCGCAGGGCGGCGCGGGGGCGGCGATGCTCGCGGCGAGCCTCGGACTGGTCGGCCACGCCTATCCGGCGGGTCGTGACCGGGTGCGGGCGACCGGCAGGTACGGGGCGATGATCGGGCTGGGCACCGCGGTGGGCCCGCTGCTGTCCGGGGCGCTGGCCGCGGCGGCGAGCTGGCGGGCGATCCACTGGCTGACGGCCGTCTCGGCGCTGGCACTCGCGGTCGTGGCGGCCCGCAGGCTGGCGGAGTCGCGCTCGGCCGATCCGCGCCGGCTCGACCTGCCCGGGGTCATGCTGTTCGGCCTGGGCGTGACGGCGCTGGTCGCGGGGGTGACCGAGGGGCGTCTCGGCTGGTCGCGCCCGGTCGTGGTCGGGGCCTTGGCGCTGGCGGCCGTACTGGTCGCGGCGTTCGTGGCGGTGGAGCGCGGCCGACCGCAGCCGCTGCTCGACCTGGGGCTGTTCCGGCGGCCGGTGTTCCTCGTGGCGACGGGCGGGGCGCTGGTGGTCGGGGCGGCGATCGTCGGGTTGCTCGCCTACCTGCCGACCGTGTTGCAGCAGGCGCACGGGCTGACGCCGCTGCAGACGAGCCTGCTGTTCGGTCTCTGGTCGGTGCTCTCGTTCGCCGGGTCGCTGCTGGGCGGGCGGCTGCGGCTCGGCTCGGCCGCGCGCCTGGCGACCGGGCTCGCCCTCACCGCGGCCGGTTTCGCGGCGCTGCTGGGCGTCGGCTCGCTGTTCCGGCTCGACCTCGTCCTCACCGGGCTCGCGGTGAGCGGGGTCGGGTCGGGGCTGATCAACTCCTCGATCACGCACCTGGCGATCGAGAGCGTGCCGGCGCACCGGGTGAGCATGGGCTCGGGGGTCAACAACACCGCCCGCTACGTGGGCAGCTCGCTCGGGGCGGCCGGCGTGGCGGGGGCCGTCGCGCAGTGGGGACCGGCGCAGGGGACGACCGTGGCGGTGGCCGCGTGCGTCGCGCTGACGGCGGCCATGGCGCTCGTGGCCCTGCTCACCCGTCGCTGAGCAGGGCACGCGCTACCAGCGGCGGGCGCGCGCCATGACGTCGAGCAGCGCGTCACGCTCGGCGGCGAACCGGTCCGGGTCCACGCCCTCGCGCTCGGCCCGCAGGTGGAGCAGCGTGAGCTCGGTCGCCGCCTGCTGGTAGTCGCTCATCGCCCGGCCCAGGCCCTCGCCCCTGGCCCACTTCCGGGCGCGCCTGCGGCCGGGCAGCGAGCTCAGCATCGTGATGTCCTGCTCGGTGACCAGCCCGGTGGACCGGTACCAGGGCAGGTAGGCCCCCATCCGGCCGACGAGCTGCCGGCGCTCGCGCACCGTCACCACGACGAGCAGCACCAGCGCAGCCATGATGACCAGGTAGGCGCCGCCGAGCCAGGGCAGCGACTGCATCGAGGCGCCGCCGTTCCACAGCCCGTGCAGGACGACCGCCGCGAGGTAGCCGAGCGGGATCATGGCCAGCCGGGCGGGCCCGCGCCGGGTCAGGGCGTAGGCCACGCCGAGGCCGATCATCGAGGTGTAGACGGGGTGGCCGAGCGGGTCGATGAGCCCCCGGATCAGGAAGAGCTGCATCGTCGCGCCCATCCCGCCCTGCAGGTACGCGCTCAGGTAGTAGCCGACGTTCTCCACGGCCGCGAAGCCGAGCCCGGCCAGGGAGGCGTACACGATGCCGTCGGTGAGCCCGTCGATCTCCCGCCTGCGGCGCAGGAGCAGCAGTAAGGCCGACCCCTTGAGCGCCTCCTCGATCACCGGCGCCAGGAACACGGTGCCCACCGCGTCGACCACCTGCGAGCCGTACCCGGCCCGCGCGAACAGCGCCTCGCCGGCCAGCGTGAGCCCGATCGCCAGCACGACCGCCACGCCCGCCCCCCACGCGAACGCGAACGCCAGGTGCAGGCGCGGCTCCGGCTCCAGCCGGTCGAGGGAGAGCACCGCGGCGAGCAGCACGGGCAGCGGCGCGACCGCCAGCAGCAGCGACAGGCCGAAGCCGACGGGCCCGCCGCCCGCCATGAAGATCCCGAGCACGACGACGGCCGCCAGGCTCGAGATCACCAGGCCGATCAGCAGGGCCTTGCTGGGCCGGTGGATCGGCAGCGCGGACCGAAGGTGGACCGTCATCGTCACGCCTTTCTCCCTGGGGCCTCCCACTATGGATCCGCGGCATCTACGGACGCTTGACGGCCGCTTGCGGGCCCCGATCCACCCGTGCGTTTCTGCGGAACGCCGGTACAGTGCCCGTAAAGAGGGAGGAAAATCACTAATGCCGGACGAAAGCCACGGACCGGGCGGCGCGCCTCTCGGGGACGAGCAGTTGTCGAGCCTGCTGGGCAGCCAGCGGTTCGGCGCGCTGGCGACCGGCACGGGCGGCGGCCGCCCCCACGTGTCCACGGTCCGGTACGCCTGGGACCCCGCCCAGCGGGTGGTGCGGATCTCGACGACCGCCGACCGGCTCAAGGTGGGCCGGCTGCACGAGGACCCGCGCGGCGCCCTCTACGTGGCCAGCGACGACTTCGGGTCGTTCGCGGTGGCCGAGGGCCTGGCGGAGCTGTCGCCGGTGAGCACCGAGCCGGGCGACGAGGTGAGCCGGGAGCTGCTGGCCCTGCGGCCGGAGCCCCGCGACGCGGCGGAGGAGGCCGCGTACCTGCGGCGGATGGTCGCCGACCGGCGCATGGTGATCAGGTTGCGGGTGACGCGGCTGTACGGGACCGTGGTCCCGGCCACCCGACCCTGACCCCCTCAGCGCAGCGCCTCGACCGGCTCCATGCGGGCGGCGCGCAGCGCCGGATACAGCCCGGCCAGCAGCCCCACCACGGCCCCGGCCAGCGGCGCCGCCGCCGCCAGCCGCACGTCCAGCACGGGCGTCCACTGCCGGGCGGCCGAGATCGCCACGATCGCCGCCACCCCCAGGCTGGCGCCGATCACCCCGCCCGTCAGCCCGACCAGCGTCGACTCCAGCAGGAACTGGCCCGCGATGTGCCGGCGCGCCGCGCCCAGCGCCCGGCGCAGCCCGATCTCGGGCTTGCGCTCCATCACCGTGACCAGCGTGACGTTGGCGATGCCGACGGCGCCGACGACCAGCGAGACCAGCCCGAGGATCAGGAACAGGGCGTTGACGTCGCCCTGCACGGCGTCCCGCGCCCTGGTCGGCGTGGCCGGGGCGGTGACCTGGAGCAGGTTGCGGTGGCCGGGGCTGAGCGCGGCCGGCGCCTGCCCGGCGATCAGCTCGGCGGCGCCGAGCCGGGTGTTGACCAGCACCCGGGTGACGTCGCGCAGTCCGAACCTGCGGCCGATGGTGGGCGGGATGAGCACGGCGCTGCTCAGGTTGCGCTCGCGGCGCAGGTCGCCGAGAACGCCGATGACCGTGTAGGGCTGCTCGCCGATGAACACGGCGGGCGACCGGTCGAGCCTGGTGACGCCGAGCAGCCGGGCCGCCTGCTCACCGAGCACCACGACCCGTTCCTTCCTGGCCACGTGCCCCTGGTCGAAGAAGCGGCCCAGCATCATGCGCCCGCGCGCGGCGGACGGCAGGCCGGGTGTGGCGGACACCACGGTGAGCGTCCGCCCACCGGCCCTGGTCGGGTCGACGAGCCGGTTGGCGCGCACGGCGACGTTCGCGCTCTCGTCGCTCTCGGCCAGCGCCGCCGCCGACGACACGCCGCGCAGCCGGGTCACCTGGTCGACGGCGTCCCAGGCCACGAGCGGCGAGTCGTGCTCGGGCACGTCCACGGTGACGGCCGTGGCGGTCAGCTCGTCGAACCGGCCGACGATCTGGTTGCCGGCCGTGGCCGCCACGCCGAGCGTGACGACGAGCGTCGTGATGCCGAGCACCGTCCCGAGCGTGGTGAGCGCCGTCCGGACCGGCCGGGCCAGCATCCCGGCGAGAGCCTCGCCGGCGAGGTCGCGCACGTCCATGTCACTCCTCCGTCAGCACGCCGTCGACGATCCTGGCCCGGCGCGCGGCCCGCTCGCCGACCTCGCTCTCGTGCGTGATGACGATGATGGTCAGGCCCTGCTCCCGCAGCTCGTCGAACAGGTCGAGGACGCCTTCGGTGTTGCGGCTGTCGAGGTTGCCGGTGGGCTCGTCGCACAGCAGCAGGGACGGGCCGCCGAGCAGCGCGCGGGCGATGGCGGCCCGCTGCCGCTCGCCGCCGGACAGCCGGTCGGGCGGGAACCCTGCGCGGTGCCCGAGCCCGACCCGCTCCAGCGCGGCCAGCGCGCGTTCGCGCCGCCCGCGCCGGGGGTGCCGGCCGTACAGCTCGGCGAGCATCACGTTCTCCACCACGCTGCGGTGTGCCAGCAGGTGGAACGCCTGGAACACGAACCCGATGCGCCGGCCGCGCAGCCTGGTCCGCGCGCCGTCGGCGAGCGTCGTCGTCTCGACGCCGTCGAGCCGGTAGCTGCCCGTGGACGGCCGGTCGAGCAGACCGAGCACGTTGAGCAGGGTGGACTTGCCGGAGCCGGACGGGCCGGCGACGGCCAGGTAGTCGGCCCGTCCGACGCTCAGGCTGACGCCCGACAGGGCGCGCACGGGCGGGTCGGCGGCGTAGTCGCGGCCGATGCCCGCCAGCTCGATGACCGGCTCAGACACCGCCCACCACCACCCGGTCGCCCGCGCGCAGGTCGCCGGTCACCTCGACCTTGCCGTCCGCGGTGAGCCCGGTGCGCACCTCGACCTCCTTGACCTGGTCCGGCGCCACCTCGACCTGCACCCGCGGGCGGCCGTCGGCGGCGGTCACCACGGCGGCCGACGGGACGGCCAGCACCTGCGCGCCGGTGGCGCCGACCGTCACGCGGGCCGTGACCGTCTCCCCGGACCAGCGCTTCAGCCCGGCCGCCGACGACGGGGTGATCAGGACGGGCTCGGAGCCGGCCTCCTGCTCGCCGTCGTCCTTCTGCCTGGCGGCCACGCCGGCCGCCCGCTCCCCGATGGCGGTCAGCGTGGCGGGGTACGTCCTGCCGGTCTCGGTCTCGATGACCGCCCGCATGCCCTCCTTGAGCAGGTCGGCGTCGGCGGCCTCGACGGCGCCCGCGACGACGAACGACGAGCCGGTCACGGTGGCGACCGCCTTCTCGACTGTCTCACCGGCCTTGACCTGCGTCTTGTGCAGGCGGACGGGCAGCTTGGGCAAGAAGACGATCTCACCGGGCGGGATGGTGGTGCCGTACGTGCGCTCGAACTCAGCGAGCAGCGCCCCCGCGGCTGCCAGGTCCTCCTTCGCGCCGGCCACCTTGAGCCGCGCCGGTGAGAGGTGCCGAGCCTGGCGCAGTGCCTGCTCGGCGGTCCGCAGGGCCTCCTTCCTGTCGCGTACGGTCTTGCGCGCCTCCTCCAGCCGCCCGGCCCGGGCCTCGCCGGCCTCGCGTTCCAGCCGGTCGAGAGCCGCCCGGGCGGCGTCCAGCTCCGCCCGGGCGTTGGCGACCCGGAGTTCCGGCAACCGGGTGTCGGCGGGCGGCGTGGGCGCGGGTCCCGGAGAGGGTGCTGTGGTCGTGGGCGTGGGCCCGGCAGTGGATGCGGTGGGTGCGGCGGTGGGCGGCCTCGTGGCCTCGGCGAGCGCCTGTTCGGCTTCCAGGAGCTTCTCCTCGGCGGCCCGCACGGCGGCTTCGGCGGCGTCCCACCTCGTCTCCTCCTCCGGAGTGAGCCGCTGCCGCACGGCCCGGTCGAGCGCGCGCTCGGCCGCCTTCAGGTCCGCCTCGGCGTTGCTCATCCTGGTCTTCAGCGGCAGCACGTCCCGGCCGGCGTCGAGCGCCCTGCGTTCCGCCGCGAGGGTCTCGCGCGCGGTCCGTACGGCTTTGCGCAGCGTCTCGCGCTGCTGCCTGGCCTCCAGGGTCGGTTGCTGGGCGGTGTACCCCTTCCTGGCGTAGAAGCGGGTGACGGCGGCGACGGTCGCCCGGTCGAACACCCCGGTGACGGGCGGCCGGTGGCCGAGCCGGCGCAGCGCCCGCTGGAGCTGTCTGACGTCGGCCCCCTTCGCGCCGGGGACGATCGTGCGGTGCATCGGCACCTTGCCGGTGAGGACGAACACCGGGCGGCCGTTGACCTCCATGAGCAGGCCGCCCTCCCTGAGCCGGCCGGGACGCGGCGCCCGGGTGGCCCGCTGCAGCGCGTCCTGCCCGCCGACGACACCGGCCAGCGTGACCGCGAGGGGGGAGCCGTACTCCAGGGTGCCGCTGACGACGACGGTGCTGGTCAGCTTGACCCGCTCGACGGGCGCCGTGACCAGCGACGGTCTCGGCGGCCTGCGCAGCGCGGCCTCGTCGGCCGGGGAGCGCAGGCGGGTGCTGACGGCCCATCCGGCGCCCGCGATCACGAGGACGCCGGCGAGCACGATGAGCAGAACCTTACGAGGGGATTTCATGATCGTCGGCTACAGGCCGTACCGCTCGCCGACCTCGGCCGCGATCTTCTCGGCCTTCGGCCGGTAGACGCGGTAGAAGTCCTTGCCGCACTCCAGGTCGTCCAGGGCCAGCCTGATCTCCCTGTCCAGGAAGCGGCGGGCCTCGGCAGGCGAGAGTTTCGGAAGGTAGCCGGAGTCGTTGTCCGGGTCGTACGCGGGGATCGACTCGTCGTCCTTGCGCGCCAGCTCGTGCAACTCCCGGCCGATCATCGCGCCGCCCCACTTGGCGACGTCCAGCGGCTTGGCCGAGGTCATCCGGTGGCCCTTGGCCACCATGCAGTCGGCCATCGCGGAGGCGAGCCGCACCAGTTGGGGGTCCCCGTCGACCTCGCTCCGCATGCGCCGGCTGATCAGCACGTTGACCTTCAGTCCGTGGTCATGGGCGGAGGTGACGTCCATGCCGGTGACCTTCTTGATGGACTGGGCCTCGCAGGTGTCGGAGGCCTTCGCGTACGCCTTCTGCTGTGTGTCCGACAGGTCGTTCCTGATGGCGTGGTTGGGATTCTCGGGCGGGGTGACGCTCCCCGGCAGCTCGTCGCGGTAGACGAGTATGGAGGAGATCCCGAATCCGTACTTCGCCCGGTAGGCCTTGTCGGCCTCGTAGTCGCCGGACTGCAGTCGCCGGTCCTCCTCCGACGGCGGGGTGTCCGGGTAGACGAACGGGACGTACCTGAAGCCCTTGCCCTTCATGCAGTCGGCCTTGAGCACCTGCACCTGGTGCTCGCGGTCCTGTCGCGACGTGGACGTGGACGTGGACGTGGACGTGGCCGACGGCGGCGTGGCCGTGCTCGTCGCGCACCCTCCGAGGACCAGGGCGAGGGCCGCCACCGCGGGCGCCGATCGTACGATCATCAGCCCATCACCCCGAACTGCTCGCTGATCCGCCGCTCGATCTGCCGGAACCTCGGCTGGTACGCCGCGTAGAAGTCCTTGCCGCACTCCAGGTCGTCCAGGGCGACCTTGATCTCCCGGTCCAGGTGACGGCGCGCCTCCACGGGGCTCAACCGGCTCGGCTCGTAGTACTCGCCCTCGGGCAGGCCGGTGTCCGGGATGTCGTCGTTCTTGGCGATCTCGTTCTTCTGCGCGGTGAACAGGTCCCACCCCCAGGTGTGCAGGGCCGTCGGCTTGGTCGAGGTCATCCGGTGGCCCTTGCCGGAGAGGCAGTCGGCCATGGCCGAGGCGAGGCCGACGAGCTCCGGGTCCCCGTCGAGCTCACGCTTCACGGTCTGGTCGATGAGCCGGTTGATCTGGGCGAACCGGTCTTCTTCGGACTTCACGACCTTGCCGGTGACCTTGGTGATCGCCTCCGCCTGACAGGACGGCTCCGCCTTGTCGTAGGCCTCCTGCTGGGCGGGCGAAAGATCCCTCTTGATCTTCCAGTTCGGGTTGGCCCCGGGGTCGTCGACGTCCTTGGGCTGGTGCGGATGAACGAGGTGGTAGAAGACGCCGAAGCCCCGCTTCGAGCGCTCCGCCTTCATCGCCGCGTGGTCGCCGCCGTGCGCCTTCTCCTGCTCGTCGCCGAACTCGAGCGGGGGCGCCACGAACGGGACGTACGTGAAGCCCCTGCCTTTCATGCAGTCCGCCAGCGCCGCCTGGATCTGGCGGGCCGTGTCCTTCTCGGGTGCGGGCGCGGCCGAGGACTGCACCGTCGTGCTCATCCGGCATCCGGCGAGCACGCCGAGCAAGGCCGCAGCCACTAGTGATCGTCTGGGCATGGCAGAGGACCATACTCCGTTTAACGGAGTATGGTCAATCCAGGACGGCGCGGCGATGGTCTCCCGGCACGAACGCCGCGGCGGCCGTCAGCACCGCCAGCAGTCCCCAGTAGGCCAGATGCTGGCGCGTCAGGCCGGTGAGATGCTCCGCGAGCTGGGCGGAGACCACCAGCAGGTAGAGCGAGGCGGCGAGCGCCCAGCGCGCGTCACGAGCCTTGCGCGCCGCCCAGACGGCCAGGCACAGCACCCCCACCTCAAGCGCCAGCCGGCCGAGGCCGATCGCGGGCGCCGGCCCGTCCGGCATCCAGGCGGGCCCCGCCCACGCCGCCGGCGGCACCGCCGCCAACCACCACCAGGACCGGGGTCGCGGCCGGTCCCCGGCGGCCAGCACCAGCAGGCCGCAGCACACCACCGCGTACCCCACCGCGACGATCGCCGGCCCGCTCGCCGCGAACAGCGGCCGGCCGGCGAAGAACCCCGGATAGACCGGCAGCAGCGTCACGTCGACCGGCTGCCACGCCGTGGCGATCATCATGGCCTTCGCCCCGCTCAGCGCCGCGCCGGCCAGCGCCGCCCACACGCGGCCGCGCAGCACGGCCAGCAGCCCGAACGCGGACGCCAGCGCCCACACGGGAACCGTCTGCGCGTACGGCAACAGCACCGCGAGCTGCGCGGCCATCACGGCCGTCACGCCCAGGTGCAGGCCGTCCCGCCAGGCGTCGCCCCGCGCCGCGTGCCGCACCCGCTCGCCCAGCCCGCCGCCGACGAGCCCGGCCGCCTGACGCGCCTCCGGCACCGTACGGCCCGGCTCGGCGCAGTCGAGCAGGACACCCAGCAGTTCCTCGCCGTGGGCGGCCCGGTAGGCGCGCGGATAGGCCAGCAGCAGCAGCCGGTAGCGGCGTTCGAGCGGCGTCACGCCGTGGCGGGGCGGTCGATGACCAGGGCGGCGGCCCGCTGCATGCGCAGCGCCTCGGCCTCCAGCACCGCGCGACCCTCCTCGGCCAGGCGGAAGTAGCGCCGGTTGCGGCCCGCGACCGTCTCCTCCCGGTCCACCACGATCAGGCCCCGGTCGTTGAGCCGCTCCAGGACGCCGTAGAGGGTGCCCACGGACGGGCTCACCCGCCGGCCCGACAGCTCGGCCACCACCTTCATGATCGCGTGGCCGTGCAACGGCCCGTCGAGCAGTGCGGTGAGCACGTAGTACATGGGCTCGCTGACTTCACCGGTCCCCCTGGGCATGCCGCCGAACATAACACGCCTCGCGCCGTGCGGCGGCGGGGCTACGATGGCGGGCAACCAGCCGACGAAGGGCGACGAGATGTCCGTCCTGATCCGCACCGACGACGTGCCGCCCGCCCGGCGCCACGAGTCCTGGCGGAGCATCGTGTGCGACACGCTCGGCCCGCTCGACATCCGCATCGACCCCGACGCGCCGCTGCGCGGCGAGATCGACGCCGGGCCGCTCGGACCCGTGGGCGTCGGCAGGGTGCGCACCTCCACACCGCACAGCGTCCACCGCACCCCCGGCCTGATCCGCCGGGGCGGCGGCGAACTCTACCGGATGGTGCTGGCGCTGGCCGGCGGCCCCGTGGTCGAGCAGGACGGCAGGTCCACCCGGCTGCGGCCGGGCGAGTTCACCGTCTACGACTTCGCCCGGCCCTACCGGCTCGGCTACACCGCGGGCGTGGACCTCGCGGTGTTCAGCCTGCCCCGCGAGGCGCTGCCGCTGCCGTACGAGTCCGTCGCCCGCCTCACCGCGGTGCCGATCGCCACGGACGACGGCACCGCCGCACTGGCCGCGCCCCTGCTGCGCCGGGTGACCCTCGACCTCGACACCTACTCACCCGCCAGCGCCGCCCGGCTGTCCACCGTCGTCATGGACCTGCTCGCCACCGTCGTCGCCGAGCGGGCCGAGCAGGCCGGCGCCCTGCCCGAGGAGTCGCGGGCGCGGACGCTGTCCCTGCGCGTGGACGCCTTCATCGAGGCGAACCTTTCCGACCCCGCCCTCGGCCCCCGCACCGTCGCGGCCGCCTGCCACGTCTCGCCGCGCCAGCTCCACCGGCTGTTCGAGGCGCGCGGCAGCACCGTGGCCGCCTGGATCCGGCACCGCCGCCTGGAGCGCTGCCGCCGCGACCTCGCCGACCCCGCCCTGCGCGACGTGCCCGTGGGCGGCGTCGCCGCGCGCTGGGGCCTGCCCGACCCGGCCCACTTCAGCCGGGTGTTCCGACAGGCGTACGGGATGCCGCCCGTCGAGTACCGCCGCGCCCGGCTCTGACGCCTGGCACGGATCGTCAAGCGGGCGGCACGGGAACACAAGCCCGGCGGGGCGCCGGTCAGCACACTGGAGACGTACGCATCCCCCACCCCGGAAGAGGAGCCACCGATGTCCGGCACCCAGCCCGCCACCCGGTCCGCCACGCTGTTCGTCAACCTGCCGGTGTCCGACCTCGCCAGGTCCAAGGCGTTCTTCACCGCGCTCGGGTTCCCGTTCTACGGCGCGACCGACGACATGGCCTCCGTGGTCATCAGCGAGCGGACCCAGGTCATGCTGCTCGCCCAGCCGACGTTCGCCTCGTACGCGCGGGCGGAGGTCGCCGACCCGGGCAAGAGCACCGAGGTGATCCTCGTCCTGGGCCTCGACACCCCGCAGGAGGTGGACGAACTGGCCGACCAGGCCCTCGCCGCCGGTGCCACTCCCGTGGGCGAACCGCTGAACGACGGCATGCGCTACCAGCGCGGCTTCGCCGACCCCGACGGCCACCAGTGGTCGGCCCTGTGCCTGGTGCCCCCGGCGAGCTGACGGCATGGACACCCTCGTGGCCGGCGAGGTGACCTCGGCCGACGGCACCCCCATCGCGTTCCACCGGTCCGGCACCGGGCCGCCCCTGGTCCTCGTGCACGGCGCGTTCACCGGCAAGGACCATCCGACCCTGCGGGAGGTGGCGGTCGCGCTGTCGCCGTGGTTCTCGGTCTACAACTACGACCGCCGCGGCCGGGGCGGCAGCGGCGACACACCGCCCCACACCGCCCAGCGGGAGGTCGAGGACCTCGCGGCTCTCGTCGCCCTGGCAGCTTCGGGCGGCCCGGCGAGCCCGTCGGCACGTGGGTCGTCCGGCGGGCCGGTGACGCTCTCCGGTGAGCCGTCCGGCGGGCCGGTGATGCTCTTCGGTGGATCGTCCGGTGCCGCGCTGGCGCTGACCGCCGCCGCCCGGGACCCGGCCGTCGGCAAGCTCGCCCTGTGGGAGCCCCCGTACCACGTCGGCGCCGGCGCGCCGAGCCTGCCCGCCGGCTTCGCGGCGACACTGGAGGGCCTGGTGCGGCAGGGCCGGCGCGGGGACGCGGTCGAGTTGTTCATGGTGGCGGCCGCCGAGGTCCCGGCCGAGGCGGTGACCGCCATGCGCGCCGAACCCTCCTGGCCCGGCCTGGAGGCGCTCGCCCACACGCTCGCCTACGAGGCCGCGGTCATGGGTCCGGGCAACGCCCTGCCCACGGAGCTGCTCACCTCGATCAGGTCCCCCACCCTCGTGCTGAACGGCGCCGACAGCCCGCGCTGGATGCGCGACGCGGGCCGAGCGGTCGCCGCCGCCGTGCCCGGCGCGGCCCATCGCGTCCTCGACGGCCAGACCCACGCCGTGGCGGCGCGGTCGCTGGCACCGGAGCTCCTGGAGTTCTTCGTCGCCGGCTAGGAAGTCGCCGGCCAGGAAGAGATCGGCCGTCCCGCGGAACGCGAGAGCGGCGAGGGGGACCCGGAACCATGGTCCGGATCCCCCTCGCCGGTGGGCGTGGTCACGCCCGGCCGGTCAGGCCGGGCGTCGCGGGTGCTAGCTGCAGCCGCTGGTCGAGCCGCAGCCCTCGCAGACGTAGCAGCTGCCGGCCGGGCGCATCTTGGTGCCGCAGGTCATGCAGAGCGGCGCGTCGGCCGTGAAGCGCTGGTGGCTCTCCAGCGTCAGCTCCTTGGCCGACGCCTGCGGCTCGGGCCTCTCCTCGATCGGCGCCGACTGCGCGAGCGCCTCGCGGTCGACCGTCTCCTGCAGGGCGGCCGGGTCCTCACCGCGCTGCTGGGCGGCCCGCTCGGCCGCCGAGAAGATGCCGAGGGCGGCCCGCTCGTCGTACGGCAGGTGGTCGAGCGCCAGGCGGCGGAAGATGTAGTCCATCACCGAGGTGGCCATCCGGATGTCCGGGTCGTCGGTCATCCCGGCCGGCTCGAAGCGCATGTTGACGAACTTGCTCATGTACGTCTCCAGCGGCACCCCGTACTGGAGGCCGATGGAGATCGCCACCGAGAAGGCGTCCATGACGCCCGCGAGCGTCGAGCCCTGCTTGGACATCTTCAGGAAGACCTCGCCCAGCCCGTCGTCGGGGTAGGAGGAGGCCGTCATGTAGCCCTTGGCGCCGCCGACCGTGAAGCGGGTCGTCGTGCTCGGGCGCTGGTTGGGCATCCGCCGCCGGGTCGGGCGGTTGACCTCGATGACCTTGACCTCGGGCTCGGCCGGCTTGGCGTCCTTTGCGTCGTCCTTCTTGCCGCCGGCCGACAGCGGCTGGCCGACCTTGCAGTTGTCGCGGTAGACGGCCAGCGCCTTGAGGCCGAGCCGCCAGCCCTCCATGTAGACCTGCTCGATGTCGTCGATCGTGGCCGACTCGGGCAGGTTGACGGTCTTGGAGATGGCGCCCGACAGGAACGGCTGGGTGGCGGCCATCATGCGCACGTGGCCCATCGGGGCGATGGCCCGCTCGCCCATCGCGCAGTCGAAGACCTCGTAGTGCTCCTTGCGCAGCCCCGGCGCGTCGACGACGTGGCCGTGCTCGGCGATGTACTCGACGATGGCCTCGATCTGCTCCTGCAGGTAGCCGAGCTGCTTGAGCGCGCGAGGGATCGTCTGGTTGACGATCTGCATGGAGCCGCCGCCCACGAGCTTCTTGAACTTGACCAGCGCCAGGTCGGGCTCGATGCCGGTGGTGTCGCAGTCCATCATCAGGCCGATGGTGCCGGTCGGGGCGAGCAGCGACGCCTGGGCGTTGCGGTAGCCGTTCTTCTCGCCCAGCTTGAGGCACTCCGACCACTGGCGCGACGCCTCGGCGTGGATCTTGTTGTCCATGGAGGCGATGGTGCGCAGGCTGTCGTTGGCGGCGGCGTGCTTGCGCATGACCCGCTTGTGCGGCTCGGCGTTGCGAGCGTAGCCGTCGTACGGGCCGACCGCCCCGGCCAGCTCGGCGCTGCGCCGGTAGGACACGCCGGTCATCAGCGAGGTGATGGCGCCCGCCACCGCCCGGCCACCGTCGGAGTCGTAGGCGTGGCCGGTGGCCATGAGCAGCGCGCCCAGGTTGGCGTAGCCGATGCCGAGCTGCCGGTAGGCGCGGGTGGTCTCGCCGATCTTCTCGGTCGGGAAGTCGGCGAACGTGATCGACACGTCCATCGCCGTGATGATCAGCTCGGTCAGCTTGACGAAGTTCGCGATGTCGAAGGTGTTGTCGTCCTTCAGGAACTTCAGCAGGTTGATGCTGGCCAGGTTGCAGGAGGAGTTGTCGAGGTGCACGTACTCGGAGCACGGGTTGCTGGCGGTGATCCGGCCGGTCTCCGGCGTGGTGTGCCAGTCGTTGATCGTGTCGTCGTACTGGACACCCGGGTCGGCGCACTCCCAGGCCGCCTTGGCCATCTTGCGGAACAGGTCGCGGGCGTCGACCGTCTCGATGACCTCGCCGGTGAGGCGGGCGCGCAGGCCGAACCGGTCGCCCTTCTCCACGGCGCGCATGAACTCGTCGGAGACGCGGACGGAGTTGTTGGCGTTCTGGTACTGGACCGAGACGATGTCCTTGCCGCCCAGGTCCATGTCGAACCCGGCGTCGCGCAGCGCGCGGATCTTGTCCTCCTCGCGCGCCTTGGTCTCGATGAACTCCTCGATGTCGGGGTGGTCGACGTCGAGCACGACCATCTTGGCGGCCCTGCGGGTGGCGCCGCCGGACTTGATGGTGCCCGCGCTGGCGTCGGCGCCGCGCATGAAGGACACCGGGCCGCTGGCCGTGCCGCCGCTGGACAGCAGTTCCTTGGACGAGCGGATGCGCGAAAGGTTGACGCCGGAGCCCGACCCGCCCTTGAAGATCACGCCCTCTTCCTTGTACCACTCGAGGATCGACTCCATCTGGTCGTCCACCGAGAGGATGAAGCAGGCGCTGACCTGCTGGGGCGACTGGGTGCCCACGTTGAACCAGACCGGGGAGTTGAAGGCGAAGATCTGGTGCACCAGGGCGTACTTCAGCTCGTGGTCGAAGATCTCGGCGTCCTCCTCACCCGCGAAGTAGCCGTGCTCGACGGCCGTGCGCGTGTAGACGCCGACGACCCGGTCGACCAGTTGCTTCAGGCTCCACTCACGCTGGGGCGTGCCGACCGCGCCACGGAAGTACTTGGTCGTCACGATGTTGGCCGCGTTCACCGACCAGAACTCGGGGAACTCGACACCCCGCTGCTCGAAGTTGACCGAGCCGTCGCGCCAGTTGGTCATGACGACGTCGCGGCGCTCCCACGTGATCTCGTCATACGGGTGCACCCCGGGCGTGGTGAAGATCCGCTTCATCTTCAGGCCCTTGCGCGGGCGCTTGCCTCCACTGCCACCGCGCGCGACTGAACCGCTGGCCGTCTCCGTCATGACTCCCCCTTCTCCGCCTTCAACTGTTCGATCTCGGCCTCGAAGTCCGCCAGGCTCTCGAAACCGCGATATACCGATGCGAACCGCAGGTAGGCGACCTCGTCCAGCTCCCGCAGCGGCCCGAGGATCGCCAACCCCACCTCGTTGGAGGGGAGCTCCGCCGCGCCCTTGGCCCGGATGGCCTCCTCGACCCGCTGGCCGAGCTGGGCCAGTGAGTCCTCACTGACCGGCCTGCCCTGGCAGGCCCGGCGCACGCCCGCGACCACCTTGTCCCGGGAGAACGGCTCCGTCACGCCGCTGCGCTTGCTCACCATCAGGAGTACGGTCTCCTGGGTGGTGAACCTGCGCCCGCATTCGGGGCAGGTGCGGCGACGCCGGATGGCGGCACCGTCGTCCGTCGAGCGGCTGTCGATGACCCTGGTGTCAGGATGGCGACAGAACGGACAATGCACGCGTTTCGCCTCCTCCACCGGCGGTCACCACAAACGCCGAACCCCCCTCGCGGGACGCTCACGCACGCCCCATGGCAAACCATGGAGCGGTCACGAAAACACAAGGTGTGGTGAACTACATCGGTGTAACTACTAGATGTTGTGGTCCAACCGTAGAAGCGCGCGACCATGAACGCAAGTTGGCCGGGCACGCGCCGGGGAAGTCGCTGATCAGCCCCGCCCCTGCCCGGGCGGCCCGGCGTGTCGCCCTCAGATGCGCCGTCCGGCCACATCCGCGCCGTTCTGGACCATCTGTCCCAGCAGCCACGCCGCGCCCCCAGGCCACCCCCGCCCAAGCACCCCACGGCCGAGAAACACCGAACGACCCAGCCGTATGCCCCGCCGACTACCCCTCACTCCCCGGAGCCGGACACCACCAACTCTCCTGGGGCCGCCCCACCCCACTCCCCTGCGGCCACGCCCCCACCGGTCACCGTCCCTCGTCCCGGTCCCAGGACGCACACCTCACCAACCGGCGTCCCACCACCACGACGCCCACCGGCCACCGTTTCCATCGACCGCGACGCCCGAGCCACACGGTTACACCAGCCGCCACGCGGACCCACACGACTCCTCAGTCCCGACACGGAGTCACACAGCTCCATCACCCGCCGCTGCGGAACCACACGACTCCATCAGCCGCCATGCGTAACCACACGGCTCCATCGGTCCCGATACGGAGTCACACAGCTCCATCGATCCCGACACGGAGTCACACAACTCCACCAGCACCGATCCGTGACACACCGGCCAACTCCACCGGGCCGTGACCCATGGTGTACCGACCGACTCAACCAGCCGCACGTGGTGGCCGACGGAGGTCAACTCACCCCGCGAGACCCCGCCTCAAGGGCGCCGCCCCTGCGGGAGCGGTCCGCCGCAGCCGAAGGCACCACCCCTTGGCGATGACCCGACTCGACGGTCGTCTGGCGAGATGCGGGACGGACCTCCGCATGACTCGCCGTTCGCGTGCCGAGCCAGAACCCACCGAGCGACAGCAGCACCATGCAGACCAGCACCGCCGCCCTCCCCCGCCGCGTCAGACGTACGGGCGGCGAGACCGGCCGCCCACGTCCCTTGCGCCGGAACGACCGCTGAGCCGCTTTTCTCGCAACAGCACCCTCGCCGCCACCTGCCACCACGGTGAGATGCCGACGACCCGCCCCTCGCGACCCGCGCGGCCACCTCTGCGCACCCCGCTGACCCATACCCGTCGCCCCACCCGGTGACGACCCCGGCCGCACCCTTCGACCGGATGGAACGGCATCCCGCACCTTCTGCCCCGGAGCGACGCCATCCCGCTCCGCGCCATCCCGCCGCACAGACCCCCGCTTCCCACGATCCTGCCTCGCCCCAGCGCTCTTCCCACGCCTCGCGCCGCCTCCCTTCACACGATCACGCGGAGCGGCATCACCTACGCCACGGTCCGTCCGGACGGCACCTCGCTCCATACGTTCGCGCCAGGCGGCATCGCCTACCCCGCGTTCCCCCCGCGCCTCACCTCGCTCCACACGATCGCGCGGAGCGGCATCACCCCCACGATCCGGCAGGGCCGCACCGTGGCCCTGCCCACGGTTCCGCCCACCGTCGTCACGCTCCCCACGATCCCTCCAGGCGGTGCCACGTCCCCCATGGCCCCGCGGAGCGACCTCTGCTTCCCCACGATCCCGATTGACGGCGTCCCGCACCCCGCGATCTCGCCGCACCGCATCCCGATCCATGCGGTTCCGCAGAGCGGCGTCCCGAACCCCTCGGACCGGCGAGCCGGCGCCTCCGTCCCGGCCCCGCACCGTGGCGTCCTGCGCCCCTTGGTTCGGCCGGGCTTCATCCCGAACCCCGTCAACCGGTGGCGCGGCGTCACGTCTCCCCCGGCCTCGTGGTGCGGCATCGCGCACCACCTTGCCCAGCCGGACAGCGGTCCGCGTGTCCTGACCCGGCCGGACTGCACGTTGCGCGTCCCGGCCCACTTGGGCGGCACGTGCTGCGTCCTGGCCCAACGCGGCTGCACCCTGCGCGTCACGGTCCTGCCGGGCGACATTTCGCGTGTCCTGGCCCGATCGCGCGACATGTCGCCCGTCCCAGTCCTGCCGAGTGACGCGTCGCGTGTCCTGGCCCGGTCGGGCGGTGTCTCGCGCGTCCCGGTCCGGGCGAACGGCACGCCGCGCTTCCCGGTCCGATCTGGGCCGCCCTCGGGAGCCCTTGACCGGTGGGGTGGTGTCGTCAGAGTCCGCCTCGGCTCGCGGAGGCGGCACAAGCCAAAGCTGCGGCCGGCGACGGCCTGCCGAAGAGCCGCCCACCCGAGAGCCGCCCGCCCCAGGACCACCCACCCGAGACTCGCTCACCCCAGGACCACCCACCCGAGAGTCGACTGCCGGGGAGTCTCCTGGCAACCAATCATCTCCCCAGGAGTCTCCTGGCGGCGCGGCACCTGCCTGGGAGTCTCCGGCCGGAGAACCGTGTGCCGAAGGAACGCCCGCCAGCGGGTCACCCGCCGGAGAGCGGCGTTCGGCCCTCGCGGTGCCGGGCAGACGCCGCGACGGACCGGTTGCCCCGTCATGCGACCCGGAGCCCTGCGTGCCGTCACGTCTGGAGCTGTGTGGGGCACCGCCTTCCTCACCCACGGCACCACGCCGAGAGCCTGTCCGACCGCCTGACCCGACCCGGGCTCTCCGAACTGGGCCGACACCGTCCATCCAGCCTTGCTCGACATCGTTCGTCCGGCCTGACCCGGCACCGCCCAGCCGGCCTGGCTCGACACCGCCCATCTGGTCGTGCCTCTCCACGAGAGCCGCCCCCCTCTCCGGAACCTCGGCCCCGCCCGATGACACGCCGCCGCCCCGCGACCTGTCCTCCCGCATTGAGAACCCCCACCCCTCCAAGTGGCCCGCCTGGAACCGCCCGTCCCGTGCCGGCCCGCGCTCAAGCAACCCCTCCACCACCGACCAGGCCGGAAGGGCGTCATAAAAGGCCCTCGAACCCCCGCACCGTCGAGGGCCGGGCAGGTGATCCGCTTCGCCGCCGAGAAAGGGCCTCAGGGCGCGAAACGCCCGCCTCCCGCGAGACCGGGGCACCCGCCCCGTCGGCACGACTCCCGGTGAACGGCACGTCGCGCCTCGGTGTCACCCCCGCCCGCGAACTACGACATCGGGCGAAATTGCCATGTGAACGGCTCAGCGCATGGTTTGCCCGTGTTTTGGGCCCGCGCCTCGCGGGACCGGAACGGTGCTGGACAGCGCCGGGAAACCGGCTCGGCCGCCCGGTGTCGTCGTCGGTCAGGTCGATGACTGTGGTCGTTCGCATGATGACCTCCCACACCGTCGCAGTCCGAGAAAAAGCCCCGATAATGATCAGCAAATCGAACACGGTGTCGATCGAACTCCCGTACGATGTTGTACACCACACTGGCGACAATTTCGAGGAAGACTCGAACAATTGTTTGAAGATGATCTTCAACAGAGATACGGTCGCTGTGTGCGACATGAAGACCACGGACCGGGAGGTGCGCCGGCTGCGGCGACCCGGCTGGCAAGGAGGAGAGCATGAGCGAGCGAGATGACGCAAACGGGGTCACCGACCTCGCGGTGCGCCGACGCGACTCCCTGGGCCTGACTCCCAGGCAGCGCAAGATTCTCGAAGTGATTCGCGACTCGGTGCAGCAGCGCGGATATCCGCCGTCCATGCGCGAGATCGGCGAGGCCGTGCAGCTGACCAGCACGTCCAGCGTGTCGCACCAGTTGACGGCGTTGCAGCGCAAGGGCTACCTGCGCCGGGACCCGCACCGGCCCCGCGCCCTGGAGGTCCGTCTGCCCGGTGAGCCCGTGCTCTGGGTCGACCCCGAAGCCGCCGGCGAGGACTCGACGGTCAACCGGCCCACCGCCGCCTACGTGCCGCTCGTCGGCCGGATCGCCGCCGGTGGCCCGATCCTGGCCGAGGAGAGCGTCGAAGACGTCTTCGCCCTGCCCAAGCAGCTCGTCGGCGAGGGCACGCTCTTCCTCCTGCAGGTCACCGGCGACTCGATGATCGAGGCCGCCATCGCCGACGGCGACTGGGTCGTCGTCCGCCAGCAGCCGGTCGCGGAGAGCGGCGACATCGTGGCCGCCATGATCGACGGCGAGGCCACCGTCAAGACGTTCAAGCGCAAGGACGGTCACGTCTGGCTGGTCCCGCACAACCCCAACTACGACCCGATCCCCGGCGACGAGGCCAGCGTCCTCGGCAAGGTGGTCGCGGTGCTGCGCCGGCTCTGACCGGCTGTCACGCCAGCCGGTCGGTCGTCGCACGTGGTCCCGGCCGCCGCTTGGGACGAGATCGCCCGTGCTACCGACATCGCTGGTAGAGGTAGAGGTCGCTCGTCCCTACTGGCAGTCGCCCGTAGGGACGAGGTCACACGCGGTTCCGCAGTCGCCGCTGGCGACGAGGTCGTACGTGGTTCCGCAGTCGCCCGTAAGGACGAGGTCACACGCGGTTCGGCAGTCGCCGCTGGCGACAGGCAGCGGCCCGTAGGGCGCGAGATCGCATGCGGTTCAGCGGCAGTAGCCAGGGGGACGAGCCTGGCGTCGACCAGGCGTGCGGCTCGGGGGCGGCTCGTGCCGGTGGTCATGCGTCCCTGGTGGACGGTGACGGCGCGTCGCGGCAGGTCGGACGGCGGCTTGACCCTGAGGCGATCTCTGTGTGGCCTCGCGTTGCGGTGATCACGGTGTGCGGGCAGATCTGACTGATGAGCAGTGGCAGGCACGAGAGTCGTTGCTTTCGGCCCCACGTCCGGGTGTGGTCGCTCGGGCGTGGGGCCGAAGCGCAGCTGGGCCGAGCTCGACGACCTCTGGAACGCCCGGCATGTCGTGGCTGTCACTCGTTGCGTCCACCGCTGCAGAGCATCCGGAGGCGGGCTTCCCCAAGATCCGCGGCGAGTTGCTCCCCGCCGGACGTCCCCTGGACGTCTTCACCGCCGCGCCTGGATCACCGTTCCCAGCCACCACTTGGCCGCCACCACCGCCCGCCGGCCGTCGCAGGGTTGTTGAGCGCTTGGTCGAGGCCAGTGCCGCCGGGCGGTGTGAGGGAGAGTGAGGAGGCCGTGCCTCCTCTCACGCCGCCCGGCGAGTCACACCGCCCTGCGAGTCACACCGCCCGGCGAGCTCTCACACCGCCCGGCGAGATCATTCAGCGCAGGTAGCCGACAGGGCCGTCGAGGCTCCAGCCGGGCTCGTTCGCGACGATGGAGTCCTTGTGCGCCGTGATGGCGATGCGCCACTTCGACTGGTTGTCGAAGTGGAACCGCCAGAGGCGCTTGGCCGTGGCTCCTGTCTTGCCGATGTAGCCGACCACGCCCTCCTTCACGAACCTCCCGGAGGCGGTCAGCGAGGCGACCTCGCTCTCGCTGGCGGTCACCAGGTAGGAGGAGACGTTCGCGGCACGCAGGCGGTACAGCGGTGTGCCGCCCGGGAACGGACTGGTCGCCACCAGCCCCAGCGGAGTCGCCGTGCGCTTGAACCGGTGGACCGTCTCGGCGCGCTCGGCCTCCGTGCTGCTCGCGGTGTAGAAGAAGCCCTTGCCGGTCACCATCTCGATGAGCGGCTTGGTGTCGGTGCCCGCCCCCGCGGTGGCCGCGCCCGCGCCGACGTTCGCGCTCGCGGGGGCTCCTGACAGCACCAGTCCCGCCGTCGCGGCCGTCACGACCATGGCGATCTTACGTGTCTTGATCATGTGTTCCCTTGCTTGCAGCGCCGGTGGGGCACTGGATTCGGCTGCGCGAGGTCGTCCCCGCACATGGGCTGTGCGGTGGGCGGCCCCGCTCCGGACCCCGCGACGGTAGGGGTTCCCGCTTACCGATCAACGTCGTTTCGCCTTCATCTCGCTGTCGTGCCGGGCCGGCCACGGGGAGATCAGCCCGCTGAGACCAGGGAAAGCCGGATATCTAGACTGATGCGGTGAGTGACGCAAAGCTCCTAACTGACCTCAAAGCCACACACGATGGATTGAAGTGGGCCAAGGCCGGCCCAGGGGTTATCCCCGCCTGGGTGGCCGACATGGACCTGCCCACCGCACCGGCGGTCGTCCAGGCACTCAAGCGCCGCGCCGAAGGCGACCTCGGCTATCCGACCTGGCTCGACAGCCCCGGGGGCGGCCCGCTCGCCGAGGCGTTCGCCGAGCGCATGGCCTCCCGCTACGGCTGGCGGGCCGCACCGGAGTACGTGCGCGCCTACACCGACGTCAACCAGGCGCTCCAGGTTCTGCTGCACGTCTGGACGCGGCCCGGTGACGGTGTGGCGGTGCACACCCCCACATACCATCCGTTCCTGGCCACGCTGGAGGACATGGAGCGTCCGCTGCGGCCCGTGCAGTTCCGTCCCGACGGCGACTCGTGGCGGTTCGAGGTTCCCGACCTGGCCGGATGCCGGGTCCTGCTGCTGGTCAACCCGCACAACCCGACCGGCCGCGTCTTCACCAGGCAGGAGCTCGAAGAACTGGCCGAGCACGCCGAACGGCACGACCTGCTGGTGATCGCCGACGAGATCCACGCCGATCTCACGTACGCGCCGCACGAGCACATCCCGTTCGCGACCCTCCTGCCCGAACGGACGGTCACGCTGACCTCCGCCACCAAGGCGTTCAACCTGGGCGGCATCCGGTGCTCGGTCGCCCACGTCGGCGTGCCGGAACTGCGCGAGGCGCTCGACGCGCAACCACCCTTCCTGTACGGCTCGGCCAACCTGTTCGGCGCGGAGGCGACCGTCGCGGCCTGGAGACACGGTGACGCATGGCTGGAGGAGACCCGGGCCCTGCTCGACCGCAACCGCAAGCTGATCGCGGCCCGGGTGCCCGAGACGGTCGGCTACCGGGTGCCGCAGGCGACCTACCTGGCCTGGCTCGACTACGGCCGGCCGGGAATGGCCGAGGTGCTGGAGCGGGAGAACAAGGTCCTGCTGAGCGACGGCGCCGCGTTCGGCCCCGGTGGTGAGCATCACGTACGGCTCAACTTCGCGACCACCGAGGCGATCCTCACCGAGATCCTGGACCGCCTCTGGCCGTGACGGTCGTGACCGCACCGGGCGTTACCGGACCGGTCGCGGGCGTTACCGCACCGGGCGTGATCGCACCGGTCGCGGACGTGCCGCACCGGGCGTGACCGCACCGGTCACGGGCGTGGCCGGTCGCGGGCGTGGCCGGTCGCGGGCGTGGCCGGTCGCGGGCGTGGCCAGTCGCGGGCGTGGCCAGTCGCGGGCGTGGTCGGTCCGCGGTTGTGACCGGTGCGGCCCTCACGGTCGTCACGGTGGTGACGGCCATGACGGTGGTGACGCCATGACGGTGGTGACGGCCATGTCGGTCGTAATGACGGTGACGGTCGTGATGATCGTGACGGTGGTCCGTGTTTTCGCCCTCCCTGACTGGAAAGCAGATGCCCGAGCAGGACAGGCCGGGCCTCGGGGTGAGGAGGCCCGGCATCCGGTCGAGGAAGGGATGGGGACATGGGCGAGCAGCAGCAGGACGTGATCGAGGTCCTGGTGACCGACCACCGCGAGGTCGAGGAGATGTTCACCGAGCTGGAGACGATGGTCGGCGCCATCGGCGAGCGGCCCAAGACGCTGGCCGAGCAGGTCGTCATCGAACTGGTCCGCCACTCGGTGGCCGAGGAGCAGTTCCTGTATCCCGCGGTGCGCGAGCACGTGCCCGGCGGCGACGAGGAAGCCGACCACGAGATCGCCGAGCACGCCGAGGCCGAGGAGACCATGAAGCGGCTGGAGGCCCTGGAGCCGGGCGACAACGACTTCTGGCCCACCCTGGAGGAGCTGATGCGGCAGATCCGCCATCACATCCAGGACGAGGAGAACGACCTGTTCCCGCGGCTGCGGGCGGCCTGCACCCCCGAGCAGCTCACCGAGCTGGGCGCCAAGGTGCAGCGGGCGAAGAAGGTGGCGCCGACCCGGCCGCACCCGTCCGCGCCCGACACCCCGCCCGCCAACAAGCTCCTCGGGCCCGGCACCGGCCTCGTGGACCGCATCCGCGACGCGATCTCGGGCCGGGGACGTTCCTGACAGGATTCGGCGCTCGCGCGGTGTCCGGATCGGGGTGGCCCGTTCGTCACCCTGGTGAGAACTCGACACCGAGGAGCGAAGAATGAAGTACATGATGTTCGTCTGCACCGACAGCGAACCGGACACCGACCTGACGGACGATGTCGAGACGTGGGTGGCCGACAACGACGCCCGCGGCCGGCGGCTCGACGGTGACGCGCTGGCGCCGACGTCCGCCGCGACGACGATCCGCGTCCGTGACGGCGAACTCCTCGTCTCCGACGGGCCGTTCACCGAGACCAAGGAGGTGATCGTGGGCTACGACATCCTGGAGTGCGCCGATCTGGACGAGGCGATCGAGGTCGCCCGCGCCCACCCGATGGCCCGGCTGGGACGGCTCGAACTGCGGCCGTTCGCCTCACTGGGTGACGGGCCGCATGACTGACCCGCGTCCCGCCGCGACGGCCGAGGCCGTCGCGGCGGCGAGTGCGGGTTCGTACGCCCGGATCGTCGCCGCCCTCATCCGCGTCACCGGCGACTGGACGCTGGCCGAGGACAGCGCCCAGGAGGCGCTGGCGCTCGCCCTGGAACGGTGGCCCCGGGACGGCGTTCCGGCCAGCCCGGGCGGCTGGCTCATGACCGTGGCCCGCAACCGCGCCACCGACGTGCTGCGCCGCGCGTCCGTCGAGCGGCGCAAGCTGCAGGAACTGGCTGAGCTCGCCGACCCGGCCCCGGCCGGACGGGAGCAGGTGGTGGACGACCGGCTGCGGCTCATCTTCACCTGCTGCCATCCCGCGCTCTCCCTGGAGGCGCGCGTGGCGCTGACGCTGCGCACGGTCTGCGGGGTGCCGACCGCCGACATCGCCCGGGTGTTCCTGGTCAGCGAGTCGGCGATGACCCGGCGGCTGACCCGGGCCAAGGCGAAGATCGCCGACGCCCGCATCCCGTACCGGGTGCCGAGCGGGCAGGAGCTCGCCGAGCGGCTGCCGGGCGTGCTCGCCGTGCTGTACCTGCTGTTCACCCGGGGATACGACGCCGGTGGAGAGCCGGCGTTCGCCGACGAGGCGATCCGGCTCGCCCGGCTGCTGGACCGGTTGCCGCCGGGCGAGCCGGAGGTCTCGGCGTTGCTCGCCTTGTTCCTCTTCCAGCACTCCCGGCGCGAGGCCCGCCGCGACGCGGACGGCCGCCTGCTCCCCCTCGACCGGCAGGATCGGCGCCGCTGGGACCGTGCCGCGATCGCCGAGGGCCTGGAGGTGCTGGGGAGGGTCCGGGGTGACGGTCCGTACGCGCTGCAGGCCCGCATCGCCGCCCACCACGCCACCGCGCCCGACGCCGAGGCCACCGACTGGCCGGCCATCGCGCGCTGGTACGACCGGCTCGCCCGGCTGCACCCCTCACCGGTGATCGCCCTGAACCGGGCCGTGGCCCACGGGTACGCCCACGGGCCGCGGGCCGGGCTCGCGCTGATCGAGCAGGCCTGTGCCGGTGGCGCGCTGGACGACTATCCGCTGGCGCTGGCGGCGCGGGCCGGCCTCGTCGCCCGCCTGGGCGACCGCGGCCACGCCGCCGCCCTCTTCCGCCGGGCCGCCGCCCGCACCGCCGTCGAGCCCGAGCGCCGGGCGCTGCTGGACCGCGCCGACGAACTCCTCGCCTGATCGCACCGGGGCCTGCCGGACGGGGACCCGGGTGGGAGGTGCCCCGGGCCCCCGCCCGTGCCGCTACGGGAGCGGGGGCAGGTCCGGCGGGGTGGCCGCCGGACGTTCCTCCAGGGCGGCCAGCGCCAGCTCGATCGCCTTCTCCAGTTGCGGGTCACGTCCGGCGACCCGGTCCTGCGGCGTGATGACGACCTCCACGTCCGGGTCCACGCCGTAGTTCTCCACGCCCCACCCGGGCCCCTCCAGCCAGAAGGAGTAGCGGGGCTGGGTCACCACCGTGCCGTCCACCAGCGAGTAACGCGAGTCGATGCCGATCACGCCGCCCCATGTCCGGGTGCCGACGAGCGGGCCGAGTGCGCGGTTCTTGATGCCGGCGCTGACGATGTCGCCGTCGGACCCGGCGAACTCGTCCGTGACGGCCACGATGGGCCCGCGCGGCGAGTCGTCGGGGTAGCGGGTGGGCTCGTAGCCGCGGGCGTGCGCCCAGCCGCTGACCCGGCGTGACAGCTTCTCCAGCACCAGCTCGGAGGTGTGGCCGCCGCCGTTCTCGCGGACGTCCACGACGAGTCCTTCGCGGGCCATCTCGGTCCGCAGGTCGCGGTGGAACTGCGCCCATCCCGACGCCACCATGTCGGGTACGTGCAGGTAACCGAGCCGGCCGCCCGACGCCTCCCGGACGAAGGCCCGGCGGCCCTCCACCCAGTCGTGGTAGCGCAGCGTGGTCTCGTCGTCGATCGGGGTGACGACCACCCGGCGCGGGTCGCCGCCGGTGGCGGGCCGTACCGTCAGCTCGGTGGGCCGCCCGGCGGTGCCGGCCAGCAGCGCGAGCGGGCCGCGCACCGGGTCGACGGGCCGCCCGCCGACCGCGACGATCGCGTCGCCCTCCCGTACGGCGACGCCGGGTGCGAGGAGCGGCGAGCGCGCGTCGTGGTCGGACGTCTCGCCCGGCAGGATCCGCGTCACCCGCCACGTGCCGTCGTCGTCGCGGGCCAGGTCGGCGCCGAGCAGGCCCTGGCGGCGGCGCGGGTCGGCCGGTGCGGCGCTGGGCCGGGCGTAGGCGTGGGAGGTGCCGAGCTCCCCCTGGACCTCCCAGAGCAGGTCGATCAGCTCGGAGTAGGCGCCGATGCGCTCGACGAGCGGCAGGTAACGGTCGAGCGCGCCCTGCCAGTCGACGCCGTTCATGTCGGCCCGCCAGAAGTGGTCGCGCATGAGGCGGCCGGCCTCCAGGTAGCCCTGCCGCCACTCGGCGACCGGGTCGAGCTGGACCGACACCCGGTCGAGGTCGATGGTGACCACCTCGTCGCCCTCACCGGCCGAGCGGGTCTGCAGGCCGTTCTTGCCGTTGAGGACGAGGCGGGTGCCGTCGCCGCTCACCTCGAACGCCCGCAGTTCCCTGCCCAGCTCCACCTTGCAGCGCTTCTTGAGGTCGTAGCGTTCGAGGACGACCTCGCCTGCCGGCTCGGTGCCGTCGCCGAGCTGGCCGGTCAGCGGAAGCCGCAGCCAGAGCAGCGCGTCCTTGGCGGTGCGCAGGTTGTCGTAGCGACCGGCGGGCACGGGCACCGGCACGACGCGGGAGGCGAGCCCGTCCGGATCGACCTCCGTCCGCGGCGGCGCGTCGTCCTTGCCGTCCTTGCCGCCCTTACCCGCCTTGTCGTCCTTGCCGGCTTTGTCGTCCTCGCCGTTGAACCCCCGCCCCTGCAGGTTCGGGTCGAACGGCGAGGGCGTCGTCGCCCGCAGGGGCACCAGGTACGGCCGGCACCCGGAGGGGAAGGCCAGGTCGAACACGTGCGCGTCGTACACCGGGTCGAACGTCCGCACCGACAGGAACGCCAGGTGCCTGCCGTCCCGGGTGAAGACGGGGTCGTAGTCGGCGAAGCGCACCGGCGTCACGTCGATGACGGAGGTGCCGTCGACGCGGCCCATCCTGATCTGCGACAGCGGCCGCTGGTGCGGGTGCACCCAGGCCAGCCAGGCGGAGTCGGGCGAGAACGTGAGCCCGTTGATGTCGCCGTTGGTGGTGCGGTCGAGCTCCCTGCTCTGCCCGGACTCGACGTCGACGAGCAGCAGCCGCCCGTCGTGGGTGGCCACGGCCACGTGCTTGGCGTCGGGGGCGACGGCCAGGTCGAGTACCCGGCCGAGCTCTCCGGCGGCGAGCGTGCGGATCTCGCCGCCGGGCGTACCGATCTCCAGCCCGTCCTCGCCGGAGGCGTCGGACACCCAGACGGCCGACCCGTCGCCGCCGAGCACGCGCGGCAGCCGTACCCGGACGCCCGGCTGGGCGCGCAGTGTGCCTGCGGGTCCGTCGCGGTGGGTCACCCAGTGGGCGGTGCCGCGGATCTCGACCGCGCTCGCCCGCCCGGTCGCGTCCGGAGAGAAGCCGCCGACGCGGGCCGGCGCCGGGCGCTTGGCGCGGGCCGGGCGCGGGCCGCTGAGCGTGATGTCCAGCTTGTACGGCTCGGCGTCCAGGCCGTCCAGCAGCCACAGGTCGCCGGCGTGGCTGTAGACCACCCGCCGCCCGTCGGTCGAGGCGTGGCGGGCGTAGAACTCCTCGTGGGAGGTGTGCCGCCGCAGGTCCGTGCCGTCGGGCAGGGCGGAATAGAGGTTGCCGACGCCGTCGGTGTCGGCCAGGAACGCCAGCCGCTCCCCCAGCCACATGACCGACCAGTGCTGGGCCGTGCTGTCGGCGAACAGCCGCGTGAACTCGCCGTCCCCCTGCGCGTCCACCCAGATCTTGCCGGCGGTGCCGCCCCGGTAGCGCTTCCACTGTGACGGCTCGCGCCACAGGGCTGAGACGGTGGCGACCTTGTCGCCGCTGGTCGCCGCGTCGCTCACCCGCCCGTACGGCAGGCGCCTGGCCGGCCCGCCGTCGAGCGGGACCGCGTACGCCCACATCCGGCTGCGCCCGCCCTGACCGAAGGAGGTGATCGCCAGCACGTCGCCGTCGCCGGTCCACCCCCGGGTACCCGTCATCGCGTTGCCCCAGTGGGTGAGCCGGTCGCCCTCGGGCCCGTCGACCTCGGCGGCGAACACCTCGGGCGCCCCCTCGCGGTGGCTGGTCCACGCGATGCGGGCGCCGTCGGGGGAGAACCTCGGGTACGACACGGGGATACGGTCGGCGGTGAACCGCCAGGCCCTGCCTCCCGCCAGCGGGGCCAGCCAGACGTCGTCGTCGGCGACGAAGGTGACCAGATCACCGTGCAGATGCGGATATCTCAGGTATGCGCCAGTAGTCACACGTGAACACTAATGCCGCCGATAGTGGAGGGGCGGAAATTTGTCGTGCCCTGGTGGGCGGGCAGGGATGGGCGCAGGGCACCTGGGCAGGGGTGATACCTCACAAGAGACACTGCGAGGGATCATGATGACGTTCGCCCGGGTGTACCAGATGCCGCCCCGCGTGGCGGCCGGCGCCTTCTTCCTGAGTTCGGGCCTGTCCAAGACCAGGGCCGACCGGGAGACCGCGCAGGGCGTGCACGGAATGGCCGCCGGCACGTATCCGTTCCTGCGCAAGCTCGATCCCGAGGCCTTCACCCGGCTGCTGTCGAAGGCGGAGATCGCGATGGGGGTGGCGCTGCTCGTCCCCGCGGTGCCGTCGCTGCTGGCGGGCGCCGCCCTGACCGGGTTCGCGGGCGGGCTGCTCGGCCTCTACCTCAAGACGCCGGGCATGCGGGAGGAGGGCAGCCTCCGGCCGTCTCAGCAGGGAATCCCGCTGGCCAAGGACGCCTGGCTGCTGGGCATCGGGCTCGGGCTGGTGCTGGACGAGCTGCCCACGCGCTCCGCGAGCTGTAGCCGCCGGCCGCGCGACGCGCGGCCGGCGTGCCGACACCTCAGGGGACGATGTTGACCAGCTTGGGCACGCGCACGATGACCTTGCGCGGCTCGCCCGAGAGGTAGGGCTTGACCTTGTCCGACGCCAGGGCCAGCGCCCGCAGGTCGTCCTCGGCGACGGAGGGCGACACCTCCAGGCGGTCGCGGACCTTGCCGGCCACCTGGACGACGCAGGTCACCGAGTCCTGCACCAGCAGGGCCGGATCGGCGACCGGCCAGCCGGCGTGCGCCACCGTGCCCGTGCGGCCCAGCCGCTCCCAGCCCTCCTCGGCCGTGTAGGGGGCGACCAGCGACAGCATGACGGCCAGCGTCTCGGCGGCCTCGCGCACGGCGGGGTCGGCGGCGCCGGGCCCGGAGTCGATGGCCTTGCGCGCGGCCGAGGTCAGCTCCATCATGCGCGCCACCGCGACGTTGAAGCGGTGGGAGTCGACCAGCCGGGTGACCTCGTCGATCGTGCGGTGGGTGAACTTGCGCAGCTCCAGGTCACCGCCGTCGAACGGGACGCCGGGCGCGCTGCTCACCTCGTCCATCACCCGGAAGGCGCGGGCCAGGAACTTCTGCGAGGCGGCCGGCGAGACGTCGGCCCAGTCGATGTCGTCCTCCGGCGGCCCGGCGAAGACCATGGTCAGCCGGACCGCGTCGACGCCGTAGGCGTCGATCTGCTGGCCCAGGTCGACGCCGTTGCCCAGGGACTTGGACATCGCCTTGCCGCCGTTGATCACCTGGCCCTGGTTGAGCAGGCGCAGGAACGGCTCGGTGAAGTCGACCATGCCCATGTCGTGCAGGACCTTGGTGAAGAACCGGGAGTACAGCAGGTGCAGCACCGCGTGCTCGACGCCGCCGACGTACTGGTCGATCGGGCCCCACTTGCGGACCTGCTCGACGTCGAACGGGCCGTCGGTGTAGCCGGGCGAGCAGTAGCGCAGGAAGTACCAGGACGAGTCGACGAAGGTGTCCATCGTGTCGGTGTCGCGCATGGCGGGACCACCGCACTTGGGGCACTCGACGTTGACCCAGTCGGTCGCGCTGGCCAGCGGGGAGACGCCCTTGGGCGACAGCGCCTCGCCGCGCAGGTCGGGCAGCGTGACGGGCAGCTGGTCGTCGGGGACGGGGACCTCGCCGCAGTCGACGCAGTGGATGATCGGGATCGGCGTGCCCCAGAACCGCTGGCGAGACAGCAGCCAGTCGCGCAGCCGGAAGTTGACCGAGGCGGTGCCCTTGCCACCGGTCCGCAGGACCTCGATGATCCTGCGGATGGCCTCGACCTTGGTCAGCCCGTCGAGCGGGCCGGAGTTGACCAGGGTGCCCTCACCGGGCGTGGCCTCGCCGGTCTCGCCCGGGTCGGCCAGGCCGGTGTGCACGACCACCTTGACCGGCAGCCCGAACTTCAGCGCGAAGTCGAGGTCGCGCTGGTCGTGGGCGGGCACCGCCATGATCGCGCCGTGGCCGTAGTCGGACAGCACGTAGTCGGCGGCCCAGACCGGGATGCGCTCGCCGTTGACCGGGTTGATCGCGTGGCGGCCCAGGAAGACGCCGGTCTTCTCCTTGTCGGTGGACAGCCGCTCGATGTCGCTCAGCTTGGCGACCTCGGCGCGGTAGGCCTCGAACGCCTCGCGGTGCTCGTCGGTGACGATCTCGTCGGCCAGCGGCGCGTCGACGGCCACCACGAAGAACGTCGCGCCGAACAGGGTGTCGGGCCGCGTGGTGTAGACGTGGACCGGCTCCTCGCGCCCCTCGATCTCGAAGAGCACGTCGGCGCCCTCGGAGCGCCCGATCCAGTTGCGCTGCATGGTCAGCACGCGCTCGGGCCAGCCGCCCTCCAGCTCCCGCATGTCGTCCAGCAGCCGCTGCGCGTAGTCAGTGATCTTGAAGTACCACTGCGTCAGCTCACGGCGGATGACGTCGGCGCCGCAGCGCTCGCACTTGCCGGCCACGACCTGCTCGTTGGCCAGCACCGTCTGGTCGTTGGGGCACCAGTTGACCAGGCCGCCCTTGCGGTAGGCCAGGCCGCGCTCGAAGAACCGGTTGAACAGCCACTGGTTCCACCGGTAGTAGTCGGCGTCGCTGGTGTGCAGGCGGCGCGACCAGTCGAAGGAGATCGCGTAGCGCCTGAAGGAGTGGGCCTGGGTCTCGATGTTGGCGTAGGTCCACTCGGCCGGGTGGGCGTTGCGCTTGATGGCGGCGTTCTCGGCGGGCAGGCCGAAGGAGTCCCAGCCGATGGGGTGCAGCACGTTGTAGCCGCGCTGGACCCAGTAGCGCGCGACGACGTCGCCGATCGCGAAGACCTCGCCGTGGCCCATGTGGAGGTCGCCGGAGGGGTAGGGGAACATGTCGAGCATGTAGCGCCGCTCCCGGGGGTCGGCGGGGTCCTCACCCGCCCGGAACGGGTCCAGCTCCTCCCATCGCTGCCGCCACTTGGCCTGCAGCGCCTGCGGATCGTACTCACTCACGGCGATTGTCCTTCTGGCTCGACTCGGACCCATAAGAAAACCCCTCGTGCGCAGGACGAGGGGCAGCCGCGACGGCGAGACCTCAGGGCCGTCGCGGCCCGCTAAGAAGCAGGGTCGCGGCACGCATAGGTCAAGCCTAGCGCACCTCTTCAGGGGATTGCCGATACTCGACGCGGGCGCACCGGCACAATAGACACTTCAGGTCACGCGATACCCGATGGTGATCTATCCGTTGTGACCTCATATGTCCCATTAGATTACCCTCGACCCCGTGAGACCTCGGGCGGAGTTCGACGGATCCGCGGCCGGCCTGCCCATGCAGGACCCGCCGACGGATCCCTATGGCTTCGCTCGTTTCGCTGCGGAACGCGCTGAGTCTCCTGGAAAATCCCATGAGATCATGCGCCATGCGCCAAACGAGGACATAACACCACCAGGAGGTACGGGAGCCATGGCAACGGAGCATTCCGGAGCACCGCACCCCCCACCGTCCTGGCCCGAGGTGCCTCCGCGGGAGGCCCCCCGGCGCGAGGTTCCCACGTCCTGGCCCGAGAGTGGTCGCCAGGACGTTCCCACGTCGTGGCCCGAGTCCCCCTCGCAGCCGTCCTGGCCGGACGTCACGGTGGCGTCCTCCTCGGCCCAGTCCTCGGGCCAGTCCACGGGCCAGTCACCGGCGCAGTCGTCCGGCCCGCCGGCGTCGCACCCCTCCTGGGCGGGCCCGGGCGACGACCCGTCCACCGCGCAGCCGGCTCCCGTGCCGGCCTGGCAGGAGGCCAGGCCGTCGGCGGGCGCGTGGTCCAACCTCAGCTCGCCCGCTCCCTGGCCGGGCGCCGACGCGCAGCCCGGCCCGGCCGCCGCCCCCGCGGACCGCGGCGACCCGATGGACCGCACGGCCGCCCACGGGCCGGCCGGCCGCCCCACGCCTCCGGGCGCGTCCGGCCAGGGCCCCGAGGGCCGGGCCCCCCAGTACGGCGCAGGCCCCGAGGGCTCGCCGCAAGGTCAGTACGGCGCAGGCCCCAACGGCGCCTCGCCGGGCCAGTACGGCCCGAACGCCGCCCAGCAGGACCCCTACCACCCGGGAGCCGCCCCGCAGGGCCAGTACGGCCCGAACGCCGCCCAGCAGGACCCCTACGGTCCGGAGGCGACGCCGCGGGGCCGCTACGACGGCACGCCGCTGGACGACCGCGCCGTGCCCCGCGGCCGGGCGCACCCCGGCGACGAGCACGTGGCCGGCGACCCCGGTTCCGCCCCGCCCGGGGACGGCCAGTTCCCCGGCGACCACGCCCGGCCGGGCGCGAACCTGAGCCGCGACCCGTCCGACCCCGACCGCCCGTTCGTGACGGCCGGGCAGATCAGCGGCTCGCGCACCCCGCCGCCCGAGCGCCAGCAGGAGCTCTGGAACACGGTCTTCGGCGACAACTACGAGGCCATGGGCGAGGCCGAGCAGCTCGACGAGGAGCAGGGCCGGCCCATCTGGATCTACGCGCTCGCGGGGTCCGTGGCGATCGCGCTGGTGGCGGCGCTCGGCTGGGCCTTCCTGGCGGGCCCGCTGGCCGGCGAGGACCCCAAGGCCACCGCCGCCACGCCCACGGGCAAGCCCTCCCCCAGCGTGAGCGCCACCAGACGCGCCACCTCGATCCCGCCGCTGCCGAGGTACCGCGGCAAGGCCGCGCCGGTCATCGGCGTGGTGCAGGACGCCGAGGCCGGGGTCACCGTGCCGCGCCTGGGCGGCACCTGGCAACTCGACCAGCGCCCGACCGTGCAGGGCACGTACGGCTTCGACACCCGCCAGTACGTCCAGACGGGCCCCGGCGTCTACGCCCAGGTCATGACGGGTCCGCTGCCGGAGCGGATGGCCTCGTTCCACACCTCCAAGACCGACCTGGAGCCGGTGATCAAGGCGGTCGTGGTGAACGCGCGCAAGAAGTTCTTCCCGGAGGACAACAAGGTCCGCAAGATCGCCCAGCAGCCGCTGAAGGTCGGCTCGGCCTCCGGCCAGCTCATCGCCTACTCGCTGACCTCGGCCACGCAGCGGGCGACCATCGTCACGGCCGCCGTCAACACCGGCAACGACGTCCCGGCGATCGTCTACATGTCGATCCCGGCCACGGCGAAGGAGCTGCTGCCGGACGTCAACACGGTCGTCCGGCAGCTCAAGGTGACGGCGAACCCGTAGGCGGCTAGAACACGCACTCCATGTGCTTGATGCCGTTGATGAAGCTGCTGTGCAGGCGGTCGGGCCGGCCGCCCTCGATCTGCGGGACGCGCCGCAGCAGCTCGCGGAACATCAGCGTGATCTCGCGGCGGGCCAGGTGGGCGCCCAGGCAGAAGTGCGGTCCCGGCCCGCCGAAGCCGACGTGGGGGTTGGGGTCGCGGGTGATGTCGAACCGGTAGGGGTCGTCGAACACCTCGGGGTCCCGGTTGGCCGCCCAGTAGAACAGCACGACCTTGTGGCCCTCGGGGTACAGGTGGCCGTTCATCTCGAAGTCGCGGGTGACCTTGCGACGCATGAAGTTGACCGGTGAGGCGAGCCGGACGATCTCCTCCACCGCGCGGGGCGCCCGGCCGTCGATGTCCTGCAGCCACAGCGCGCGCTGGTCGGGGTTCCGGGTGAGCAGGCGCAGCCCGTAGGAGATGGCGTTGCGGGTCGTCTCGTTGCCCGCGACCACGAGCAGGATGAAGAACGAGCCGAGCTCCTGCATGGTGAGCCGCTCGCCGTCGATGTTGGCGTTGACCAGCGAGGAGGTCAGGTCGCCGGTCGGGTGCTCGGCGCGGTAGGCGGCCAGGTCCTGCACGAGCTGCTGGAGCTCCATGCCGGCGGTGAGCAGGCGCTCGGCGACGGTGGTCATGTCGCCGCCGGTGTACTCGGGGTCGAAGCCGCCGAGGATGATGTTGGAGCGGTCGAAGACGAACGTGTAGTCGCGCTCCGGGATGCCCATCATGTCGCAGATGATCTTCAGGGGCAGCCGGGCCGCGACGTCGGTGACGAAGTCGACGCCGGGGCCCTTGGCGAGCAGGTCGTCCACGATCTTCGCGGCTGCCGTCTCCACGTCGGCCTCGAACTGCCTGACCATCTTGGGGGTGAAGGCCCGCGAGACGATCCGGCGCAGGCGGGCGTGGCGTGGGTCGTCCATGTTGATCATGGAGCCGAAGTACTCGGCGAACTCCGCGGGCATGTCGGGGATGTTCGTCGCCCCGCCGTCGCCCGAGCAGAAGACCTCGGGGTTGCGGCTGGCCTCGACGATGTCGGCGTGCTTGACCAGCGCGTAGTAGCCGGGCCCCTTGGGGGCGAAGGAGACCTCCATCTCCTCGAAGAAGGCCGGCGTCTCCAGGGCGCGCAGCCGGTCGAACGCCTCCTCCCGCTCGGCCATGGGCCTGGCCCAGAAGTCGCTCTCGGACAGATCGAAGTCGACGGCGCTCATGAGGCCATCATTCGGAGAAGCACCCTTCCGCGTCAATGGCTATGACGTACGCCGTACGTACGCGACGCGAAAATCGCTGGCGTCCGCGCCGGGCCGATCGCTAGGGTGCGGCCATGACGTTCTTCTTCCTGCGTTAGCGACCCGCCGGCGGGCCGAGGACGACCCACCGCCGGCGATGCGGGACGGCCGGCCGCCGTCCCGGGTCGCGACGTGGGAGAAGGACACGTAGGTGCGGATTCCGCTACCTGCGGTGCGCCGCTGGAGGCGGCCCACCGCGTATACGTTTGCCGTGGCCAGGGCCGTGCATGGCATCGAGCCCCTGGTGGCCGCCGAGATCTTGTCGTGGGGCGGTGAGGTGCGGCGGGTGCGCCACCGCGAGGTGTGGTTCGAGGTGACCGCGCCGGGGCCGGAGCTGCTGCGCTTGCGGACTGCCGACGACGTGCTGCTGGCGGCGGCCGTCGTGGACGGGATCGGGCCCGAGCGGGCCTGCCTGCGGCGCCTGGCCGCGGCGGCCCGTGACATCGACGTCGAGGAGCTGGTGAGGCTCCGGCGGGTCGTGGGTGGGGCCGCCGGTCCCGGCGACGCCGGCGGCGGTCCCGGGGCCGGGTTCGAGGTGTCGGCCACGTTCGTGGGACGGCGCCCCTACACCCGCTTCGACATCGAGGACACGGTCGGCGAGGCGCTGGCCGGGCCGCTCGGGCTGCGCTACCACGCGCGCCGCGGCGGCCGGGTGCCCCCGGAGGGGGCGATGGCGTGGCGAGTCACGATCGAGGACGACCTGGCGGTGATCGCCGTACGCGCCGCAGGCCGGCCGCTGCACCGCAGGCCGTACAAGCTGGGGTCGATACGCGGGACGCTGCACCCGCCGCTGGCCGCCGCCATGGCCCGGCTCGCCCTCCCCCCGGACCCCGCCCCACCCCGCCACGTCGGGACGGCCGGACACGCCGTGCCACCGGACGCCGCCGCGCTCCGCCGGGGGGAGCCGGTCACCGTGCTCGACCCGTGCTGCGGGGCCGGGACGACGCTCGTCGAGGCGTACGCGTTCGCGCCGCACGCGCGGCTGCTGGGCGTGGACCTCGACCCCGCCGCGCTGCGCGCGGCCGCCGCCAACGCGGCCCGCGCCCGCACCGGCCCGCTCGCCGGGCACTCCCCCGGAGCGCTCCGCGCCCCCGAACCCCTCGCCGCCCCGCCCGGCGGCGGGGGGTTCCGGTGGGTGCGGGCGGACGCCGGGCGGCTGCCGGTGCCCGATGGCGTGGCCGACCGGGTGCTGGTGAACCCGCCCTGGGGGCGGCAGGTGCCCCCGGCGGGCCGGCTCGCGGCGGACGGCGACCTGCTGCGGCGGGAGGTGAGCCGGGTGCTGGCGGCGGACGGCATGGTCGTGGCCCTGCTCCACGGGTCGCCGCACGAGTGGCGCGGGTTCCGGGTGGAGGAGGCGCTGGAGGTGAGCCTGTCCGGGCGGCGGCCGGTGATCGCGGTGCTCGGCCGGCGGGTCAGGAGGCCGGGCCGAGCCAGTCGAGCACCAGCCGGTTGACCTCCTCGGGCCGTTCGAGGTGCAGGAAGTGTCCCGCGCCGGCCACCTGCTCGGCGCGGGACCCCTCGGGCAGGTGGTCGAGCACGGCCGCGGCCACACCGGGCGCGAGGCAGCCGTCCCGCTCGCCGTGCAGGTAGAGGACCGGTCCGGTGGGCCCGGGAGCCACCTCCGGGTAGCGGCCGGACGGCGGCGTGGTGCCGAGCATGGCGCGGTAGTAGCCGATGGCCGCCGCCAGGTTGGCGGGCCGGCCGATGCTGCGCCGGACGAAGTCGACATCCTGGTGGGCGTCGTAGCCGGGCGACCAGTCACGCCACAGGCTCTCCAGGAAGCCCGGCGCCGACGCGGCCATCTCGGCCAGGGACGTCTGGAACAGGAACACGTAGAACGACCGCTTGAGCTGCTCGTACTCCAGCAGCCCGGGCAGCAGGGCGCCGGCGGGCGGCACGGCCATGGCCACCGCCCGCCGGAAGCGCCCGGCCGTGGCGTACACGGGGAAGGCTCCCCAGTCGTGGCCGACGACGACCGCGTCCTCGTCGCCGCCGAGCTCCTCGTGCAGGGCGAGCACGTCCGACACCAGGGCGGCGCCCTCGTAGGCTCCGTCGGCGGGGATCTCGGTCGGCGCGTACCCGCGGGTGAACGGCGCGACGGCGCGGTAGCCACGCGCGGCCAGTTCGGGCATCAGATGGCGCCAGGTGTGCGCCGTGTCGGGGAAGCCGTGCAGGCACAGGGCCAGCGGCCCCTCCCCTACGGCCAGATACGCGAACTCCACACCATTGGCGTGGATAGTCCTGATCTCCATGGCTGCGTAACCTAGCACCCGGACCTGGCCGGGCATGGGGGATCAGTACGTGTAGCGCAGGTGTTTGATCCCGTTGATGAAGTTGGACAGCAGGTAGTCGGGCTCGCCCACGGTCTTGATGTCCGGCAACCGCCTGTACAGCTCGCGGAACATCACGATCATCTCCCTGCGGGCCAGGTGGGCGCCCAGGCAGTGGTGCGGGCCGGGGGCGCCGAAGCCGACGTGCGGGTTGGGGTCGCGGGTGATGTCGAAGACGTCGGGGTCGGTGAAGACGGACTCGTCGCGGTTGGCCGAGTTGTAGAACAGCAGCACCTTGTCGCCCTTGCGGTAGGTCATGCCGTTCATCTCGTGGTCGCGCGTGACCGTGCGGCGGAACTGGATCACCGGTGTGGAATAGCGGATGATCTCGTCGCAGGCCTTGCCGATGAGCCCCTCGAAGTTGTCCAGCAGCAGGCGGCGCTGGGCGGGATGGTCGGTGAAGAGCTTGAGCCCGTGGGAGATGGCGTTGCGGGTCGTCTCGCTGCCCGCCACCACGAGCAGGATGAAGAACGAGCCGAGCTCCTGGGACGTGAGCCGTTCCTCGCCGTTGACCAGCAGGCTGACCAGGTCACCCGTCGGCCGCTGGCGGCGCTCCTTGCCCAGCCGCATGGCCAGGCGGCTGAGCTGGCGGCCGGCGCGCAACAGCCTGATCAGGCCGCGGGCCGTGTTGAGGCGGCCCATCTCGACGCCGATGCCACTGTACTCGGGGTCGACGTTGCCGAGGATCACGTTGGTCCGGCGCAGCACGTAGTCGTGCTGGTCGGGCGGGATGCCCATCATGTCGCAGATGACGCGCACCGGGAGCCTGGCGGCGACCTGCGTGACGAAGTCCTGCGGCCCCTCCTCGATGGCCCGGTCCACGATCTCGGCGGCGGCCGCGGCCAGGTCGCTCTCCATCTTGGCCAGGACGCGCGGGGTGAACGCCCGTGAGACGATCCGGCGCAGCCTGGCGTGCTTCGGGTCGTCCATATTGATCATGGAGCCGAAGTAGACGGCGAGCCAGCGCGGCATGTCGGGGATGCTGTTGGCGCACGGCTCACTGCTGAAGACCTCGGCGTCGCGGCTGGCCTCCAGCACGTCGGCGTGCCGGACGAGCGCGTAGTAGCCGGGGCCGGCCTTGATGAACGGCACGGTCTGCTCCGGCATGAACACCGGCCGGTCGAGCCGCCTCAGCCTCCGGAAGGCCTCCATCCGCGCGGCTTGCGGCAGCCCCCAGAAGTCGAGCTGCGACATCTCCAGGTCGGCGTAGAGCGTCATGCGTACCAGCCTTGTGCGAGTGATTCAGTTGCGTCAAGGGCGCTCACGCCCCCCGCCGGGGGCCAGGATCAGGTCCGCCCCCTTCTCCCCGATCATGATGGCAGGTGCGTGGGTGTGCCCGCGATTCGGCGTCGGCATGATGGAGACGTCGACGACCCGCAGCCCCTCGACACCGCGCACCCGCAGCTCGGGGTCCACCACCGACTCCTCGTCCGTGCCCATGCGGCAGGTGCCGACCGGGTGGTAGAGGGTCTCGCCGCGCTCGCGCACCCACTGGGCCAGCTCGTCGTCGCTCTCCTGCCCCTGGTAGGGCGGCATCGGCCCGCCCGCGTACGGCTTCATGGCGGCGGTGGCGAAGATCTGCCTGGCCGTCTTCAGGCCGGCGACCAGCCGCCGGACGTCGGCCTCCCGCGACAGGTAGGCCGGGTCGATCACCACGTCGCGCCCGTTGAGCCCGACCCTGCCGCGGCTCTCCGGCTGCAGCAGGATCACGCCGACGGTCAGGCCGTGGCCGGTCGGCGGCGTGAGCCCGTGGTCGATGAACGGCCCGGGCGCGAAGATCAGCTCGATGTCGGGGGCGGGCTCCCGCGGCGAGGTCCGCACGAACGCGACCGCCTCGCCCACGTTCGTGGTGAGCATGCCGGAGCGCAGCACGATGTAGCGCAGCAGGTTGCCGATCGACTCGGCCTTGGTCAGCGTCACCGGCTGCCGGCACTGGACGAACACCCCCGAGGAGAGGTGATCCTGGAGGTTCTTGCCGACCTCGGGCAGGTCGCGCACGAGCGCGACGCCGGCGTCGCGCAGCTCGTCGGCCGCGCCCACGCCCGAGCGCATGAGCAGGTGGGGCGAGCCGATGGCGCCCGCCGCCAGGATCACCTCGCGCCTGGCCCTGATCTGGGCGCCCCCGCTGTGTTCGATGCCGGTGGCGCGCGTGCCGTCGAAGACCACGCGGTCCACGGTCGCGCCGGTGATCACCGTGAGGTTGGACCGCTTGAGCGCGGGACGCAGGTAGGCGTCGGCGGCGCTCCACCTGCGGCCGCGGTTCTGGTTGACGGGCGTCGGGCTGTAGCCCTCGTTGGAGGGGCCGTTGAGCTCGTCCAGGCGGTGCAGTCCCAGCTCGGCGCAGGCACGCAGGAAGGCGGCCGTGGTGATGTTGGGGCTGCGCAGCTCGGAGACGTACAGCGGGCCGGCCTCGCCGTACACGCCGCCGCGGTTGCTGCCGGCCCGGCGCTCGGCCCGCTTGAAGTACGGCAGGACCTCCTCGTACGACCAGCCGGGCACCGCCCACTGGTCGTAGTCGAGCCGGTGGCCGCGCACCCACATCTGGGCGTTGATGGACGACGAGCCGCCGATCACCCTGCCCCTCGGCCAGTAGAGCTCCCGGCCGGACATCTCGGGCTGCTTGGCCGTGGTGTAGTTCCAGTCGTAGGCGGTCTTGAACAGCTTGGCGAACCCCGCGGGCATGCGGATCTCCAGCTTGTCGTCGCGACCGCCCGCCTCGACCAGCGCCACCGACACCCCCGGATCGGCCGACAACCGGTTGGCCAGCACGCAGCCGGCCGACCCCGCGCCGACGATCACGTAGTCGTACTCCATGACTCCTCCAGGGATGAGCGACGTGGTACCTGCTTACTCCAGGCGGACAGGCTCGTCCATAACCGTGTGTGGCCCTCGTCACCTACTGGCCGGTAGGGTGCGCTGCGAGGATAGCGCGCAAGCCGCGAAGAGGGAGGAAGGCGTCCATGCTCAACCTGTCTGTCGTCCTGGAGGACAGCGCCCGCAACAACCCCGACGGCACGGCCGTGGTCTTCGGCGACATGCGACTGCCGTATTCCATGATCGACACGGTGGCGTCCCAGGTGGCCAACCTGCTCGTCTCGCGCGGCATCGGCAAGGGCGACAAGGTCGCGCTGGCCTGCCCCAACCTGCCGTACTTCCCCTTCGTCTACTACGGCATCCTCAAGGCCGGGGCGACGGTCGTCCCGCTGAACGTGCTGCTGCAGAGCCGGGAGATCGCCTACCACCTCGACGACTGCGAGGCCAAGGCGCTGTTCTGCTTCGAGGGCACGCCGGAGCTGCCGCTGGGCGAGCGGGGCCGGGCGGGCTTCGAGGCGGCCGAGGGCTGCGAGCACTTCTTCGTGCTGCCGGCCACGCCGCTGGCCACCGAGTCGGTGCACGGCGAGTCGATCTGGGCGGCGCTCGGCGGGATGCCGGCGGAGTTCGAGACGGTGCAGACCTCGGGCGACGACACCGCGGTGATCCTCTACACCTCCGGCACCACCGGACAGCCGAAGGGCGCCGAGCTGAGCCACCAGAACATGCTGATGAACGTCGTGGTCTGCGATGAGATGTTCCCGTCGGCAGCCGACGGCGACGTGTTCATGGCAGTGCTGCCGCTGTTCCACTCCTTCGGGCAGACGGTCATCATGAACACCGGCTTCCGCCGGGGCGCCGCCGTCGTGCTGATGCCGCGCTTCGAGCCCGGTGACGCCCTCGCGCTGATGCGCCGGGAGGGCGTCACGTTCTTCGCCGGGGTGCCGACCATGTACTGGGGCCTGCTGACGAAGATCCACGCCGAGGGCGCCGAGGTGCCGGACACGCTGAAAGTGGCGGTGGCCGGCGGCGCGTCCTCGCCGGTGGAGGTGCTCAGGGACTTCGAGCGCACCTTCGGCATCGGCATCCTGGAGGGGTACGGCCTGTCGGAGACCTCGCCGGTGGCCAGCTTCAACCAGCCGGGCCGGCCCACCAAGCCCGGCACGATCGGCACGCCCATCTGGGGCGTGGAGATGAAGCTGATCGACGGCGACTGGAAGACGGTCGAGGGCGAGGGGCCGGGCGAGATCGCGATCCGCGGCCACAACATCATGAAGGGCTACTACAACCGGCCCGAGGCCACAGCGGAGGTCATGCACGACGGCTGGTTCCGCACCGGCGACATCGCGACCCGCGACGCCGACGGCTACTACGCGATCATCGACCGGGCCAAGGACATGATCATCCGTGGTGGCTTCAACGTCTACCCGCGGGAGTTGGAGGAGGTGCTGATGACGCACGAGGCCGTCTCCCTCGCCGCCGTCGTGGGCGTGCCGCACGACTCCCACGGCGAGGAGGTCAAGGCCTACGTCATCCGCACCCCCGGCTCGGCGATCACCGAGGAGGAGCTGATCGCCTGGTGCCGGGAGAACATGGCGGCCTACAAGTATCCGCGGATCGTGGAGTTCCGCGACGCGCTGCCGATGACCGCCACCGGCAAGATCCTCAAGCGCGAGCTGCGCTAGCGCCGGGGGCGGCGCCCAGGGGCCTGCTGGCGGGCAGGAGCCGGAAGGAGACGGCCTCCATCAGGCTCCTGCGCTTGGTGTTGTGGAAGGCGGCGATGCGCCAGCGGCCGTCGGCCTCGCGGACGAGCGTGTAGGTCTGCACCTTGCCCAGCTCGCGGGGCCGCTTCTTGGCCACCTCTCCCCTGCCCACCACGACGGCCGCGTCGGGGCCGAGGAAGCGGATCTCGTCGATCTGCTCGTACATGCGGGTGCCCTTGAGGAACGCGCCGAACAGCGCCTGGTGCCCGGCGGCGATGTCGGCCCGGCCGTGGTAGACGGTGCCGACGAAGGTCGTGTAGGTGGCGTCCTCGGTGAAGCAGGCACCGTAGGCGTCGCCGTCGCCGCGGTCCCAGGCGTCGCGCAGGTCGGCGAACAGCTCGCGGACGGCCTTCTCTGCGGGCTGGGTCATGGCCATGAGCAACTCCTCTGATAGCTTCCTCAGAACAGTATCTGCACCGAGGATTTATCTGCACGCTTGCAGATATTAGATTAGAGAAGAGGAATTCCGGATGTCAACGCCGCCGACCGAGGTCTTCCGCCGGTACCTGAGCGCGATGGTGCTCAACAGCCTGGCCACCGCCGAGGCCGCGGGGCTCAACGCCACCGACTACTACGCGCTCAACCTGCTCGACCTGTCCGGCCCGCTGACCTCCGGCGAGCTGGCCGTACGCACAGGGCTGACCACGGGGGCGACCACCCGGCTCATCGACCGGCTGGAGAAGGGCGGGCACGTTCGCCGGGTGCCCGACCCCGTCGACCGCCGCAAGGTGATCGTGGAGACCACCGGGCAGCCGGAGGGCCTGGACGAGGTGCTGGCCGGCACCAGGCGGCGGATCGGCGAGGTGCTGGGGAGCTACTCGGAGGATGAGCTGGCCACGCTGTTCGACTACTTCGGCCGGGCCGCCACGGCCTACCGCGAGGCCACCGACGAGCTGATCAGCGCCCGGCGGGGCTGACGCTCATCCGCCGAGCCGGGCGGCCGGCCACGGCCGTCACCGCGGCTCCGGCGGGCGGTCGCCGCCGGAGCCGTGCGCGGGATCAGGGCCAGTCGCGGGCGGGGCGGAGGGGGACGCCGGCCTGGCCGGCGTCGTCGAGCCTGACGCCGAGCACCTGGTGGAGCTGCACCTTGTTGCGCTCGAAGCCGACGATGCAGCCGGCCATGTAGAGGGCCCACACCCGGGCGGTGCCCATGCCGACCTCCTGGACGGCCTCGGTCCAGTTGGCGTCGAGGTTGTCGCACCAGTGGCGCAGTGTCCGGGCGTAGTGCTGGCGCAGGTTCTCCTGGTGGTGGATCTCGAAGCCGGTGTCCTCCATCTGCCTGATCAGATGGCCGACCGACTCCAGCTCGCCGTCGGGGAAGACGTAGCGGTTGATGAAGCCGCCCTTGTTGAAGGTCTTCTCGGTGCCGGTCGGCCGGGTGATGCAGTGGTTGAGCAGCCGCCCGCCCGGCTTGAGCTTGCCGTAGAGGAACGAGAAGTAGGACGCCAGGTTGTCCTTGCCGATGTGCTCGGTCAGGCCGATGGAGCTGACCGCGTCGAAGCCGGTCTCGGTCACGTCGCGGTAGTCCATGTGGCGGACCTCCGCCAGGTCCTGCAGCCCGGCCTCGGCGATGGCCCGCTGCGCCCACTCGGCCTGCTGCCGGCTGAGGGTCACGCCGAGGACCTTGACGCCGTAGTGGCGGGCCGCGTGCATGGCCATGGCGCCCCAGCCGCAGCCGACGTCGAGCAGGCGCATGCCGGGCTTGAGGCCGAGCTTGCGCGCCACCAGGTCGAACTTGGCGTACTGCGCCTCCTCCAGCGTCGCCCCCTCGGAGGGGTAGACCGCGCAGGTGTAGGCCATGGACGGGCCGAGCACCCACTCGTAGAAGCGGTTGGAGACGTCGTAGTGATGGTGGATGGCCTCGGCGTCACGCTGCTTGGCGTGGCGCGAGCCGAGCCGGGCCAGCGCGCTGCGCCGCACCTCCTGAGGGGGCGGCGGCACCCGCATGAGCAGCGGCTTGAGACCGAGCGACCGGACCGCGGCGAGCTTCCCGGCCGTCGTCAGGTCGTTGGTGGTGATGTTCCACATGCGGTCCAGCAGGGTGTACATGTCGCCGTGGACGTCCATGTGCCCTGCCACGTACGCCCGGGCGAGGCCGAGCTCGCCCGGGGCCTGGGCCAGGTAGGCCACCGCGATGGGGGACTTCACCTCCAGGGTGACGTCCGCCCCGTCGGGCCCCGCCTTGCTGCCGTCGTAGGCCTGGAAGGCGATGTTCGCCTCGGGGCCGACGATCTTCTCGAAGATGGATGCCAGCATCTGCTCACCTTCCCCGCACACACTTGTCGTACAGGTCCAGCAGGCGCCCGTCCGGGTCGTATTCCCGCTTGACCGGCCAATAGGCGTCACCGTTGTAGAGGTGCCAGAACTGCTCGCGGGCGTAGAACGAGGTGGAGTAGAGCGACTTGTGCCCGTCGAGCTCGTGCACGGTGTTCTCGATGAGCCGGTTGTAGTAGCCGTCGAACTGCCCGCGCGGCAGCGGCACCATGCCCCAGAAGCCGAAGTTGACGTACAGCTTGCCCTGCTCCAGCGGGTAGAGCGGCCAGGTGGAGGAGGACCGCAGCGGGCACATCCACACCGGTGTCATCCCGACCTTGTCGTGGAAGAACTCGAGGAACTCGGCCCCCCGCTCGACCGGCGTCTCGACGTCCTGGATGACCGACTCCTGCACCGGCCGGTCGGCCCACCGGTCGAACCGCGCCGTCACCCCGAACCTGCGGTCCAGCGCCACCAGCCTGCGGTAGACGTCGGAGCGCATCCAGCGGCGCGGCATGAGCGAGCGCACCACGGGCTGCTGCACGCCGAAGGCGCGCGAGCACCAGAACCAGTCGGTGTCCCAGCGCCACAGGTAGTCGCGGATCGTCAGCCAGTCGCGCTGGCGCCGCCTGATCGACTGGTAGTAGATCCGCATGCCCGTGTAGTCGGAGACGTAGGGGGCGCGCTCGGCGAAGCGGCCGACCGTGACATACATCTCCTGCGGGCCGAAGAACACGCCGTCGACGAAGTCGACGCGCTCCCCGTCGTGCTCCATCCGCTCGCAGATCTCCTGCATGGCCAGCATGCACTTGCCGGCGTCGGTGAACGGGATGTGGGTGAGCCTGACGTACGGCTGGACCGGCCTGAGCCTGATCTTGATGCGCAGGGCGTAGCCGAGCGTGCCGTAGGAGTTGGGGAAGGCGCGGAACAGGTCGCGGTGCTCGTTGTCGTCGCGGGCCACGACGACGCGCCCGTCGCCGGTGAGGATCTCGAGCTCCTCGACCGACTCGTGCGGCAGGCCGTCCCTGAAGCTGGTGGACTCGATGCCGAGGCCCGTGACGGCCCCGCCCAGGGTGATGGTCTTGAGCTGGGGCACCACGTACGGCATGAGGCCGTGCGGCAGCGTGGCGTCGACGAGGTGCTCGTAGGTCGTCATGCCCTGGACCTCGGCCGTCATCGTCACCGGGTCGACGCTGATGACCTCGTCGAGGTCTCTGGCCGAGAGCTTGGCGGTGCGGCCCGGGTCACGGAACCTGAAGAGGTTGGACGTGGCCTTGGCGAGCCTGGGCGGGGCGCCGCCGGGGATCTCCGCGTAGGACTGGCGGATCTGCTCTACTGCCCGTCGGTGTGTCGACATCGTCGTCGTCACCTCAAGCACCCCCTTGAGCTGGTAGAGATCGTCCGTAAGAAGGTATCTCCCAGGTACGACATCGAACAGAGCGGGGTCGTTAAAGACACGAAAACTGTTTATCGTGCCAGGTGAAGCGCCTAAAAGGTAGACATATCCGGAAATCTGCGTTCGACCCGGGCTGAAACCCCGTTCAGCACGTGGGCCACCGGACGCCCGTCGAGGACCGCTTCAAGATTGGCCAGCGTGGCTTCGAGCAGGCGCCCGGTGGACTCCGGGGTCACCCCCGCGACGTGCGGCGACAGCAGCACGCCGGGCAGCTCGCGCAACGGGTCGCCGGCGGGCAGCGGCTCGGTCTCGAAGACGTCGAGCGCGGCGCCGCCGAGGTGCCCGTCGCGCAACGCGGCGGCCAGCGCGGTCTGGTCCACCACGCCGCCGCGGGCGGCGTTGACGAGCAACGCGCCCCGCTTCATCCGTCTCGGGTCGACCAGGCCGCGGGTCTCGGCGGTCAGGGCGATCACCACGACGAGCACGTCGGAATCGGCGACCAGCGCCTCCAGGTCCTGGTAGCCGGACTCCTCGCGGGGCGTACGCGTCCAGTAGGACACCTGGCAGCCGAGGGCGCGGAACAACCCGGCGCACGCGGCGCCGATCGGCCCGAAGCCGACGATGCCGGCGCGCCGGCCGCTCAGCTCGCGAGGGCCCAGGTCGAGCTGGGGCCAGCCGCCCGCGCGGACGGCGGCGTCGGCGGCGGGCAGCCTGCGCGCCAGCGACAGCGCGGCGGCCAGGCACCACTCCGACACCGCGACGGCGTTGACGCCCGCGGTGTTGGCCAGCGGCACGCCCGCGGCGGCCAGCGCAGCGGGGTCGTGGCCGTCCACGCCCACCGACGGCTGCTGCACGAACGCCAGCCGCGGCGCGGCCGCGACGGCCGCGGCGTCGAGCGCGAGCAGGCCCGTCCAGTCGCCGAGGACGATCTCCGCCTCCGGCAGCGCGACGAGCAGCGCCGCCCGGTCACGGGCGGCCGGCACCCGGAGCTCGACGCGGTCGCCGAGCGGCGCCAGCAGGCTGCGCAGCGCCTCCTCGGGCAGCGGCGGCAGGGCCAGGAGCGTCCAGGGCGTCATGCGCCCACGGTGAAGCTCGTGACGACCTGCCGCATCAGGCTCCTGGTGCGGTTCCACTGAGGTTCGGGCATCGTCCACGACACGACGTAGGCGGCGTCGGCGGCGACGATCACGCGGCGCACCTCCCGGTACCTCTCCCCCTGCCGGGCCCACGGCGCGGCGCCCTCGCCGGCCGTGTAGGCGAACTCCCACTCCACGGCCTTGGCCCCCTGGTGCGTGATCGCCCTGCGGCCGACCACGCGCAGGTCCGGCGCTGCGCCCCGCAGCTCGTCCTCGGAGTCGCGCATGAGCTGGTACGGGTCGCGGACGACGTAGACGGCCCGCACGCCGAGGTGAGCCCGCCCACCGAGCCGCGTCCACTCGGTGTAGGCCTCGCTACGCGCCCCGCGCCAACCGGTGGGCCGGGCGATGGACCAGCCGTCGGGCGACCTCCACGCCCGCACTGCCGCGACCGCCCGGGTCGGCGTCGGCGTGGCCGACGGGGTGGGGCTGGCCGACGACCTCGGCGCGGCGGTGGAGGCGACGGGCGTGGCGGGCAGCGGGCTGCTGGCGGCGGCGCGCGCGGCGACGTCGGAGGTGCCCTCGGCGGGCGGGGTGAGCTTGAAGTAGGCGAACGTGCCGCCGCCCAGCATGAGCACCGCCGCCGCGGCAGCCGCGACGAGGGTCCGGCCCCGTCCGCGCGACGGCCGGGGCTCGGCCACGTCCAGGTCGTAGCCGGCCGGCCGGGACGCGACGATCTCGGCGAGCAGCCCGTCGGCCTCCTCGGCGGTGAGCCGGTCCTCCGGCTCCTTGCGCAGCAGGCCCTTGAGGACCGGATGCATCACCGGGGGGATCCGGCGGTAGTCCGGCTCCTCGTTGAGCAGGGCGTTGAGCGTGGCCATCGGCTCGCCGCGCTCGAACGGCGAGCGGCCCACCAGCGTGGCGAACAGCGTGGCGCCGAGCGACCACAGGTCGGAGGGCGGCCCGGCCTCGGCGGCGCGCACCCGTTCGGGGGCCAGGAAGCTCGGCGACCCGGTGACCATGCCGGTGCTGGTGAGCGAGGAGTCGCCCTCCGCCGTGGCGATGCCGAAGTCGGTGAGCACCGCCCTGCCGTCGTCGGAGAGCAGGATGTTGCTCGGCTTGACGTCGCGGTGCAGGATGCCCGCCTGGTGGGCGGCGCGCAGCGCCGAGAGCACCTGCCTGCCGACGTCGGCCGCCTGCCGGATGGGCAGCGCGCCCGTCTTGGCGACGACCTCCTCGACGGAGGGATGGCGCACCAGCTCCATGATGATCCACGGGCGGCCGTCCGCCTCGACCACGTCGTAGATCGCGACGACCGACGGGTGGTTGAGCTTGGCTGCCGTCCTGGCCTCGCGGGCGGTGCGCAGGAGCTGCCGCTCCTGGTCCGCGCGCGGCAGCCCGTCCGGCAGCAGCACTTCTTTGATCGCGATCTGCCGGTTGAGCAGCGTGTCGCGGCCTTCCCAGACCACTCCCATGCCGCCACGCCCCAGCTCACGGAGCAACTGGTAACGCCCGGCGATCAGCGGCGTGCTTTCCGAAACCATGTCCTACCCCTGTAGACCACCCGATCAGTGGGCAAGTTTCCCATACATGACCTTGGTTCGCGGGGTGGTCGGGAAGGCGGCTTGCCACAGTTCACCGAATGTTATTCTACTGGGTGCGGCGCCGACGGCTCGCACGTGAGGAGAGATCCATGACCGGAACCCCCCAGGGCCCGCTCGCCGGGGTGCGGGTGCTGGAGCTCGCCGGGCTCGCGCCCGGGCCGTTCGCCGGGATGATGCTCGCCGACCACGGCGCCGAGGTGCTGCGGGTGGACCGCGTCTCCGCCGTCTCCGACCGGCCGCGCACCGACGTGATGGACCGCGGCAAGCGGACGGTCGGGCTGGACCTGAAGGCGCCGGAGGGCGTGGCGGCGTTCAAGGAACTGGCCGCGCACGCCGACGTGGTCATCGAGGTGTTCCGGCCGGGCGTCGCCGAGCGGCTCGGCATCGGGCCGGACGACCTGCACGCGGTCAACGGGCGGCTCGTCTACGGCCGGATGACCGGGTGGGGGCAGGACGGTCCGCTGGCTCCGGCCGCGGGGCACGAAATCGACTACATCGCGATCTCCGGCGTGCTGTCGCTGCTGGGCCGCGCGGACGGGCCGCCGACTCCGCCGATCAACATCCTGGGCGACTTCGCCGGCGGCGGCCTCATGTTGGCCTACGGCGTGCTGCTCGCCCTGCTCGAACGGGAGCGGACCGGCCGCGGGCGGGTGATCGACGCGGCCATGGTCGACGGGTCGGCCCTGCTGTTCGCGATGTTCGCCCACGGGGTGCAGAGCGGCTTCTGGGGGCCGCGCGGCACCAACCTGCTCGACACGGGCGCGCCGATGTACGACACCTACGAGACCGCCGACGGGCGGTACGTGGCGGTGGGACCGCTGGAGCCGCAATTCTGGGACGAGATGGTCACCCGCATGGGGCTGACGGACCTGCCCGACCGCGCCGACCGGACGCAGTGGCCGGCGCTGCGGGCACGCCTGGCGGAGGCGTTCCGGTCGCGGACGCGGGCGCAGTGGGAGGCGGTCTTCGAGGGCTCCGACGCGTGCGTCGCGCCCGTGCTGTCGATGACCGAGGCGGCGGAGCACCCGCACAACGTGGCGCGCGGCACGTTCGTCGACGTCGGCGGCGTCACCCAGCCGCGCCCCGCGCCGCGCCTGCTCGGCGCGCCCGCCGCCGAGCTGGCCCCGGCCACCAGGCTGGCCGACCTGTCCGTGTGGGGCCTGTCAGCCGAGGTCGCCGCCAAGCTCCGCGCCCAGGGCGTGCTGGCCTGAGGCGGACCGCAGGAGCGCCGGATAGTCCTTCGGCCGGATCGAGTCGTGCAGCCGCGCCCCACCGGCGCCGATCTTGCTCGCCGCCCGCGTGACGGTGGTGGGCAGCACCGCGAGGAGCCGGACCGCCTGCGCCAGCCCCCACAGGTCGAGGCGGGAGCGGGGCACCAGGCGCTTGGCGGCGCTCAGCGCGAAGGCGCGGCTGCGCCGTACGTAGTCGCCGATCTCCGCCTCGTAGGCGGGGAAGGCCCGCTCGTGGTCGCCGCCCGCCAGGGCCAGTTCGCCGGCCAGGACGTACGCGCCGACGACGGCCAGGCTGGTGCTGCCGCCGACGGCGGGGCCGGGGCAGTATCCGGCGTCGCCGACCAGGCTCACCCGCCCGCGTGACCAGGTGTCCAGGCGGAGCTGGGTGATGGAGTCGAAGTAGAACGCCTCGGCGCGGTCGGCCTCGTCCAGCAGGCGGGGCGTCTCCCAGCCGAGATCCGCGAAGTGCTCGCGCAGCAGTCGCCGCTGCCGCGCCGTGTCGCGGTGGTGGTAGTCGAGCGGCTCCGGCGTCCGGAACAGGAACAGGGCCCGCGCCTCGTCGAGGCCGGCCGCACCGTACATGCCGGCCAGCCGGTCGATGTCGAGCACGCCCTCCATCCGGCCGTCGAGGCCCAGGTGGTTGGGCACGGAGGCGACGGCCAGGTAGGCGCCGATCCAGGTGGTGAAGCGCGACTCCGGGCCGAAGACGAGGCGGCGGACGTTGGAGTGCAGGCCGTCCGCGCCGATCACCAGGTCGAACCCGCGGGCCCGCCCGCTGTCGAACCGCACCTCGCCGTCCTGGCCGATGGCGGCGATGGAGTCGGCGAAGACGTACTCGACGTCGTCGCGGGTGGCGTCGTAGAGGATCTCGCCGAGGTCGTCGCGCATGATCTCGACGTGCCGGTCGGAGATCGCCGCGACGAGCCGGCGCGTATCCATCTCCACGGGGCGGGCGCGGCCGGGCACGGACATGACCAGCCGCTCGGTGCCCGTCTTGTGGTCCAGGACGGGGCCGAGCAGGCCCATCCGCTCCACGATGTCCATGGCGGGCCTGAAGAGGTCCACCGCGTGCCCTCCGGCCTTGCGCAGCGCCGGGGCGCGCTCCACCACCGTCACGTCGAAGCCGTACCGGACGAGCCAGTACGCGAGGGCGGGTCCGGCGACGCTGGCGCCGGAGATCAGTACGTGCATGACTGCCTCCTTACTTAACGGATGGTAAGTCGGCGCGAGCCACGACCACAAGGACTTACTTAACGATAGGTAAGGGATACGCTGGCCGTATGGCGAGGCAGAGTGACACCAGGACCCGCATCCAGGCCGTCGCGCGCGAGCTGTTCGCGGCGCAGGGCGTGCGCGACACCAGCCTGCGCCAGATCTCCGACCGGCTCGGCATCACCAAGCCCGCGCTCTACTACCACTTCGCCTCGCGCGAGGACCTGGTGCGCAGCATCATCCAGCCGATGATCGACGACACGGACCGCTTCGTGACCGCGCGCGAGCAGGCGCCGGATCGCGGACCCGGCGGCCCGCGGCTGCTCCTGGAGGACTACTTCGAGCTGATGTGGCGGCACCGCGAGGTGATCGTCATGATCATGCGCGACGTGTCGACGCTGACCGAGCTGGACCTGACGGAGCGGATGTTCGGCTGGCGGCGGCGACTCACCTCGCTGCTGCTCGGCCCCGAGGTCTCAGTCGCCCAGCGGGTCCGGGCGACGGTGGCGCTCGGCGGGATGTCCGACTGCTCAGTCGAGTACGCGCACCTGCCGCTGGAGGAGGTCAAGGGGCCGGCGGTCGAGGCGGCGGCGGCCGCGCTCGGGCTGGCCGCCCCGTCCTGACGCCCGCACACGGCCCCCGGCCGATCCCCCGGCCCGGGGCACGGGCGGTCCGGGGCGGTCCGAGCCACGGTCCAGGGCGCGGGCGGTGTCCGGGGCGCGGTCCGGGGCGCGGGCGGTCAGACGGCGATGTAGAGATCCACCCCGTCGGGGTGGTGCACCTCCAGGTCCGTGGTGAACGCGCGCGGCGGCGTGCCGCCCGACTCGGTGTGCTTCCACACCTGCTGCCACGCGTCCACGATCGCCTGCGGCATCGTGCCGCGGGCCGCCACCAGCAACGCCTTGGCGGCGGGCACGCGGACCGCCACCATCCCCTCCGGCAGGCGCGGCGCCGTGCGCACGCCGATGCCGACGACCTGCGTGTAGGCCCCGTGGTGGTCGCTCTCGTAGTCGGTGAGCACCGCGTACAGGTGCTCGTCGATCCGTCCCGGCACGTGCGCGAACGCCCCCGGCGCGCCGGCCCGCTGCCACAGCGCCGGCAGCCTGGCCCGCGCGGGGTCCAGCTCGTCGGCGTTCGTGGTGCGGACGACGAAGCCGACCACGGTCAGTTCATCGCGGTCTGTGATCTCCACAGGCCCTCCATCCCCCTCGACTGTCCCGGCAGATCATAAGGCCCCGGGAAAGGGGGAAACCCCAAGATGAGCCTGTCACCACATAAGATGGACGAACGTGGAGTTTCTCAACGGCCTCCAGCCGCATCACGACCTGACCTACAGCGACGTGTTCATGGTCCCGTCGCGTTCCTCGGTCGGTTCCCGCCTCTCCGTCGACCTGTCGACGCGCGACGGCACGGGCACCACCATTCCCATCGTGGTGGCCAACATGACCGCCGTCGCCGGCCGCCGCATGGCCGAGACGGTGGCGCGTCGTGGCGGCATCGCCGTGATCCCCCAGGACATCCCCATCGACGTGGTCGCCGACGTGGTCAAGTGGGTGAAGGAACGCGACCTCATCCACGACACGCCGCTCACCCTGACGCCGCACGACACCGTCGGCGAGGCGCTGCGACTGCTGCCCAAGCGCGCCCACGGCGCGGTCATCGTCGTCGACTGGGACAACCGCCCGGTCGGCGTGGTGACCGAGGCCGACTGCGAGGGCGTCGACATGTACACCCAACTCTCGCAGGTGATGTCGAGCGAACTGCTGACGCTGCCCACCGGGCTGGAGCCGCGCGTCGCCTTCGACCGGCTGCACGAGGGCCGGCACCGGCTGGCGCCCATCGTGGACGGCGAGGGCCGCCTGGTGGGCATCCTCACCCGCACGGGAGCGCTGCGCGCCACGCTCTACCGGCCGGCGATCGACGCCGGCGGCAGGCTGCGCGTGGGCGCCGCCGTCGGCGTGAACGGCGACGTCGCCGCCAGGGCCCGCGACCTGCTGGACGCCGGGATCGACTGCCTGGTCGTCGACACCGCCCACGGCCACCAGGACAAGATGATCTCCGCGCTGCGCGCCGTGAAGGCGCTCGACCCGGCGGTGCCGGTCGCGGCCGGCAACGTGGTGACGGCGGCAGGCGTGCGCGACCTGGTGGACGCCGGCGCCGACATCCTCAAGGTCGGCGTCGGGCCGGGCGCCATGTGCACCACGCGGATGATGACCGGCGTGGGCCGGCCGCAGTTCTCCGCCGTGCTGGAGTGCTCGACCGAGGCCCGCCGGCTCGGGCGGCACGTGTGGGCCGACGGCGGCGTGCGCCACCCGCGCGACGTCGCGCTGGCGCTGGCGGCCGGCGCGGCCAACGTGATGATCGGCTCCTGGTTCGCGGGCACGTACGAGTCGCCCGGCGACACCCGCACCGACGCCGACGGGCGCCGCTACAAGGAGAACTTCGGCATGGCCTCGGCCCGCGCGGTGCGGCTGCGCACGGCCGAGGACAGCGCGTTCGAACGGGCCAGGAAGGCGCTGTTCGAGGAGGGCATCTCGACCTCGCGCATGTACCTGGACCCGCGCCGGCCGAGCGTGGAGGACCAGATCGACGCCATCGTGGCGGGCCTGCGGTCGTCGTGCACGTACGCCGGGGCCACCACCCTGGAGGAGTTCCACGAGCGCGCCGTGGTGGGCATCCAGGGCTCGTCCGGCTACGCCGAGGGCATGCCGCTGCACCAGAGCTGGTGACGCCGCGCGGGCGGGACGGGCGACCGTCCCGCCCGCCGGTCAGTCCGGCAGCCGGTACGTCCACAGGACGTCGCCGTCGGCCGCGTACCCGGTGATCTCCTCGCTGCGCTGGACGGGCCGCGCGCCCTGCCCGCCGAAGAGCGCCACGCCCTGCCCCCACGGGTCCGGCGCCGCGTCGGCGAAGGCCCGGCCGCCGTCCTCCAGGGTGACCCCGACCCTGGCCGTGCCCCGCAGGGCGAAGCCGTGGAAGGCCCGCCCGTCGAGGAACACCTCGACCGGACGCTCGGCTGTGAGATCGGAGCTCAGTGTGGTGCCGGGCAGGGGCTGGAAGAAGCCGTGCTGGTCCTTTCCGTCCTTCCACCACTTGAGGCACGCGCCGGGGTGGAGCCGGGCGGTGCCGGCGACCGTCAGCTCGAACCTGGAGACGTCCTCGCGGGTGACACCGCACAGCAGCGCCTCCTCCCGCGACGCCCGCACCTCGACCGGATCGGCGCCGAGAGCTCCGGCAGGCGGTTGACGGCGAGCGGAACGACGCCCGCCTCCACCCCCTGACGGAACCAGGCGATCTCGGCCGGCCCGTAGCGCGCGGGGGTTGACGGAAACCCTCGATCGATCTCCGGACCAGCCGATGCGACGCCGGCCGCCTGCGGCGCGGATGCCGCCGTCGACGTGCGCGGTCGTGCCGGTCACGAACCGCGCCAGGTCACCGGTCAGGAACGGCGCGGCCCAGCCCGCGGGCCGCGCCGGTGACCACCGCGACGCGCCCGGTGAGCAGGATCCCGTCGGGAGAAAGGGCCGCCATGACCGACGACCCTATCCCGACCGCATAGAGTCGTCGGGTTCGCAGTCATCGTCAACAGGAGCGTTTCGTGGCACTCGAGAAGCCGGAAATCGACTTCCCGGAGGGCAACCCGCCCGCCGATCTGGAGATCGTCGACATCGTGGAGGGTGACGGCCCCGAGGCCAAGCCCGGCCACCAGGTCAGCGTCCACTACGTGGGCGTCGCGTTCTCGTCCGGGGAGGAGTTCGACGCGTCGTGGAACCGCGGCCAGGCGTTCGAGTTCCCGCTCGGCGGCGGGCGCGTCATCGCCGGCTGGGACCGCGGCGTCGCCGGCATGAAGGTCGGCGGCCGGCGCAAGCTGGTCATCCCGCCCCACCTGGGCTACGGCAACCGGGGCGCCGGGGCCGCCATCAAGCCGGGCGAGACGCTGATCTTCGTCGTCGACCTGCTGGCCGTCCGCTAGCCCGCGGGCAGGTCCGGGCGGGGTCGCTCGCGGCCCCGCCTTTTCTCCGGCCGACCTCCAGGTGGGGAAATGTCGGCGTCTTGAGGCACCATAGGCGGTGTGCTACTGATCGAGGTCGTCCGGGTCTCCGAGGCGGTGACGCGCACTCCGGCCCGCCTGGGCAAGATCGGCCACCTGGCCGAGCTGCTCGGCCGGGTGGGCGCGGGCGAGGCGGAGATCGCCATCGCCTACCTCTCCGGCGAGCTGCCGCAGCGCCAGATCGGCGTCGGCTGGCGCACCCTCCAGGACCTGCCGCAGCCCAGGCTGGCGGCCACGGCCACGCTGGCCGAGGTCGACGCGCGGTTGACCGCGATCAAGGCCGTCTCCGGGCAGGGCTCGCAGGCGGCGCGCAGGGCCCTGGTGAACGAGTTGTTCGCCGGGCTGACCAGTCAGGAGCAGGCGTTCATGCTGCGGCTGCTCGGCGGCGAGCTGCGCCAGGGCGCGCTCGACGGGGTGATGATCGAGGCCGTCGCCAAGGCGTCCGGGGCTCCGGCGGCCGACGTGCGGCGGGCCCTGACCCTGCGCGGCTGGCTGCCCGCGGTGGGCGCCGCCGCGCTCGCGGGCGGGGTGACGGCGCTGCGGGCGTTCAAGCTGGAGGTGGGGCGGGCGGTCTCGCCCATGCTGGCCGGCAGCGCGCCCAACGTCGCCGCCGCGCTGGACAAGGCGGGCGCCCCGGCGGCGCTGGAGTGGAAGCTCGACGGCATCCGGGTGCAGGCGCACCGCGCGGATGACGAGGTCAGGGTCTTCACCCGCGCGCTGGAGGACATCACCTCCCAGGTTCCGGAGTTGGTGGAGGCCGTGCTGGGCCTGCCGTCCGGCGATCTGGTGCTCGACGGCGAGGTGATCGCGCTGCGCCCCGACGGGCGGCCGCACCCGTTCCAGGTGACGGCGAGCCGGGTGAGCAGCAAGCTCGACGTGGCGCGGCTGCGGGAGCGGACGCCGCTGAGCGTGTTCTTCTTCGACGCGCTGCGGGTCGACGGCGCCGACCTGCTCGACCTGTCCTACGACGAGCGGCAGGGGATCCTCGGGCGCACGGTCCCAGCAGCACTGCTCACGCCGCGCCTGGTCACCGGTGACGTGGCCCAGGCGGAGACGTTCTTCACCGACGTGGTCAAGGCCGGGCACGAGGGGCTGGTCGTCAAGTCGCTGTCCTCCCCGTACGCCGCGGGCCGCAGAGGCGCCGGCTGGGTGAAGGTCAAGCCCCGCCACACGCTCGACCTGGTCGTCCTGGCGGCCGAGTGGGGGCACGGGCGGCGCGAGGGCAAGCTGTCCAACCTCCATCTCGGCGCCCGTGACCCCGAGGGCGGCGGGTTCGTCATGCTGGGCAAGACGTTCAAGGGGCTGACGGACGAGCTGCTGGCCTGGCAGACCGAGCGATTCCTGGAGCTGGCCGACGGTCCGGCCGACGCGTGGACGGTCACGGTGCGGCCGGAGCTGGTGGTGGAGATCGCGTTCGACGGGGTGCAGCGCTCGCCGCGCTACCCGGGGGGCATGGCGCTGCGGTTCGCCCGCGTGCTGCGCTACCGCCCGGACAAGCGGGCCGAGGAGGCCGACACGGTGGAGACCGTCCGCTCGTTGGTGCTGTGATCCGGCGGGGCTGACGGCGGTCACCGCCCCGACTGACGCGTCTTCCCCGTACGGCGACCGATGCCCCGTGCGCGCCTGGAGAGCTGCCTGGTCACCGGGATCCCGCGCCTCAGGAAGATCCCGTTACCAAAGTAAGATATGCCACTGAATGTGGCATTATCTTGCCTTTACTAGTGGTTTGTCCGATATGGTCTTCCCCGTTGCGGACGCGGGCCTCCTCCGCCCGCCCCGGACCGGCCGGTGGCACCCCTTTTCCTCCTCGTCCCGGCCGCCCCCCGTTCTGTCCCCTAGCTAGGACCGTGGTTTTCCTTGGGCCAGCACTCGCGTACCGAATCGTCCACGCCGAACCCCCTCTCCCGCGCGACGGCACCGGGCAGGCGCCGGTGGACCACCGTGGCCGCAGGCGCAGCCGTGATCGCCGCGGCCTCCACCACCGCGTGGGCGGCCGTCGCCAACGACGACGCCTCCAAGGCCACCACCGCGGCCGGCGTCTCGCCGCTCGGCACGTCCCCTGAGGCGCGCCCGTCCCAGCCACGGCCTTCCGTCTCCGCCGACGCCGCCAAGCCGGCGCCGTCGGTCTCGTCCACCCCTGCAGCCACCCCTCAGGCCGCCGCTGACGCCGGCTCGCCCGACGGCGCCAAGGCCGCCCGCCTCACCGCGAACGCCGCCGAGGCCCGCACCGGCGCCGCCCCGAAGACCGCCGCCCGCCAGAAGGGCGAGACGGTGAAGTCCGAGAAGCAGGCTGCCAAGCCCAAGACCCGCGTGCTCTCGCGCGGCACCTGCGGCGCGTCGTACTACAACGAGGGCCAGCAGACGGCCAACGGCGAGCGCTTCAACCCCTCGGCGCTGACCGCCGCGCACAAGACCCTGCCCTTCGGCAGCAAGGTCCGCGTGACCAACCCCGCCAACGGCGACTCGGTGACCGTCCGCATCAACGACCGCGGCCCGTTCGTGGGCGGCCGCTGCCTGGACCTGTCAGAGGCGGCCTTCTCCTCGATCGGCAACACCGGCGCGGGCGTCATGACGGTCAAGTACGAGGTCCTCGCCCGCTGACCCCGCACCCCTACCCGCACCGCCACCTCACCGGCCGCGCGGCACCGCTACCCAGGCCCACCGGCCCGCACCGCCACCTCACCGGCCGCGCGGCACCGCTACCCAGGCCCACCGGCCCGCACCGCGACCTCACCGGCCGCGCGGCACCGCTACCCAGGCCCACCGGCCCGCACCGCGACCTCACCGGCCGCGCCGCTCCGCTGCCCGGGCGCCGGCCCGCACCGCGACCTCACCGGCCGCGCCGCTCCGCTGCCCGGGCGCCGGCCGGCACCGCGACCTTCTCCGGCCTACTTCACCATCCGGATCGTGAGCGGGTAGCGGAACGGGCTCTCCGAGAGCGCCGAGATGCCTCCGGCGATGGAGAGCACGAACGCTCCCACCCAGATCACCGGGACCAGCAGGATGCCGATGACGGTGAGCGGCAGCAGGATCGTCGCCGCCAGCATCGTGAGCTGGAAGTTGAGCGCCTCGACGGCGTGGCGGCGGATGTACGGCGAGGTCTTGCCGCCGGTGAGCATGAGGATCAGCGGCCCGGCGATCGGGAAGCCCACAGCCGCGAGCAGGTGGGCCGCGGACGCGCCGAGCCGTTCGTTGCTCTCCGGCGGCGCCTCGTGACGCCGCGGCGGCGCGGGGATCGGCCGGTGCGCGGGCACCGCCTGCTCACCGTACAACTCCGTCATGATCGGCATCAGGTCGCCGTGCGTGCGCGCGGTCATCGCGCGCTCCAGCCGCTCGTCGAACTCGAACTTGTCGAAGCGCCCTTCCGCGTAGGCCGCCTTGACGTGCTCGACGACGTGCTCGCGGTCCTGGTTGGTGACGCGCAGGTGAGCCGGCGGCACCTGTCCCGGGCCCGCGGGTGTGGATACCCCAGCCATAACACCCATGCCTCTCCTTAGATCGGGGCGGTCACTCTCATCCTGCTCCTTACTTCCGCACTGTGGCCATCGGGAGGATCCCGGATGTGTCCCCTAGATCAACCCCGGGCGCGCTCAAGCGTTTGACGGTATAAAAAGGATGCATGAGATGGCGAGACCGCTACGGCATCCGACGGCTACGCGGTCCTAAGATCGCGAAGTTCGACCGTGAGGCCACCGACGCCGACATCGAAGCGCTCATCGCCTTTGCCCGGTCGCGGCGTGGCGTCGAGTTCTATGTGGAGCCGGAGACGTTCGCGACCGACACGACCGCCGTCGCGGTCGCCGACGACGGCGAATGGACCCGGCGCCGGGTGGGCTCCCCCGCGGTGATCCACAAGGTGGCCCGCGACCTCGCTCTGCCGGTGTACGACGTCCAGCTCACGGGCTATCCCGCGCGGATGCGCGCCTACAACGAACGCCGCCGCCGCGAAGGCGACCACCTCTGATCCCCTTCCACCACCACCCTGACCTCAGACAGCCGCCGACTCGACCTTTCACGCCCCGTGCCGCCTCACCGGGGGAGGCTCTCCATCATGTCGGCATGGTGATCGAAGAGCGGCCGCGCACCGACGTCGACCTCGCCGTCCTGCTCGATGCCGCGTTCGGCGAACTGGTGGCCCGCTACGGGCCCGATGGGCGCTCGCAGGTCGGCGACGGGGCCCGGTTCCTGGTCGCCGCGGTCGACGGGCAGGCGGTCGGATGCGGCGCCGTCCAGCACCTGGACGACCTCACCGGGGAGTTGAAGCGGATGTACGTCGTGCCGGGCCACCGGGGGCGCGGCATCGCGCGCTCGCTGCTCGGGGCGCTGGAGGACCTGGCCCGCGACCAGGGCTACCGCAGGCTGCGGCTGGCGACCGGAACCCGGCAGCCCGAGGCCATCGCGCTGTACGAGACGTGCGCGTACACGCGGGTCGAGCCGTACGGAAAGTATGTGCACGACCCGCTGAGCCGCTGCTACGAGAAAGCGCTGCCGGTCCGCTGAGGGCCCCCGCCCGGCGTCGACCCTCAGAGCCTGCTGACGAAGGGCTTTGGTGCTGTGGCAGGGTCAGGAGATCGCCGGCATGCGGTCATCTTCGGGTCATAGGCAATCCTCTGGGACGCGCGACGCGATGAACCGGCGGCCGTGGAAGCCGTGATGGACCGTGAAGAGGAATCGGGGGTTCGCCGAACTAGGGGTGTTCCAACGTAACCGCCTGAAAGGCCGGCATGCATGACAGCTCCCCCCAAAGATTCGGCGCCTCCCAGCGAGGGCACCGACGCGCAAGTGATAGAGGCGTCGTGGCGTCACCCTGACCGCTTCGGCGCCGTCTTCGATCGCTATTTCGCATCCATCCACCGCTATGTTCACCTGCGCTTGGGCGAGTCGGCCGCGGATGACCTCGCCGCGGAAACCTTTCTGCGCGCCTTTCGCAGCCGGGACCGCTTTGACCTCACCTGCTCCAGCGCGCGGCCCTGGCTGTACGGCATCGCCTCCAACCTGGTCGCCGAGCACCACCGCGGTGAGGCGCGCAGGTATCGGGCGCTGGCCAGAAGCGCCCATGCCGTGGAGATCGCCAGTCACGACGAGCGCGTAATACAGCGGGTCTCTGCGGCGGTCATGCAACCGCGGCTGGCCGCAGGTCTCGCCAGGCTCTCGGCCGGGGACAGGGACGTCCTGCTGCTGGTCGCCTGCGCCCAACTCAGCTACGAGGAGGTGGCCGAGGCTCTCGGCATACCTCAGGGAACGGTGGGATCACGTCTCAACCGCGCCCGCAAGAAACTCCGCAAGATCATCGGTCCCGCCGGGGAGGCACTGTGATGAACGAACTCGAAGCGATCAAGGACCACCACGACAGCCTGCCCGAACCCGCGCCCGATGTGACCGCGCGTGCATGGGTGCTGGTGGCCGAAGAGATCGAGGCCGAGCGGATCGGGAGCGGCCACCGTCAGCCGGCGCGGTCACGTCGGCGGCCTCTTCACGGTTTCCCGGCCGGCTGGTGGGCGATGAGGGCCGGCGTGGCCGTGGGCCTCGCGGCGGCGGTGACCGCGGGACTGGTCATGGTGCGTGGCGGTCACGACTCCGCCCCGTTCGGGACCCCTCCGGCCAGCGCCGCCGAGTTGCTCCGGCATGCGGCCTCGGTCGCGGCACGGGAGGATGTGCGGCCCGGGCCGGGGCAGTTCGTCTACGTCGACCAGAAGAACGTCACGTTCGCCTCCGGTTCCGAGGGCGAGTACACCCAGGACGTGCGCCGAGAGGTATGGATGCCCGCCGGGGATCCCGGCAAGGCTTTGACGCGCTCGACGTACGGGCAAACACGCGCCACCAGCGGGCGCGCTGAGCACGTGCAATCCCCCGGAACGGTGGAGTATCAGCGTGCTGGGCAGTGCCACGAGCACTCCTTGGGCCTGCCGTTCCAGGCCGCCGATCTTCCCACCGATCCGGATCGGGTTCTGGCGAAGATCCGCCAGGACGCGGAGACGTTCGTCCGGTCGGACCAGCGCAGACGAGGAGAGACGGCCCTGGGCGAGAACGAGATCAACATGCGGGTCGAGAAGGTCGTCGCGAGCTCGTTGCTCAGGCTGGCGCAGGACCCGCTCACCTCCTCCCAGAGCAGGGCCACGGTCTTCGGCGCGCTGTCGAAGCTGACGACCGTGACCATCGTCCCAGACCTCACCGACCCCGCCGGACGACACGGGGTGGGCGCCTCGCTCAAGCTTGAGAGCCCCGACGGCTGGGAACGTGGGGAGCTCATCTTCGAGTCGGCCACCTACCGGTTCCTTGGCTACCGAAGCTGGATCGGGCGGCAGGAGGGCGGACAGGTCAGAGAGATTCCTGGCGCCAGTACGGCGGTGATGACAGTGAAGGTCGTCGACTCCATGCCGGAGATTCCGAAGGACGCTGGCAAGCCGATGTTCTGCTGACTCGATCATCAAGTTGCGGGGTTGTTGGAGTAACCCCGCGTGATCAACGAGACCGCCCTGAAGAGAGCTCGACGCTCGCCATCCGATCCGTAGTCCGTGCCCCAGCCGCCCTTGCACAGGGTCGCGACCTGCACAAGGGCGTGGCGGCGCTGGAAGACAAGAGCGGTGTCCCTGCGACCGCGTCATGCCACGGTCTTGGGCGAGCGCCGCTCCGCCCTCAGCCATCCTCGAGGATTCAGCGACCCCCAAACCCTTCGTCAGCAGGCTCTCAGGCGCGCACCGCTCGCTCCGCGTCGGCAGGCCCAACCCCGCACCTCGCCCGGCCCTGCGATCACCATCGGCGGCAGGCCGCACGGCACGGGAGGGGGAGCCCGCCTAGCGGGTGTGCCGGTGGGGGTCGCGCGGGTTGGTCGCTCGGCGCGGGTGGGCGGACCAGCTCAGGTGGGAGAAGGGGCGGGCGAGCAGACGACCGGGTCGTCGTGAGGTTCCTGGTCCAGGAGGGTGAGCAGGGGAAGCAGCCAGCCGGCGTGGGGAACGCCCATGGCCGTGTCGAGCTCGGCCGGAGTCGGGAGGCGGCCACGGAGCATGCTCGGGGAGAGCAGGCTCTGCAGGGCGTGCATGAGCAGGTTGGCCATGGAGTAGCCGGGGTCGAGGGCGAGGACGCGTTCGAGGGCGATCGTGGCCTGGGTGCTGTCGCCGCCGCGCCATGCCGCCATGGCGAACAGCGTCGCGGCGGGCGGGGTGAAGCGGGGCTCCAGGCGGCGCATGAGGTCTTTCCACAGGCCGGCGTGGGACTCGTCCATGAGGGTCCAGGCTTCGTCGCGGACCCGGATCACCGCCAGGTCGAGGCCGATGCGCGCCGCCTCGGTGTCGTCGACCCGCCCGCCCGCGGCGTGGGCGGCCAGGGCGGCCCGGACCCGGACGAGACCCTGGCCGACGAACTCCTTGGCGAACGCGTCGGCGCCGGCACCGGACCGCCCGGCCGCCGCGAGCCCCGCGCGTATGTCGGCGACGACCTCGGCCGTGGCACGGCGCATCGCCCTGACGGGGCCCGCGACGGGGGCGGTGGTCCGTTCGAGGGCGCGCCGGTCGGGCAGGGCGACCATGCCGCGAACGGTCGCCTCGGCGGCGACCCTGCCGGCGACGGGGTCGTAAGGGGTGCCCTGGGCCGGACAGCAGTGGGGAAGGTCGCAGATGTAGGACCAGTAGCGGCCCTCGTGGGCCCGCAGCGCCTCCTCGACCTCCACTCCGCCCTTGGCCGCCTGGGCCCGCGCCTCGTCCACCGCCGGGGTGACCTGCTCGCCGGAGCCGTAGCCGACGATCACGACCTGGGTCATGGCCTCCCGCGCGAACAACGACCCCAAGGGGGCGAGAGTCCCGGAGGGGAACGGCAGGCTCCACCGGGCCGCCACCTGGATCCGGCCGTTGACCAGGCCGATGATGACGAGGCTGTCGGCCGGGTGGAAGCCCACGAGGTAGGGCACGGCGGCCAGGATGTCTGCGGGGGTGGTCAGGGTGAGGACGGGGTCGGACGTGTTGGTCGTCATGGGCACGAGGGTGCCGGGGGTGGGGGTGGCCGCGGGGAGCCGAAGGAGGTTCTGGGGACAACGCGCGCTGACGGCGCTCGGGTTGTGGATGAGCGGCGAGAACGCGGGTCCCCGGGGCCCTCAGGGGATCGGATGCGGAGAGAGGCGGTGGCGAACCATGAGGGCAGCACCCGCGACCGCCGCCGGCATCAGCACCACCGACACGAGCGGCACCAGGAACAGCAGGAACACCCCGACCCCGAAGCCGAGCGACGTCGCCTTGTTGCCCCGGAGCAGGGCGAAGCGCTGCTTGCGCGCCATGCCCCGCCGCTCCAGGGCCTGCGTCGTCAGCTCCACCGTGAGGAAGAACCCCGACACCGCCGCCCCCAGCACCGGCACCACCGTCTGCCCCACCACGGGCACGAAGCCCAGCGCGAACAGCGGCACGGTGAACAGCAGCACGTAGCCCAGCGTCACCAGGCTGTCCCTGAGGGAGCGCGGCAGCGTGCGCCACCAGGGCTCGTCGGCCTCGCCGGGCAGCGGGTCGACGGCCCCGGAGAGCTTCTCGTAGAACGGGTCGCCGATGGCCAGCGTCACCGCCGTGAACGTCACCACGGCCAGCGCCAGACCGCCGAGGAACACGGCGATCGCCACCATCACCCGGAACGCCTCACGCCACGCCCACGTGTCGGCGAACGGCGTGAACGTCTCCGCGAGCGACAGGGCGTTCGTCCCCAGGTAGATCAGCGCCGCGACGTAGATCGCGAAAGCGATCACCGCGGGGATCAGGCCGAACAGCCACCACCGGCCGTTCCCGGCCACCCATCTCATCCCCTGGAGGAAGAACCCCAGGCCCGCCAGGAAGTCACGCACTGATCGCATGCCCGGCAGGCTAGCGCCAGAACGACGTCACCGCGCAGCCGAGCTCCTCGAACAGGTGGCGCACGAGCGGCAGGGAGATGCCCAGGACGTTGCCGTGGTCGCCCTCGATGCTCTCGACGAACCAGCCGCCGCGCCCCTCGATGCTGAACGCCCCGGCCAGCGCGAGCGGCTCGCCGGTGGCGGCGTAGGCGGCGACCTCCTCGTCAGTCGGCCGGCCGAACCGGATCACGGTGGTGGCCACCTCGGCGGCCTGCCGGCCCGCCGCCACGTCGATGACGCAGTGGCCGGTGACCAGGCGGCCGGTGCGGCCGCGCATGACGCGCCACCGCTCCGCGACCTCCTCCTGGCTGGCGGGCTTGCCGTAGGGGCGCCCGTCGAGCTCGAGGATCGAGTCGCAGCCGATGACCAGCCCCTCGTCCAGCCCGCTCGCGACCGCCGCCGCCTTGGCCTTCGCCAGCACGAGGCTGAGCGCGGCCGGCGAGTGGGCGGAGTAGGCGTCCTCGTCCACCCCGCTGACGATCACCTTGGGGTCGAGGCCGGCGCTGCGCAGGAGGGCGAGACGGGCGGGCGAGGCTGAGGCCAGAACGATCACTGTCCCAGCTTACCGGCCACCACCGGAGCGGCTGCTCCGGGCCGGCCGTCGGCCGGGCAGCGTGGTCACGGGGCAGCGTGGTCACGGGGGCAGGGGGTCTCCGTACATGCCCGTCCCTCCGGGCATGATGTCGCCGTACGTGCCCGCCCCTCCAGGCGGCGGGGAGCCGTAGGTGTCGGGCGGGGTGTCGCGGTAGCCGCCGGTTCGCGGGTACGCGGCGTGGCCGTAGATGTCGGCCAGCAGGTCGCTCACCACGGCGCGCACGTCGTCGGGCAGGGCCGTCGCCTCACTGTCGAGGAGCGCGGCCACCTCCTCGGCGTCCATGTCGTGGTCGCCGGCCCGCGTCGCCAGCAGCGTCATGACCATGGGGGCGGTCAGGGGGAGGATCTTCATGACGACGGCCGGGTCGACGCCGCCCAGCCGGGAGATCACGGCCGTGGCCTGTTCCATGCCGCGGCCGCCGAGGACGTGGCCGAGGATGTTCTGGCCGTCGCGCATGAGGGAGGCGACGTCGCCGTTGAAGGGGTCGGCGTCGGCGTGGTCGTCCAGCGCGGCACGCAGCGCCTCCGCCCCGTCGAGGTCGCCGGTGTTGCGGGCGAGGCCGCCGACGATGGTGCCGGAGACCGCCAGGAGCACGGTGCGCGCGGCCGGCTGGCCGGAGCCGAGCATCCCGGCGATCTGTTCCATGCCTGGGTCGCCGAGCCGGGCGAGAAGCTCCTCGTGCAGTGTCATGGGAGTCCCCCCTCCTCTCCGGGGGACTTCCCACCACTAAATCCCTCTATATCCCGATTTGCGCTAATTCTCGGGAAAGCCGAGACTCAGGCGCCCGCCGGGACGCTCGCGCTCGTCACCCCGGCCGCGGCGTAGGCGTCGGCCTCGTCGAGGGTTTCGTGCTCCAGCAGGGCCACGACGATCGCCTCCAGCTTGTCGCGGTTGTCGCGCAGCACCTGGAGCGCCCGCTCGTAGCACTCGTCCACGATCCGCCGCGCCTCCTCGTCCACCATCGCCAGCGTGGCGGGCGAGGCCTGCGGCTGCTGGCCGTCGGAGGGCAGGATGGTCAGCGGGCCGACCTTCTGCGACATGCCCCAGCGGCCGACCATGCCACGGGCGATCATCGTCACCTGTTCGAGGTCGCTCTCCGCCCCGGTGGTGATCACTCCGAACACCACCTCCTCGGCCGCCATGCCGCCGAGCGCCCCGGCGATGCGGCCGCGGAGATACTGCTCGTCGTAGGCGTAGCGGTCGCTGTCGGGGGTGGAGAGGGTGACGCCGAGCGCCCGGCCGCGCGGGATGATCGAGATCTTCCGGACCGGGTCGGCGCCCGGCTGCAGCATGCCGAGCAGCGCGTGGCCCGCCTCGTGGTAGGCGGTGCGCCGGCGCTCCTCCTCCGGCATCACGATGCTGCGGGCCGCGCCGAGCTGCAGCTTCTCCAGCGCGTCGGCGAAGTCGACGCCGGTGACCTTCTCCTTGCCGCGCTTGGCCGCGAGCAGCGCCGCCTCGTTGACGAGGTTGGCGAGGTCGGCGCCGGTCATGCCGGGCGTGGTGCGGGCGATCTGCTCCAGGCTGACCGTGTCGTCGACCGGCACGCCCCGGGTGTGCACGCGCAGGATCGCGATGCGGCCGGCGGCGTCGGGCAGCCCGACCTGGACCGTGCGGTCGAAGCGGCCGGGACGCAGCAGGGCCGGGTCGAGGACCTCGGGCCGGTTGGTGGCGCCGATGACGATGACGCCCTCGGCGCCGGAGAAGCCGTCCATCTCGGTGAGGATCTGGTTGAGCGTCTGCTCGCGCTCGTCGTGGCCGCCGATGCCGCCCGCGCCGCCACGCGCCCGGCCGATGGCGTCGATCTCGTCGATGAAGACGATGGACGGCGCCACCTTGCGCGCCTCCTCGAACAGGTCGCGCACCCGGGAGGCACCCACGCCGACGATCATCTCGATGAACTCCGACGCGCTCGCGGAGAAGAACGGCACCTTGGCCTCACCGGCGACGGCCCGCGCGAGCAGCGTCTTGCCGGTGCCGGGAGGGCCGGCCAGCAGCACGCCCTTGGGCAGCTTGGCGCCGAGCCGGCGGTACTTGGCGGGGTCCTTGAGGTAGTCGACGATCTCGACCAGCTCGTTCTCGACCTCGTCGATGCCCGCCACGTCCTCGAACGTGACCCGCACCTTGGCCGCCTCGACCGGCTTGGCCGCCTTGGACTTGCCGAGCCCGCCCAGCCCGCCGCCGCCCATCATGCTGGCGCCCCGGCGCATGATCCAGATCCACAGCCCGGCGAGCAGCAGCACGGGCAGCAGCGACAGCAACAGGTTGAGGAAGAAGCCACGGCCGCCGCTGATCGGCTCGGCCTTGATGTCCACCCCGGCCGACTGGAGCTGCCCGGAGAGCTCGTCGGTGTCGGCGAACGCCGGGATCTCGGTCGTGAACTCGGTGTAGGTCTGGTTGCCGCTGTCGGGGTCCTTGGCCGCGGCCTTCAGGTGACCCTCGACGGACAGGCCGGTGGCGTAGATCTCCTTGACGTTCTTGGCGTTCACCTGCTGGACGAACTGGGTGTAGGAGATCGTCTCGACCTGTCCGCTGTCGGTGAACGACGAGACCAGGAAGAACGCCGCGTACACGACGAAGAGGGTGACGGCGAACCGCCACCAGTTGATCTTGGGTCGGCCCCCCGGTGTGCCGGGGAGCCCTTCGGTCCGCCATGGCGGCTTGGACTTGCCCTTGTGGTCGGGCGCCTTCGGTGTCCCGGTGCGCTGGTCCGGCGGCTGCGGCGTTTCCGAGCGTTCCACGGCGTCACTCCCCATATCGCCGCAATGATGATCTTCTACCCTAGGGCACGCACCCCGGACACGACCCGCGTGATGTCGTGCCAGCGCTTCTTCTGTGCGTCAGGCACAGTGACGAACACCAGACCGGGCTTGGACATTCCCCCGTCGACCACGGCCACCGCCGCCCGCGAGGTGCGCTTGCCGTACTTCACCTGGTAGGCGAGCATCCAGCCGTCCTTGACGGGCTGCGAGGCGAACCACCTGATGGTGGCGCCCTCCGGGTGGTGGTTGAGCGTCCAGCGGGCGGCCAGCAGCGCGGTGTCGCGGGGGTGCTCCTGCGCCTCGATGGGCAGCGGGCAGGTCACGATCATGCCGCGCTGCTGGGTGCCGCGCGCCTTGGGGAGCACCTGCCTGCTGGTGAACGGGGCCGGTCCGTACGTCTTCCACGGGCGGCCCAGCCGGGGAACGGCCAGCCCGCTCCGCCGGTCCCTGATCACGTACTTGCCGGCACTGCGCAGCGGGACACGCTGGACCCTCTCCGGCAGCCGAGGCAGGCGGGCGTCGGCGTACAGGGCCTCCATGGCCGTGTAGCCGGGCGCCAGCGACGCGCCGGGAGTGGGCGTGGGCCGGGGAGTGGCCGACGTGACGCTCCCGGACGAGGCGGGACCCGACGATGTGGGATCCGGCGACGTGGGATCCGGCGACGCGGGACCCGGTGATGCGGGACCCGCCGTGGCGGCGGACCCGGAGGCGAGCGGGGTGGCCGCGGCGGCGGTCGCCGCGACCGCCTGCGGCGTTCCCGACGGCAGAGCCGACGGCAGAGCCGACGGCAGAGCCGACGACAGGGCCGACGACGAGGCCGAGGACGCGGGGTCGGGGCCGGACGAGGACGGCGGGGTCGATGGCGCGGCGATCGGCCCCGCGGCGACCCCGTCCGGCTCCTGCGGGAGCACGAAGACCAGCGCCACGGCGGCGACCGCCACCGTCACGCCCACGGCCAGCCCCCGGTAGATGACCCGCATCGGCAGATCGCCGATCCGGGAGCGTCTGGGCGGAGAGGCAGGGGTTCCCGGTCTCACGGTCGCATTCCCACGGGAACCATCAGTCCCCACATCCCCATCGAGCACGACGGGAGCGTACGACATATCCAGCCATTCCGCTTATGAAGCAACCGAAGTGCAATCATGGGGCTCGTGGAACAGGTGGAGCTGCGGTTCGACCCCGCCTCGCGAGCGGCCCGGACGCACACGAACCTGTCGGCGCTCCGACAGGACGGGACCGGCCTGTGGGTGGCCGGCGACGAGACCGCGACCGTCGAGCACCTGGCGTGGACCGGCGACCACTACGGGGCCCAGCGCACGTTCCGGCTGGCCGACTACGTGCCCCTGCCCGCTGGCCCGGACGACGAGGCCGACATCGAGGGCCTGGCCAGGGCGGACGGCCACCTGTGGGCGGTCGGTTCGCACAGCCTCAAGCGGCGCCGGGTCAAGTCCAAGGACCCCGCCAAGGCCGCCAGGCGGCTCGCCACGGTGATCAGGGAGGAGAACCGGTTCGTCCTCGTCCGGCTGCCGCTGGACCCCGTCACGAACGAGCCGCGCGCGGGCTCGATCCTGTCCGGCGCCGACAACATCGCCGCCCACCTGCGCGACGACGCGCACCTGGCGCCGTTCCTGGCGCTGCCGGGCAAGGACAACGGTCTCGACGTCGAGGGCATAGCGGTCCGGGACGAGCGGGTCTACCTGGGGCTGCGCGGGCCGGTGCTGCGAGGCTGGGCCATGGTGCTGGAGGTCCGGCCCGTCGAGGCCGGCGGCGGGCGGCTGCGGCTGCCGGAGCCGCCGCGCAAGCACTTCCTCGACCTGGGCGGGCTCGGCGTCCGCGACCTGTGCCCGTACGGCGACGACCTGCTGCTGCTCACCGGGCCGAGCATGGACCTGGACGGGCCGGTGCGCGTGATGCGCTGGCGGATCAGGCAGTCGGGCGAGGTGGTGCCGTCGGACGAGCTGGAGACGCTCGCCGAGCTGCCGTACGGCGTCGGGTGCGACCATCCCGAGGGCCTGGCCGTGCTCGCCGACGGCCGGCTGATGGTGGTCTACGACAGCCCGTCGCCCGCCCGGATCACCCCGGCGGGCGGGGTGCTGGCCGACGTCTTCGCGCTGTGACCGCGCCCCGCCTCAGGAGCGGGTCAGGCGCCCGTACAACCAGGGCGCCTCGGCCACGAACGTGCACGAGCCCGGCTCGATCTCGGTGAACCCGGCGTCACGCACCACGGGCAGCCCGGCCGCGACCTTCGCCGCGAAGTCGTCAGGGGCGGCGGTGCGCACGCGGACCGACAGCCCGGCGGCCCGCCAGGCGTCGTGTTCGGCCGCCCCGCCGGCCCACCAGGCGAGCTGGGCGGCGTGCCCGGCCTGTGCCATGGCCTTGCCGGCCGACATGGCCAGGCGCGGGTTCGCCCACAGCACGGGCGGTCCGGCCGCGCCCGCCACGACCGGCTCCGGATCGCCGGAGTCGGTCAGCTCGGTGCCGGACACCTGCAGCCGCGCCAGGTCGCGCGGCCAGTCGTCGAGCGGCACGGGCGGGTGGACGCGCACCTCGGCCGTGCGGTGCTCAAGAGTGCGGCCGGGCAGCGCGGCCGCCCGCCGCCACTCGGCGCCCCTGGCGCGGCGCACCACCTTGCGGATCTTGCCCGTGGACTCCCAGGCGCGCACCTCGGCGCCCCACTCCCCCGGGTCGTCGAGCAGGCTCAGCACGGCCATCGCCGCCGCCTCCAGCGCGTCGGTGCGCTCGGGCGGCGCGGCCCTCTCGATCCGCACCACGAGGGGCAGGACCATCAGCTCGGTGTCGTTCATCGGCTCCTAGCATGCCTGATGGCCAGCGACATCGCGGTGGCGGCCAGGCACAGCAGGCCGGAGGCGTACCACGCGAGGTCGTAGGCGCCCAGGTGGTCGCGGGTCAGGCCGGCTCCGACGGCGGCGATGGCGGCTCCCACCTGGTGGGAGCCGAAGACCCAGCCGAAGACCACGGCCCCGTCCGCCCCGTAGATCCGGCGGCACAGCGCCACGGTCGGCGGCACGGTCGCCACCCAGTCGAGCCCGTAGAAGACGATGAAGATCAGCATGCTGGGCTCGGCGGTGGCGGCGAACAGGCTCGGCAGCACCATCAGCGACAGCCCGCGCAGCCCGTAGTAGACGCCGAGCAGCACTTTGGGATCCACCCGGTCGCTGAGCCAGCCGGAGGCCACCGTGCCGGCGATGTCGAAGACGCCGATCACCGCGAGCAGCCCGGCGGCGGTCCCCTGGGGCATGCCGTGGTCGTGCGCGGCGGGGATGAAGTGGGTGCCGACCAGGCCGTTCGTGCTGGCGCCGCAGATGGCGAAGCCCCCGGCGAGATACCAGAACGGGCGGGTGCGCGCCGCCGAGCGCAGCACGCCCAGCGCACGGGCGGCCGCGTTGCCCGTGGCGGGCGCGCGGCGGGTGACGCCGGGCTCGGCGCCGAGGGCGGTCAGGCCCACGTCCTCGGGGTGGTCGCGCAGCAGCCACCACACGAACGGCACCACGGCGAGGGCGGCGCCGGCCACGGTCAGGGAGGCCGCCCGCCAGCCGGGACCGGTGGCGAGCCAGGCCAGCACGGGCAGGAAGACGAGCTGCCCGGTGGCGCCCGCGGCGGTGAGCACCCCGGTGACCAGGCCGCGGTGCCTGACGAACCAGCGGTCGGTCACCGTCGCCACGAACACGAGCGCCATCGACCCCGTGCCGAGACCCACCAGCACGCCCCACAGCAGCAGGAGCTGCCAGCTCACCGTCATGAAGACGGTGAGCCCGCTGCCCACGGCGACGAGCAGCAGGGCGCAGGCGACCACGCGGCGCATGCCGAAGCGGTCCATCAGGGCCGCGGCGAACGGGGCGGTGAGCCCGTAGAGCACCAGGTTGACCGAGACCGCGAGGGAGATCGTGCCCGTGCTCCAGCCGAACTCCTCCTGCAGCGGGTTGATCAGCACGCCGGGGGTGGCGCGGAAGCCGGCCGAGCCGAGGATGGCCACGAACGCGACGGCCGCCACGAACCAGGCACGGTGCAGCCGCCCGGCGCGTGCGGGGGTGGTGCTCAACGTCATGGGTGACATCCTCGGGGAGTTCCGGCCGGTCCGACGAGTGGCCGGGAGGCCAGGATATGAAAGAATCCGGCCATGGCTCATCGTGTGGCGGTCCTCGTGCTCGACCAGTTCGCCCCGCTCGACCTGGGGGTGCCGGGGCAGGTGTTCTGGGCGGCGGAGTCACCGTCGGGCGAGAAGCTGTACGAGGTGGTGACGTGTTCCCCCGGCAGGGAGCCGGTGCGCTGCTCGGCCGGATACTCGGTGCTGCCGGACCACGACCTCGACGTGCTCGACACCGCCGACACGGTGCTGGTGCCGGGCCTCCACGGCGGTCCGGCGGTGGTGGACGGCACGCTGCCCGAGCCGGTCCGCGAGGCGCTGCAGGGGCGCTCCAGGGTCATGTCGATCTGCACGGGCGCGTTCGTGCTGGCGGCGGCGGGGCTGCTGGACGACCGGCCGGCGACCACACACTGGCGTGACGCGGCGCGCTTCGCCGCGCTGTTCCCCCGGGTGCGGCTGGACCCGTCGGTGCTGTTCATCGACGACGGCGACGTGCTCACCTCGGCCGGGGTGGCCGCCGGGCTGGACCTGTGCCTGCACGTGGTCAGGCGCGACCACGGCAGCGAGGTGGCCAACCGCACGGCCCGGCGCTGTGTCATGCCGCCCTGGCGCGACGGCGGGCAGGCCCAGTACATCGAGCGCCCGCTCCCCGACCCGGCGGGGGCGAGCACGGCGGAGACGCGCGCCTGGATGCTGTCCCGCCTGGACGCCCCGCTGGACCTGGGGGCGCTGGCCGAGCACGCCCGGATGAGCGTGCGCACGTTCACCCGGCGCTTCCGCGAGGAGACGGGCATGAGCCCCGCCCGCTGGCTGACCCGGCAGCGGGTCGAGCACGCCCGGCATCTGCTGGAAACGACCGATCTGGGGGTGGAGGAGGTGGCACGCCGGGCCGGCTTCGGTACGGCGGTCTCCCTGCGCCAGCATCTGCACGCGGCCGTCGGCGTCGCCCCGCTCGCCTACCGCCACACCTTCCGCCGCACCTCGCGCACCGGCTGATCCGCGCACGACGGCTTCTCCGCGGTGGCGGTCGCCGGCCATGACCGGCCTCTCGCGCGTCCGGCCGGTGCCCGCCCGTCCGGGCGGGCACCGGCCGGATCCGCTACATGTCGCGGTTGTCGGTGATCCGGACGCTGTCCGGTCCACCGGGAGTGGCCACGGCGGCGGTCGCGGTGGCCGCCGCGAGACCCGCGGCCATGACCCCCGCCGCCACCAGCGCCAAGACGATACGTCGCATGGAATTCTCCTCATCCTTGTCGGGACAGATCCCCCTTCCAGCGTGGCATGGGCGATGCCGGACAGATCACCCGAAACCCTGCCGCTTTCCGCCGCGATCCTGCCAATCCGGCGGCCGGCCGGGGCAGGGCGGGGGCAGGACGGGGGGCAGGGCGGGCCCGCTCTCCATGCCGACCAAGATCCCCGCCTAAAGTAGGCCCCCATGGGGGGATGGGAGCCGGAAAGTCCATTCGAGGAGCGGTTGCGCGACGTCCTCGCCGCGGGCGAGGTGGCCCGCGGCCTGGCCCTGCTGCGCGGCGCCGACTTCGCGCTGCCGATCACCGAGGCCGCGGCGGCCGGGCGGGAGCGGCCGGTCTGGGCGACCATGGACGGCGGCGGGCGCACCTGGGTGGCCGCCTTCACCTCCGTGGAGGCGATGCGGGCGATCACCGGCTTCGCGACCTACCGGGTCAGCTCGCTCACAGAGCTCGCCGCCGAGTGGCCGGACCCGCGCTGGGGGCTGGCGGTCAACCCCGGCCTGCCGATCGGCCTCCCTCTGGAGTCGGGGACGGTAGCCCGGCTGGCCGTCCCGACCATGGCCCAGGAGCTCGCCCTCGTCCCGGGGTCGGAGATGCCGGTCGTGCAGAAGCTGCTGCGGCCCGGTGATCTGCACGCCCTGTTCGGCGACGGGGAGACCCGGGTGTCGGGCTACTGCCACCACGCCATGGACGTCGCGCACATCGCCACGCCCACCGTGCTGGCCGCCGCCCTCGGGCAGCCGGAGATGGTGACGCCCGACGGGTCGGTCAACATCCTGCGCTGGCGGGCCGCCGGGCCCGCGCTCTACCGCACGCCGTACGGGGGGCTGGACGAGGAGGGCATGGCCGCGGTGGCCGGGTGGGTGGTCGAGGAGCCGCCCTTCGTCGGCCTCGGCCTCGTGCCCAGCCCCGGCCGGGTGATCCGCGAGTACAAGGTCGACGGCGTGCTCCTCACCCACGGCGCCCTGGTCATGGAGCTGACGGTGGAGGGCGTCGAGCGGCGCCGCGCCGTCTACGACGGCGACACGGGACGGTGGTTCCTGATCCAGCACGCCCGGCGCGAGGAGAGCGCGTGATCTGGTCCGGCTATCGGGCCCGCTGGCAGGGAGCGGACTACGAGGCCACGCCGGAGTCCCGCGACGACGGCCTGTGGCTGCGGCTGCGCGGCCCGCTGCCCGCCGAGGGGTTCGAGGAGGTGGCACCGGGCTGTTTCGTCCGGGCGGTCCCGGCCGCCGAGTGCGAGGCCGCGGTGTTCGTCACGACGGTCTGCGAGTGGCGGGGCGAACCGTTCCAGGTGTACGGCGAGCGCGACGGCGACCTGCTGCTGGAGTACGTCGGCGGGCGGGTCACCGTGGCCCGGCGGCTCGGCCTCGAACGGGTGGAGCGCGGCGTCCACCGCGGCCGCGCGCCCCGGCACGAGGTGACCGCCCTGCGCCAGCACTCCGTGATCCTGTGACATAGACGTTTTCCGTTTACCTCTTGTGCACTTTGTTAACTTTTTGGAAAATCAGTCTCAGAAGTGGAATTTGTGTCTGTTGGTGTCGGGGTGAAGCGTTGGAGTTCGGGTCACCGGAAGCCGCGGGGATGCAGGCGTACGCGGAGGAGCTGCGCTCCATGTTCATGCGCATGCAGGACGAGGCCCTCGATCTGCACAAGAAGGCCCGTGCCGTCCAGGTGACGGAGACGTCGCGCGACGGGCTCGTGTCGGCCACCGTGGGCCCGCGCGGCGACCTCGTCCGGCTCGACATCGACCCGCGGGTCTACCGCCGCCCCGACTCCAGGCACCTCGCCGACACCATCACGGAGACCGTCGGCCGCGCCGCCGCCAAGGCTCGGGAACGCGTCGTGGAGATCTTCGAGCCCGTGATCCCGCCCGAGCAGATGGCGGCTCACATCGACGGTGACATCGAGACCGTGATGCGACAGCTCGCGGAGCGTATGACCGGGGAGAGGTGAGCAGGATGCGCGATGGAGTGCGATTCAGCGAACGGCTCTGCGCCACGGGGATCTCCATGTGGGGAGAGATGGTCTCCGACCTCAAGAAGGAGTGGGACGAGGCCGTCACGGAGATCGAGGGACAGGTCGCCGCGGCCCCGTGGGGCGGCGGCGCCGAGGGCATCAGGTTCCAGCAGGCCCTCCTCAAGAGCGGTGGGCCGATGAAGATGGTCCAGACGGCACGCCGCGTCCTCGGCCAGATCGAGGCGGCCGGCCCCACCATGCGCGACACCATCTCCATCTCGGTCGCCGCCGACGATTTCGAGGCCGAACGCATCAAGCAGTTGCTCATGGGGGCTTGAGCGGCACCCTCGACACGGCCCGGGACGACGGGCGACGGCAGGTGACGGGATCGGGGCGGGGGTGACATGGCGGGTTACGGGCATGGGAACGGTGACGTCAACAGCGACGTCCCCGGCGGTGAGACGTTCCGCGGGAGCGGCGGCACGTCGGCCACCGACATCCAGCCGGTATGGGAGACGGAAGCCCTGCCGGACTGGGTGAACCATGTCCTGATCCCCCTGCTTGCCTCCGGCCAGGCCTGGCCGCAGGCAAGCGAGAGCGGGCTTTGGGCGCTCAGCAGACCGCACGAGCGGACGGCGGCCGCCGTGCTCAACGCCCTGGACCCGACGGAGAAGGCCGTCAACAGCTTCGTCCACGGCTGGGACGCCCCCGGCACCCCCGACCACATCAAGCGGGTCGCCGAGCTGTTCGGCATGGAAGCCGGGGCCGGGGGCGTGGCAGCCTCGGCCGACGGCTACGCCAGGCAGTTCGACGCCTTCGCCCGCGAGACCCAGTACTCCAAGATCTCGATCAACGTGGCCTTCTGGGTGGCCGTCATCGCGGCGTTCATCGCGCTGGTCGCCGCGTTCTTCTCCGCGGGCACCACCGCCTGGCTGGTCGGCCCGTACGCGGCCGCCGCGCGCCGGGCCGTCGGCCGGATCCTCGAGGTGCTCGCCATCAACGCCGGCCGCGGTTTCGTCTCCGCCGCGGTCGCCCGGACGACCGTGCTGAGCGCCGTCGTCTCGGGCGTCTCCCGGCTGCTGGCCTCACCGCTGGGCCGCGAACTCGTGGAGGAGATCGGCGAAGAGGGCTTCATCGACGCCTACACGCAGTGGAAGCAGTGGCGGATGGGCACCCGCGACGAGTGGGACTGGAAGAGGACCGCGGTGTCGGTGGTCGGCGCCGGAGGCGGCGCCGCGCTCGGCATGAGGTTCGCCGACCGGATCTCCAGGCTCACCCGCCAGATTCCCGGCATCGACCGGCTCAGCCGCATGGCCGGTGACGCGCCCGGCTGGGGGAACGCGTTCATGCGCTTCCCGGAGCGGGCGCTGAACACCGGCCTGAACAACATGATCGCCTCTCCGGGCGGCAGCATGCTGGGCGAGCTGGTGGTGAACCAGCGGCTCGTGCTGCCCGGGCCGGAGGCGTTCGTCGGCGGGTTCATGGGCGGTGTCGGGCGCACCGGGACGATCAGCCCGTTCAACCCGGACGTGGCCATGGCGCTGGCCGACCCGAGCGCGGCGCTGGCCCGGGCGACCGACCTCGCGGCGCGCAGCGACCTGGACCGGGCGGTCAACCAGGCCATGTCCACCAGGTCAGAGCCGCCGACCGGCCCCGGTCCGTCCGGTCCGCCCGGCTCGCCCTCGCCCGACTCGCCCACCCCGGGCTCGCCCACCGGTCCCGCGCCGGCGGGCCAGCCGGGCACGCCCGCACCGGGCTCACCCGCCACGCCGCAGCGGACGGGCTCGCAGGTCACGCCGCCCGGCGTCCCGTCCACTGCCTCGTCCGCCACCCAGCAGAACGCGCTTTCCGCGCCGAACGGGCCCGCGTCGCCGCAGTCGCCGGCCGCCGGGCGCCAGGGCGGTCAGCAGCCCGCCCCCGAAGGCCCGCAGCCGGACCAGGGCGACGACCCGTCCACCCCGGCGAACCAGCGCTCGCCCCAGGCGCCCACCACCCAGCCCACCGCACCTGGACAGCCCGCGCAGGGCCAGCCCGACGCGCAGGGCCAGCCGCCCGCGCAGGGCCAGGGGCCCACCACCGGGCAGGCACCACCCCAGTCCCCCCCGGCGGTCCAGGCTCCCGACACCGGGCAGGCCCCGGACAGCGGCCAGGCGGCTGCGAACGGCCAGCCCGCGAACCAGGGGACGCCCGACAACGGCGCCGCCCAGCCGGCCGGTCAGCAGGCGGCCCAGCAGACGGCACAGCAGACGGCCCAGCAGACGGCGCCGCCACCCGGCCAGGCGCCCACCCAGACACCCGGCCAGACGGCGAACCCCGCCACCGCCGCCGCGAGCGCCAACGCGTCCGCCGAGAACCTCGCCACCCTGATCGCGCAGCGGACGGTCGCCGAGGTCCAGCGCACGGCGTTCGCGCACGGGCTCATGCTGGACGGCGGCGGCCTGCTCATCACCGACCCGAGCGGCCGCGTGGTCACCCTGACGCCGGACGCCCTGCAGCGGGTGCAGGACCTGGTCATGATCCGGACGGCGAAGGGCACGAGCCCCGAACGGCTGCGCGCCGCGGCGGCGGCCGCGCTGGGCACCGAGATCGCCGTCGCGGCCGGCCGCGCCCCGGCCGAGGGCGCCATGGAGGGCCTCGACCAGCTCGCGCACGTCGACCCCAAGGCCGCCCCGGACGCGGCCGCGGAGGGCCTGGACGTGGACACCTCCGGCTCCGACAGAGCGGACCGGATCGCGGCGAACCTGGCGGCCCGGGCCCCCGCCCCCGACGCGGGGCTGCGGCCGGGCTTCTACGACACGGCCGCCCAGCAGATCGCCGACCGGCTGGCGGCGTTCTCCTCCCCGACGGGTCCGAACACCACGGGCTCGACCACCACGGGCCCGAGCACCGCGACGACGAGCCGGCCGGGCACCGTCACCGCCGAGCAGATCTCGCAGTCCCTGTTCCAGCACCGTCGGCCCGCGCACCACCCGAACGCCACGGTGGCGGAGGTGCACGCCGCGGTCCTGGCCGAGCTGACCCTGACGCACTTCGGCGGCCACGTCCTCAGCCTGACCTGGCCGGAGTCGTCCGATCTCCTCGTGGTCAAGACGAGGTCCGGGCGCACGCTCCACTACCGGGTCACGGTCGGCCCCGTCGGGGACGACATGGCCCGATCGACCGGGGGCACCGGCACCGACCCGATCACCATGGTCATCGCGTCGCGCAGCCCCAACGAGTCGCTGGCCCGCGCCGTCCTGCACGAGATCTCCCACCACATCCAGGACGACACGGCCGAGGCCGCCGGCCGGCCGCAGGGCATGTTGCGGCGCTGGCTTTCACGGACCCCCGCGGGCCCGAGTACCGACTCCTGCGTGCTGCCGCGGCTCAACGAGTTCCGCCTGCTGTCGGACAAGTGGCGGGCGGCGGCCACGATGGACGAGCGGACCGTCTGGGCGCACGAGATCAACCGGGTGCTGGACGACCTGCGCGAGCGGGGTCAGACGCCGCCGCTGCCCCCGTGGTCGAGCGGACAGCACCACACGCCCGCGGCACCGCCGGCGCCGGACACGCCGCTGTCCGACCTCACCTCCTACGTCCGCCACACGATCGACTCGCTGACCAGGACCGTCGAGGGCCTGACCGAGCGCGAGAACTCCAAGCGCGAGTCCGCGGCCACGGCGATGGAAGAGGCGGTGGTCAACCTCGCGGAGCACTACACCGCGCTGGAGCAGCGTGACCGCGGCGCGCCGGAACGGGCCAGGAAGGCCTTCGCGGATGCCGAGAAGGCCCAGACCAAGGCCAACCGGCACGGGCGCATCGCGGACAACTACCAGCAGGCGCGCGAGTACGCCGAGCACGCGCGGGAGGCCTACGAGGACCTGCTGACCGCGCTGGAGCAGGGCACGCCGCCGTCCTCCGACAGGCTGGCCGCGCTGGCGGACCAGGCCCAGAACTGGCTGACGGACTTCCAGGAGGCGCTGCGGCAGACGGCGCCCCCTTCGGAGGCCGCTCCCAGCTTCGTCCCCGCGGACCGGCTGCCGCACCTCAACCGGCTCACCCGTACGGTCAACGAGCTGATGTGGCGGAACGGCATCGACCACACCTTCACCCCGGACGCGCTGGAGCGCGTCCTGTTCGAGGAGTTCAGCCGGATCATCTCCGGCGACGGCGCGCTGGTCCGGGTGGGCCGCGGCACGCCTGGCGAGCTGCTCATCCACATCACGCCCTCCGACCTGGTGGAGGTGCTGGGCGCGACCAAGGTGGCCTCCGAGATCATGAACGGCATCCTGCCGCAGGGCGGCCGGAGCATCGGAGCCTCCGCCAACCACAGCCAGGGCTACAACGTCGGCCACAAGCTGCACACCTTCGTCCAGATGCTGCCCGAAGGCCCCGCCAAGGACTTCCTCAAGCACGTCGAGCTGAGCGTGTCGGGCAACGCCGGCCTGAGCAGGTCGCTCACCGGCGGCGCCGGCAACCCCGCCCTGCCCGGCGGCGTGGCGGACGACCGAGGCGAGTCCATCGCCTACGACGCGGCCGCCGCCTGGACGGTCCGGGTGCGCACGGCCAAGCAGCCGAACTGGTCGGACCCGGTCACCGTGGACCACGGCGACCAGAACGACCCCACGAACCTGCGGGTCTACGTCTCCCACGCCTACACCGAGCCCCCGCCACCGGGCGAGGCGCGGCTGCCCGAGAAGGAGGCCGGCAAGACGCCCTTCCCCGAATACGTCGCGCTGGGCCTGACCGGGCTCGTCAAGCTGGCCGAGGACACGGCGCGCGCGCTGGGCGACAAGCACTTCCCCCTCGGCAGCGTCGCCCGCCGGCAGCTCTACACCGCCATGATCGACGACCTGTACGGCCGCATGGACGAGGCCGTCAACGACCCGAGCGGCATCCGGCGGATCATCCACGTCGACGGCAAGCCGTTCGTCCAGCTCCAGATCAAGGCCGTACCCCGGCTGAAGACCGCCCAGCGGGTCGGTGCGGCCAGCACGGAGCACTGGCAGGAGCGGCTGCGCGTCGAAGTGGTCAAGGCCACGGGCAACCAGACGGCGGGCCGGTCCAATGGCGTGTCCGCCACGCTCGGCATCGCCGGCCTGCCGACGGTCGACGCCTACCCGGGCGACGGGGAGTACGCGGTCGGGTTCGGCCCCAGCGGGCGGGGGTCCACGGGCGCCTCCGTCTCGGACGGGCTGAGCGTGGAGGGCGTCACCTACCATCCGAGCGTGCAGCGCTTCACCGGCCATTCCCAGGGCGTGGAGGTGGAGTTCGACTACGTGGTCACCGGGCGGCTGATCGACGACGACACGGAGATCGGCCCGATCAGGGGCGAGGGCAAGGGCCTGTTCAGGTTCGCCGAGAAGGACGCCCACGAGTACGGCCTGCCCGTGGACGCCGAGGCGTTCACCGTCGAGAACGGCGAACGGGTCTACCGCGACGACGGCACCCCGGATCCGCCGCCGGGCCGCAAGGCGGAGCTGCCGCCCATCTACGGCACGGAGCCCGGCAAGGTGCGCGGCGCCGGACCGGGCCGCGTGGGAGCCATCGACGAAGCCGAGCAGCTGAGAGAGGACGTCAAGAAGAAGCTCCGCGAGAAGGGCATCCTGGCGCCCATCGTCAACGGTGAGCGGGTCTACAGCACCGACCGGCTCGAACGGCTCAGCCAGATGCTCAACGAGCAGGAGATCGACCAGCAGATCGACAAGAAGCGGCTGCAGTCGGGCTACAACCAGGCCGCCGCTGACGGCATCCCGATCAAACTGGTCGTCCGGCGCAGCGGTCACCAGCCGAAGGTCATCACCCTGCGCGTCACCCTCGAACAGCACTTCACCGACGAGCACGGCAGGACGCCGCCCAAGCTGGTGAGGGTCCTCGAGTCCGAGGCGGTGGCCAACCTGCCCATCGGCAGCGACACCAACGTCTGGTCGCACAGCCGCACGGAGAACGCGGGCTGGGGCGCCGGCGTCGGCGTCAAGCACGTCGTGCCCGAGAAGACCGAAGGCATCAGCCCCAACCTCAGCGCGGGCGGCGGCAGGGACTACTCCCGCACGACCTCGCACACGAACGGCCTCACGATCAACAACGTGCGGCTCTACGAGAACGGCTCGCCGCTGGCGGAGTTCGCCGTCCGGCACACCGCCCGGGTCGAGATGCTGCACGCGGACGGGGAGCCGGAGCTGCTGGCCGAGCGCGAGGGCACCGCCCACGTGCTGATCTCCAGTGACCTGCTTCCCGTGGACGGTCCGTCGCCGTACGGCGAGACGTTCGAGACTCCCCAAGAGGTGCGGCAGTACCTGACCGCCCAGCAGGTCGACCCGGGCAACCTCCTGGAGACGCTGCAGGGGATGCTCGACATGACGGACCCGGACTCGCCCGCCTACCACCACCTCACCGAGCTCGTCAACGGCTACTCCCTCACCGCCCACCCGGAGATGTTCACGGGCGCGTACGGCAGCAGCCTCCTCGTCCGGCCCCAGGGCGTGACCCCGTCGACGGGATCCGCCGAGGTGCGTGCGACGATCGGCGACTCGACACTCGTCGGCGTCGTCAAGGACGTGAACGGCAAGATCAACCTCACCCTGGCCAGCATGGGCGTCACCTCGGCCAGGTCGCACGGCGGGAAGGTCGAGGGTTCGGCCGGTGTGGGCCACCAGCACGCCGACGGCTCGGGCGAGGGCGGCAAGGTGGGCGGCGCCCACTCCGGCGGGCACGCCCGCGCCCAGACCGACCTGTCCATCTGGGGCCGCGAACGGCTCGCCATCGAGACGGGCAACCAGTACGTCTTCGTGGCCAAGGTGGCGTTCGACGTGTCCGGCGGCCCGACCGGCGCGGAGCCGGTGGGCCGGACGGCCGACGGCGCCATGGTCTACACGGTGCCCGAGCGTCACGTCCTGCGCATGTACGCCGAGGGCACCATGAACCTGCCGCTGGCCCAGATGGCCGACGTGGTGGAGCGGTTCCTCGACGGCAACCTCAAGATGGACCGCGCGGTCGCCGTGCCGCTCGTCAAGCGTTACCTGGCCGCGTTGCGGCAGTCCCCCACTCCGGTCCCGCTGGCCGACAGGCACACGCCACAGGCACTGATCAACGCGCTGAAGCCGCTCGTGGACGCCGGTTCGATCCTCACGCGGGTGGACGACTTCCTCATGCGGGCCGAAAAGCTGGTCGAGGCCGTCCAGGAGGCACAGATCCCGTCGTGGCTGCGGGATCGGATCGGCTACACCCTCATCGAGACCGCGCGACTGCAGCGGGACGGCGAGGACGTGCACCTCCTGGACGCGGTCCGCGACGCCGTCGGGTCCGTCTCCGCGCAGGCGCTGTCCGACCCGGTGATCCCCGACAGCCTGCGCAAGATCTTCGGGGACGACCGCTGGACGGGCCCGATCGACACGATCTTCAGCGAGGAGGGGCTCCAGCTTCGCTACTACACGCCGTTCGACGCGTTCGGCCGGCGCGAGGAGATCGTGGTCAACGTCCGGGGCGACTTCACCGACGACCCGGCGGTGCTCCTGGAACACGTCCACGACATCGGCGGCATCTGGCAGGACTACACCTACCTGGAACAGATCCTGGCGGAGACCCGGTCCACCGGCAACGCGGTGAACGCCGGCGGCGACATGTCCGCCGGCGGGCACGGCAACAACGCCTCCGTCGGCACCGACCGCGGCCAGGGGGCCACCGGCTCGGCCGCCGAGCAGGAGACCCGCATCCAGCGCGTGGCCATGTTCGGCGACGGCATGGAGCGGGTCAGCCAGAAGTTCAAGATGACCGTCGAGGTGCAGCGCACCCCGCAGCAGGTGCGCGCGGCCGGCGTGGGGGTCAAGGCGGGCCCCACGGTGACCAGCGCCCCGATCGTGCTGGACGGCACCATGGTGCGGCTCATCCCCAGCGGGTTCGTCAGGACCGCCGGGGAGCAGGCCGCCGAACCGCCCAGGCGCTACGACCCGAGGCAGGTCACGCTGCCGCACAGCTTCGCCGCGAACTCCGTCCGCACCGACCTGTACAGGAAGGTCGCCCAGGCGCTCAGGAACGACAAGCTGCTCGGCGACGGCGTCGAGGGGCTGGAGACCGAGCTGCTGAACCTCCTGTCGGAGACGGCGACCACCACCCTGTTCGAGCGCATGAACGGCGAGCAGGGACACCAGATGACGTTGCCGGTGGACGGGCTGCGCAACCGTGCGGTGACGATGCGCATCGAGGCGTCGTCGACCGACATGCAGGTGCTGGCCCGCGGCCTGAAGAACGTCGAGATCGGCCAGGTCTGGCGTATCCAGCGGACCACCGGCTCGTCCAGCTCCGGCGGGATGGCCTTCCCGATCGGCGGCGGCACCGGAATCGACCACGGCGCCAGCGGCCTCAGCGGCGGCGCCTCGGTCGGCGAGCAGGCGTCGGTGAGCGTGTCGGACGGCGGCGGCATCCGCCGGGAGATGAGCCGGTTCGAGAAGGACGACGCCGTCATCGTCCGGCTTTCCACGCGCTACGGCCTCACCCTGGTCCGGGAGGCGCTCACCCCCGAGGGCCCGAAGAAGCAGGGCGACGCCGTCCACATCCCCGACGCCGCCACGGGCGAGGCGGTCGTCATCATGTCCGAGACCGACTACAAGGCGATGACCGCCATCCTGGAGTCCGGCGGCACGCTGGGCCCCGAGTGGCAGCTCTTCCGCGACAACACCCCGGCTCCCGCCGACGGCGCCGCCCGGCAGAGCGACCCGACCCGGCCCTGGACGTCGCTGCTGCAGGCCCGGATCGACGCCCACGTGAAGGGGGAGGACGTGCTCGTCCGCATCACGGAGCCGGACGGCACCGAGCGGGTCTTCCTCGCCTCTCCGAAGGGCGCCCTGGTCGGCGACGAGCACGACCGCGGGTTCGCCGCGGCGTTCGCCACCCTCGACCCCGAGCTTGTGCGGCTCGCCGACGACGCCCGCGTGAACCTGCGTCAGGTGTACGAGGGACCGCGCACGCAGGAGCGCTTCGCCCTCCGGGTCCTGTCCGAGCTGGTCGGCCTCGGCGTGGACGTGTCCTCGGTGCACGACCACGGCGCGATCTGGCCGACGCCGCAGCCGGACGGCGACACCGACCCCGTCGGCGGTGCCCGGGCCATGGGCTCGGAGGGGATGTCGGCGAGCGCGCCGTCGGTGAACGCCCCCGAGGTCGCCGGTTCGGCGTTCGTCGCCGACGGCCGGGCGCCCCACCTGCCGGACGTGACGCTCGCCGAGCTGAAGGAGGCGGTGGAGCGCGACCTGCGGGTCTCGGACTTCGGCGGCAAGGTGCTCGGCTGGACGTGGTCCGGCTCGACGCTGACCGTGCGGACGGAGTCGTGGGGGACGCTGCGCTTCGACGTCTCGATCGGCGAGATCACCCCCGGCAACGTCGGCGAGACGGACCTGCGGACCAGGGCCATGGCGGTGCCGCCGCGCACGGCCAACGACCAGCTCGCCCGCGCGGTGCTGCACGAGATCTCGCACGCGGGCCGCCGCATCGCCGCCGACGCGGCCAGGTCGGAGCAGGGCGTGCTGCGCCGCTGGATGTCCGCGCTGCGGCCGTCGGTGGGCCGCGACGAGTGCGTATCGGCCCGCTTCGACGAGTTCCGGCACCTGTCACGCCGGTGGGTGGCCGCCCAGGCGGCGTACGACCGGAATCCCACGCCGCAGACCCGCGACGACGTGCGCAAGTGGACGCACGAGCTGCGTGCCCTGGCCGACGCCCTGCTCCAGCAGGGCCAGGCGCACCCGTCCTTCCCGTGGTCGGCCGGGCGGCAGACGGAGCCCGGTTTCCACGCGGGTTCCATCGGCGCGCTGCCGACCACCGGCGTGGGCCTCGGCACGCTCGCCGACCTGGCCGGTGTCACCTCCGTCACCCCGGACGGCACTCCCCAGGCGAGCGTCACACCCGTGACCTCCGGCACGTTCACCGTCTCCGGTCCCGCCGGGAACCTCACCCTCGACGTGGCCGAGGCGGACCTTCCGCCTGGACAGGTGGCGGTTCGCGCGTCGGAGCCCGGCCGGCTGTCGGTGGCCGTCTCGCCCGCCGACGGGTCGGCCGTCCGCCTGCGCGTCGCCGAGCTCATCGCCGAGGCCGTCGCCAGGCAGGCGGGCCTGCCGCCGGGTGACGCGCTGGTCCCCGGCCCGCTGAACGCCGTCCCCGAGCTCCGGCGCGGCGACGCCGCCACGCTCGTCCGCATCCGGGCGCTGATCGCTGCCCGCGCCGAGGCGTCCCTGCTGGAGCGGGGCTTCGTGGAGGACCAGCTCCGGGCCGAGCTGAGCAACGCGGGCCTCACGCCGGGCACCGACGGGGCCACGGCCCGGCAGATCGGCGCGGCCCGCGCCGGCCTGCTGCCCGCGGCGCACCTGGACGCCATCAACGAGTTCGCCGGCCGCGCCCCGCACCACGCCGTCACCGCGGCCGTCGCCGCCCTGACCCGCGCCGCCGCCCTGCACGGCGCCACCACCACCGCGTACGGCTCGGGCCTGGTGGACGTCACCACCCGCCGGGGCACGCCCGTCCCGGTGCGGGTGGTCGTCAGCGACACCCCGATCGCCGGCCCCGTCGAGCTGTCCGAGCGGGACGGGGTGCACGTGCTGACCGTGAACCGCACCTACCCGGTGCCGTTCGTGGAGCGCGCCGTGGCCGTCACCGTGGCCGGCCTGGTCGCGACGGCGTCCGGCGTGCCGCGGACCGGCCCGGTCACCGCGGAGAGCGCGGCGTTCGTGGCGAAGGCCCAGCTCGTCGCCGAGTTGCACGAGCTGATCCACCAGGTCCGCACGGCCACGCCCCAGCAGCGCTCCGGCCGGTTCGACCAGCTCGTCGGGGTGGCGGAGGCTCACGGGCTGGGCAGGCGCTCGCCCGGCCGCGACGCCGCCCGCGCCGCGCTGCCCGCGCCGCTCGCCGCCCAGCTCACCGCGATGCTCGACCACAGCGTCAGGGGCGAGTCGCGGCGCGAGTTCTGGGAGCGCATGCGAAAGCTCGCCAACGGCACCGGCTGGTGGCTTCCGGAGGAGGAGATCCGCAGGCGCGCAGGCCTGCCGGCGGCCGACGAGCTCGACCGGCAGGGCCCGCGCGAGCCCGGCCCGGCGCCGAAGAAGCCGGCCGAGCCGCCTGCCGAGCCCGACACCCCTGCCGCCACCCCGTCCGCGCCGCCTGAGCGGTCCGCCGACCCGGACGGCCCTGCCACCCCGTCCACCGGCGTGCCTTCCACCCGGCCGGCGGAGCCCACCACCCGGCCTTCGGACCCGACCCGGCCCGCGGAGCCCACCGTTCCGCCCCGGCCGTCCGACCCCGCGACTCCGCCGCCCACCACACCGCCACCCACCACGCCACCACCGACGACACCGCCCCCCACGACGCCACCACCGACCACACCGCCGCCCACCACACCGCCACCCACCACGCCGCCACCCACCACACCTCCGCCGACCACGCCACCACCGACGACACCGCCGCCCACGACTCCGCCACCGGCCACCCCGCCACCGGCGCAGCCGACGGAACCCGGCGAGCCCGACGGTCCGGACGAGCCCCCGGCCCCCGCGTCGCCGGGGGAGAGCGAGCCACGCGTCCTGACATGATGGTCTTGAAAGCAAGGGAGGCATGATGCCGTTCGCGGTGGCCCGCACACGGGACGAGGCACACCTGTACCTCGATCTGCACCCGTGCGTCTGTGGTTCGGTCGAGACCACCTGGGAGACGACGCTGACCCAGTCCGGAGGCGAGCTGGTCTCGCGCTACTCGGGCGGCTGCGCCGACTGCGGCAGGCTGCGCGAGTTCCTCTTCGCTCTGCCGGAGCGGGAGACGCTGACCGGTGAGTTCCCGACGTTCGGCGGGAGCGAGCCGTCCCAGCTCCTCGACGCGGGCGAATGGCTCTGGGTGGCCGACCTGACGGCGGGCAACGTCCCCGCCGACGACCCGGCCGCCGCCCGGCAGGCGCTCACCATCGCCACGGCCGCCGTCGAGGAGGTCGTCAAGTTCGTGCCACCAGGTCAGGACGAGGTGCCCGACGAGGCGTTCTGGTCCGCTCAGGGCCGCGGCGTGCGCGCCGCCGAGCCGGGCAGGTTCGCGCTGGACCGGCTGCTCGTCGTCCGCGACACCTACCGCGACCTGGCCGCCCAGGCCACCGGCAGGGGCGACGGCCATGCGTGAAGCCCGTACCATCGCCGAGGCCTACCTGCACATCAGCCTGACCGTCGCGGAGGGCGAGCCGGGCGGCGCCCCCGACCACCGCCCGTGGACGACGATCACTGAGGGGCCCGGCTCCTGGACGCTGGTCTACGACCGTGGCGAGCACCACATCGAGCTGCGCGTCCCCCACACCACCGAGGCGGCGGCCCGGCATGAGGGCCTGTCCTTCGGGCCCGGCGTCTCGACCCTCGTCGACGCCGGCGCATGGGTGCTGACCGGCGCCGCCTACGCCCGCCAGGCCCTGGAGGACGACCTGCTGTCCGCCCCGGGCGCCGCCGACGGCTGGCGTCTGGCCCGAGACGCGGCTGCGGAGGCGCTCAAGTTCCTGCCGGAGGGCGCCGACGAGCTGCCGCCCACCGCCTTCTGGACACCCCTCGGCACCTCCGCCCGCGAGCGGGAGCCCGACCGGTTCACCCGCGAACGCCTGGAAAGCGACCTCGCCTTCTACGAGCAGAGCCTGCGGGGCGCCACCCAGTAGGGCGCTCGGGTGGGGCGGGGTCAGCCCAGCCGTGCACGTACCACGAGATCGTGCAGCCCGTCGTGCGCGGTCGCGACCGCCGGCAGCGCGGACGCCTCGCTCGCGGCCTCCAGCTCGGCCGTCATCCGCGCCACGTCGTCGCCGGCCGCGGGCACGGGCGGCGCCGCCCCGTGCTCCGCCTCCCGCTTGGCGGCCACCAGGTCCGGCAGGTACGCGGGGCCGTACGCGTACAGGCGGGTCAGGTCGGCCTCCAGCTCGCCGGCCCGCATCAGGTGCAGCCCGGTCGCCAGCACCCGGAAGGTGTAGAGCAGCGGCTTCAGCTCGCCCGTCCTGCCGAACAGCCGCCACTGCGTCCGCGCGAAGCCCAGGTAGTGCTTGGCGTGGTGGCGGGTCAGGCAGCCGGGCGCCAGCGCGACCAGCTCCTCGTGCACCGGCGAGGACGTCACGACCAGCGGCGACAGGAGCTGCTCCAGCACGTAGCCGTTGCGGCGCAGCAGCAGGCGGCAGAACTTCGCCAGGTCGTGCGTGACGAGGTCCACCTCGACTCCCTCGCGTGTCCAGGTGCGCTCCAGGGTCTCCGGCCCGGTGCGCAGCCCCACGACCAGCTCCGCCGGCAGCACGTGCACGCCCCGCAGGTCCACGTCGGAGTCGGCGGACGGGAAGCCGTAGAGGTGCGCTCCGCTGACCGTCGCGAACGCCACCGGATGCGGCTGCTCGCCGGGGACGCGGGGCAGCCAGGCGGGCAGCCAGGCGGGCAGGGTGGCCGTCATCGTTCCTCCAGGAGGCGGGCGGTCCGGGCGGCGAGCGGGCGGCCGCTGGACGGCGGTGCGCCCCAAACGACGAGATCCCGCCCTGACCAGGGCGGGATCTCGGAAAAGTGGAGCTATGGGGATTCGAACCCCAGACCTCCTCCATGCCATGGAGGCGCGCTACCAACTGCGCCATAGCCCCGTGCTGCGTGCACCAGTGTATCGGAATCCGCGGCCATGCACGCACACGCGCGCTCCGGCCGGCCCGTGGCTGACGGGGCCGGCCGGAGCGCGCCGGGTGCCGGAGCGGGGCGGGGTCAGCCCGTCACCGAGTGGGCCGTGTCGATGAGGCCGGCGAGTTCGGTGACCATCGGGTCCTCAGCGGTGCCGGCCAGCCGCCTGGCCTGCGTGCTCAGCGCCGGCAGGTCCATGCCGAACGCCTGCCGGTCGCTCAGGTGGACGGCGAAGGCGGCGGCGACCACGTCCACCTGGAAGCGCAGCGGCGCGTCCCACACCGACTCCCCCAGCTCTCCGGCGTCGATGGAGCGGCTCTCCTCTGACGGCGCCCTGGTGTCGGGGTGCTGCCAGCGGACGGTGGCCTGGGCGAGCTGGCCGGTGGCGCCGGGCCTGAGTTTCACGGAGTAGAGGGCGGTGACGGCGTGGCCGGGGCCGATCTCGCCGCCGTCGCGGTCGTCGTCGCGGAACTCCTCGGCCGTCAGGGCCCGGTTGTCGTATCCGACGAGCCGGTAGCCGTCCACGACCGACGGGTTGAACACCACCTGCGCCTTGGCGTCGCGGGCGCGCACGTCGAGGGTCGCGGGCAACTGCGAGACGAAGACCTTCTCGGCCTCCTCCCTGGTGCTGACGTACACGGCCGCGCCGTCGCCGTTGTCGGCGAGCTGCTCCATCAGCTCGTCGCCGTACTCCCGGCCCACGCCGACGGTGAGCAGCGTGACCTGCCGGCCGGCGTGCTCCTTGACCCGGTCGAGGATGGCCTGCCAGGCGGTCTCGCCCTGGTTGGCCAGGCCGTCGGACAGCAGGATGACGCGGTTGGTGGCGGCGGGCCGGAACGCCCTGGCGGCCTCCTGGTAGCCGGTCACCACTCCGGCCTCGAGGTTCGTGCCGCCGTCGACGGCGAGCCGGTCCACGGCGGCGTGCAGCTCGCTCCTGGCGGTGAGCGGCGTCATGGAGGCGACCAGCCGGGCCTGGTCGCTGAACGACACGATGGACACCTGGTCGCCGGGCGCGAGCTGGTCGAGCAGCGTGTGCAGGGCCTGCTGGACGAGGTCGAGCCGGCCCGTCTCGGCCATGGACCCGGACACGTCGACCACGAAGGTGAGGTTCGCGGGGCGGCGGGCCGCGGCGTCGGAACCGCGGGTCCGCAGCCCCACCCGCAGGATGGCCTCGTCGCCCGTCGGCAGCCGCGCCCCGTCGAGGTGCACGGTGAAACCGTCGCCCCGGGGTTCGGCGTAGTCCTGCTTGAAGGCGTTGACGAACTCCTCCGGCCGGATCCGTCCCGGCTCGGGCCGGTTCCCCTCCTTCAGGGCGCGGCGGGCGTAGTCGTACGAGGCGGTGTCCACGTCGAGGGCGATCGTGGAGATCTGGGCGCTGGTGGTGTCCTGGTCGTTCTGCAGGGGGGATCGGGCGGGCCGGCCCTGGTCACCCGGGGCCTGCTCGGCGGCGGCTTCGGGGGCCCGGTCTGCGGCGCCGCTCTGCGAGCCGCCCGGGCCGCCGCACGCCGCGATCGTGAGCAATCCGATAAGTCCGACACTTGCTACCAAAGGGCGGAATTTCACTGCGAACCACCTCCATGCCGTACGACGGCTCCCGCCGCCGGGTGGCCGGGCCGGTGACGCAAGCGAGCGCAAACCGCGATCAGCGTGTGATCGGCCGTGTCCGACCGGCGACCTCCGGCCCGCGCCGGTCGTCCTGGCGGCGGGTTCAGGGCCGTCCGTAAGGGACCGGGCGACACCCGCCGGTGTCCTCGCCGCACCCGTTCGTTACCACCGCCCGATCGGGCATACGGGACTAACCGGTGGCGAGGTCTCCGGTTACCATGCCGCCATGCCTCGTGCGCTCGCCACGCCCACCCGTCTCGCCACGCGCCTGCCCACCGTCGCCGTGCTGGCCTTCGACGGGATGGGGCCGTTCGAGCTGGGCTGCGTCGTGGAGATCTTCGGCCTGCCGCGGCCCGAGCTGGAGGTGCCCTGGTACGACCTGAAGGTGTGCGCCGAGACGCGGGAGCCGATGCGGGCGCTGGGCGGGTTCACCATGCAGGCCGCCCACGGGCTCGACGCGCTGGCCTCGGCCGACACGGTCATCGTGCCCGGCGTCCCCGACGTGCGCGGGCACGTGTCCGACGACCTGGTGGCGGCGCTGCGGCTGGCGCACGGGCGGGGCGCCCGGATGGTGTCGGTCTGCTCGGGCGCGTTCGCGCTGGGGGCGGCCGGCCTGCTGGACGGCCGCGAGGCCACCACCCACTGGAAGCACACCGACCTGCTCCAGCGGCGCTACCCCGAGGTGCGGGTCAACCCCTCGGTGCTGTACGTCGACAGTGGTGACGTGCTGACCAGCGCGGGCAGCGCCGCCGGGCTCGACCTGCTCCTCCACCTGGTGCGCCGCGACCACGGCCCGAAGGTGGCCAACGCGATCGCCCGCCGCCTGGTCATCGCACCGCACCGGGAGGGCGGGCAGGCGCAGTTCATCGAGGCCGCCGTCGGGCCGGTGGCCGACGACGACGCGGTGGCCAGGGCCATGGACTGGGCGCTGGACCACCTCGCCGAGCCGATCAGCGTGGCCGGCCTGGCGGGGGCGGCGCACATGTCCGAGCGGTCGTTCCTCCGGCACTTCAGGCGGCGGACCGGCACGAGCCCGCTGCGCTGGGTGATCGCGCAGCGGGTGGCGGCCAGCCTGCCGATGCTGGAGGGCACGACCGTGCCGGTGGAGGAGGTGGGGCTGGCGGTCGGGTTCGAGAGCCCGGTGACCTTCCGGCACCACTTCACCCGCGCCATGCGGATCTCCCCCTCGGCCTACCGCCGCACCTTCGGCGGCAGAGACACCGGCTGACCGGGTCAGGCGACCGCGCGGGAGCCGGTGCGCGGATCGAACGGCTCCCAGATCCGCGCCCGCGCCGCGTCGGCCGACGCGTCGTCGGGCTGCAACTCGGCCGACATCTCCGCCTGCACCATGGCCCGGTAACGCTCGCTCTCGCGCCGCACGTCCTCCTCGTCCCAGCCCAGGATCGGGGCGATGAGCGCCGCCACCTCCACCGCGGCGGCGACGCCGCGGTCGCGCTCCTCGATCGAGATGCGGGTACGGCGGACCAGCACGTCCTCCAGCCGCAGCGCCCCCTCGTGCGAGGCGGCGTACACCGCCTCCGCCTTGAGGTAGTCGGCGGCGCCGGTGAGCGGCTCGCCCAGCGTGGGGTCGGCCTCGACCAGGCCGAGGACGTCCACGACGGCCGAGCCGTACCGGGTGAGCAGGCGTTCGACGCGGGCCACGTCCAGCCCGGCGCGGGCGGCCAGCCGGGTGCGCGCGTTGCGCAGCGCCTCGTAGCCCTCCGCGCCGAGCAGCGGCAGCCGGTGGGTGACGGACGGGGGCACGGCCGTGCCCAGGTCGCGCACGGCCACGTCGACGGCGTCCCTGGCCATCACCCGGTACGTGGTGTACTTGCCGCCCGCGATGACCACGAGCCCCGGCGCGGGCCGGGCGACGGTGTGCTCCCGGGACAGCTTGGCGGTGTCGGAGGCGTCTCCGGCCAGCAGTGGCCGCAGGCCGGTGTAGACGCCGTCGATGTCGTCGTGGCTCAGCGGCGTGTCCAGCACCTGGTTGACGTGGTCGAGCAGGTAGTCGATGTCGGCGCGGCTGGCCACCGGGTGGACCTTGTCGAGGCTCCAGTCCGTGTCGGTGGTGCCGATGATCCAGTGCCGGCCCCACGGGATGGTGAACAGCACGCTCTTCTCGGTGCGCAGGATCAGGCCGGTGTGCAGGGTGATCCGGTCCCGGGGGACGGTGATGTGCACGCCCTTGGAGGCGCGCACGCGCAGGCCTCCCTGGGTGGCCGCCAGCTCGCCCGTCTCGTCGGTCCACACTCCGGTGGCGTTGATCACCTGGCGGGCCCGCACCACGATCTCGTCGTCGCTCTGCAGGTCGCGCACCCGCGCGCCGGTGACCCGGCCGTCGTCGCGGACCAGCCCGGTCACCCGTGCCCTGGTCGCCACCGCGGCGCCGTACTGGGCGGCGGTGCGGGCCAGCGTCATCGCGAAGCGCGCGTCGTCGACCTGGGCGTCGTGGTACTGGACGGCGCCGACGAGAGCCTGCGCGTTGAGGGACGGCGCGGCGGCGAGCGCGCGGCGCCGGCTCAGGTGACGGTGCCGGGGCAGGGTGCGGGCGCCGTCGAGCAGGTCGTAGAGGGCGATGCCCGCGCCGACGTAGAACCGCTCCCAGAGCCGGTGCCGCAGCGGGAACAGGAACGGCACCGGGCGCACCAGGTGGGGGGCCAGCCGGGTCAGCAACAGGTCACGTTCCTTGAGCGCCTCCCTGACCAGCCGGAAGTCGAGCTGTTCGAGGTATCTCAGGCCACCGTGGATGAGCTTGCTGGAGCGGCTGGAGGTGCCGGCCGCCCAGTCCTGGGCCTCGACCACGGCGACCGAGAGGCCACGGGACACCGCGTCGAGCGCCACCCCTGCCCCGACGACACCGCCGCCGACGACCAGCACGTCGAACTCGCTCTCGCCCATCCGCCGCAGCGCTTCCGCGCGGTACGCCGGTCCCAGCGGTACAGATGTCACAGTAAAGCTCCTCATTTCATGAAAGTCAGGAAGAGGGCCCGGGGGCACCCGCCCCCGGGCGTCGCCCCGGCTCAGCCGACGTCGACCCAGTCGAGGGTGCGGGTGACGGCCTTCTTCCAGGTGGCGTAGGCCGTGTCACGCTGGTCCTGCGACCACTGGGGCTCCCAGCGGCGGTCCTCCTGCCAGTTCTGCTTGAGCTCCTCGCAGGACTTCCAGAAGCCGACCGCCAGGCCGGCCGCGTAGGCCGCGCCCAGCGCGGTGGTCTCGGCCACCACGGGCTTGGAGACCGGCACGCCCAGGACGTCGGCCTGGATCTGCATGCACAGATCGTTGGCGGTGACGCCGCCGTCCACCCGGAGCACGTCGAGGGCGACTCCGGAGTCCTGGCGCATCGCCTCGACGACGTCACGGCTCTGGTAGCAGATCGACTCCAGGGTGGCCCGGGCGATGTGCGCGTTGTTGTTGTAGCGCGACAGCCCGACGATGGCGCCGCGGGCGTCCGAGCGCCAGTACGGGGCGAACAGCCCGGAGAAGGCGGGCACGAAGAACACGCCGCCGTTGTCGTCCACCTGCCGGGCCAGCGACTCGCTCTGGCTCGCCCCGGAGATGATGCCGAGCTGGTCGCGCAGCCACTGCACGGCCGAGCCGGTCACCGCGATCGAGCCCTCCAGCGCGTACACCGGCGCCTGGTCGCCGAGCTGGTAGCAGACCGTGGTGAGCAGGCCGTGCTGCGAGCGCACCGGGGTGGTGCCGGTGTTGAGCAGCAGGAAGTTGCCGGTGCCGTAGGTGTTCTTGGCCGTGCCGACCTCGAAGCACACCTGGCCGACGGTGGCGGCCTGCTGGTCGCCGAGGACGCCCCCGAGCGTGACCTCACCGCCCAGCGGGCCGCCGGGCCGGGTGCGCCCGTACGCCTCCGCGTGGGAGGAGGGCACGATCGCCGGCAGCATCCGGCGCGGGATGCCGAAGAACGACAGGAGTTCGTCGTCCCAGTCGAGCGTCTCCAGATCCATCAGCATGGTGCGGCTGGCGTTGGTGGGGTCGGTGACGTGCAGGCCGCCGTCGACGCCGCCGGTGAGGTGCCACAGCAGCCACGTGTCGGTGGTGCCGAAGATCGCGTCGCCGGCCTCGGCCGCTTCGCGCACCCCGTCGACGTTCTCCAGGATCCACTGGATCTTCCCGCCGGAGAAGTACGTCGCCGGGGGCAGGCCCGCCTTTCGGCGGATGACGTCGCCCTTGCCCTCGCGGTCCAGGGCCGAGGCGATCCGGTCGGTGCGGGTGTCCTGCCAGACGATGGCGTTGTAGTACGGCCGGCCGGTGCGGCGGTTCCACACCACCGTGGTCTCGCGCTGGTTGGTGATGCCCAGCGCGGCCAGGTCGGAGGCGCTGAGGCTCGCCTTGTTCAGCGTGGTCTCGATGACCGCCCGGGTGCGCTCCCAGATCTCGGTCGGGTTGTGCTCCACCCAGCCGGCCTGGGGCAGGATCTGCTCGTGTTCGAGCTGGTGACGGGCGATCTCGTTGCCGCCGTGATCGAAGATCATGAAGCGGGTGCTCGTGGTGCCCTGGTCGACGGCTCCGACGAAGTCCGGCATGGAATCGTGCCTCCTAGAAAGGGGGTGGGAAGGGTCAGACGGTCTCGTACGAGGTCTTCTCCGGCACGCGGCCCGGCTCGGTGTCGTCGTCGACGGGCAGGAAACGGCCCACGAGAAGCTGGTAGAGGGCGGCGCCGATCAGGCCGCCGATGACGGGGGCCACGATGGGCACCCAGAAGTAGAGCTGACCGTACTGATCTTGCCAGGCGGTCTCGTACCCGGTGAGGAACGACGCCAGCCGGGGGCCGAAGTCGCGGGCGGGGTTGATGGCGTAGCCGGCGTTGGTGCCCCAGGCCATGCCGATCGCCACCACGAGCAGACCGATGATGAAGGGGGCGAGGTTGGCGAGCGGCGCGTTGTTGCGCATGTCCGTGATCGCGAGGATGAGGAACAGCAGGATCGCGGTGCCGATGATCTGGTCGCCGAAGGCGCCCCAGGTGCCGACCGGCAGGGTGCCGTTGCCCGGCAGCGTGGAGAAGACGCCCTGGGTCTTGATGGTGAGGCCGGGGTCGGCCTTGGTCAGCACCTCGGCGTAGTTGAAGCGGACGAGGAGCGCGGCGACGAACGCCCCCACGGTCTGCGCCAGCACGTAGGGGGCCACCTTGCGCCAGGAGAAGCCCTTGAACGCCGCCAGCGCGATGGTGACGGCGGGATTGAGGTGCGCGCCGCTGGTCCGGGCGGCGACGTAGACGCCGAGGGTCACGCCGAGACCCCACGCCCACGCGATGCTGTCGTGATCTCCGATGCCGGCCGCCGCGACCTGCGCCACCACGCCGACCCCGAACAGGATCAGGATCATGGTGCCCGCGAACTCGGCGGCCATCTCCCCGAGCAGTCCTCGGGCTTTGAGCCGTTCCGCCATGGTTTCCTCCTCACCCGCCTCGCTACCGCGCCAGAGCAGGCGTCGTCGCAGGCAGGACGTCCGGTGAGGCGCTGGGGTGCCTCACAGCTGACTGGAAGCTAGGTGAGGAAAACGGGCGGGTCAACGGCAAGGTGCCGACAATGTCGAACACTAGTCAGCTATGACATACCGGTTTATCGTCTAGGGGCTATGACCCAGCCCACAGTTCTTCCAGTATGAGCGGGTATGCGTAGATTTTCCGGTTGGCTCTGCCGACAATGTCGAACAACGACCGGGGGAGGGCTACGCTCTGGACCGTGCCAGGTCCAGTGCAGTCCATCCAGCGGGGAGCGGCGATCCTGCGTCTGCTCGCCCGCAGCTCCGGCAGGCTCGGCGTGGGAGAGATCGCCACCTCGCTGGGCCTGCCACGCGGCACGGCCCACGGCCTGCTGCGCACCCTGCAGTTGGTCGGCTTCGTGGAGCAGGACGACGCGACGGGCAAGTACCAGCTCGGGGCCGCCCTGCTCCACCTCGGCACGAGCTACCTGGACGTCAACGAGCTCCGCTCCCGCGCGATCAACTGGGCGGACGCGCTCGCGGCGCGGAGCTGCGAATCCGTGAAGATCGGCACCGTCCTCGACGGCCAGGTCCTCGTGGTGCACCACGTCTTCCGCCCCGACGACTCGTTGCAGACGCTCGACGTCGGCTCCCTGCTGCCGATGCACGCCACCGCGCTGGGCAAGGTGCTGCTGGCCTTCGACTCGGGCGCCGCCGCCACACTCGGCAACGGCCCGCTCGACGCGTTCACCCGCCGCACCATCGTCGCGCCCAAGGCACTGGCCCGCGCCCTCGCCGCCATCCGCGAGGTGGGCTGGGCCGCCTCGGTGGAGGAGATGACCGTGGGAGAGGCGGCCATCGCGGCGCCCATCCGCGGCCACGGCGGTCTGGTGGTCGGGGCCATCGGGATCACCGGCGCCGTCGAACGGGTCTGCGACGCCAAAGGCCAGCCCAACACCACCCTGGTGACGTTCGTGCGCGACGCCGCGCGCGCGGTGTCCCGGGACCTCGGTGCCTCACGCTGGTAGACAGCCACTTCCACACCTACCGAGGTGAACGACATGGTCATGCGCTATGTGATGTCCATCGACCAAGGTACGACGTCGACGCGGTGCATCATCTTCGACCAGCAGGGGCGCCTGGTGTCGGTGACGCAGCGCGAGCACCGCCAGCACTTCCCGCGTCCCGGCTGGGTCGAGCACGACGCCATGGAGATCTGGCGCAACCTGGAGCGCATCGCCCCCGAAGCCCTCCGGCAGGCCGGCGTCGGCCTGGAGGAGATCGCGGCGATCGGCATCGCCAACCAGCGCGAGACCACCCTGCTGTGGGACCGGCGGACCGGGCTGCCGCTCCGGCGAGCCATCGTCTGGCAGGACACCCGGACCAACGCCCTGGTCGACGAGCTGGCGGCCCGTCCCGAGGCGTCGATGGTGCAGAAACGCTGCGGCCTGCCGCTCGCCACCTACTTCTCGGCCCCGCGCATCCGCTGGCTGTTCGACGCGACACCGGGGCTGCGCGAGCGGGCCGAGCGCGGTGAGGTGCTGTTCGGCACGATGGAGAGCTGGCTGATCTGGAACCTCACCGGCGGACCCGATGGCGGGCTGCACCTGACCGACGTCACCAACGCGAGCCGCACCCTGCTGATGGACCTGGCCACCCTGGAGTGGGACGCCGAACTGCTCGACTTCTTCGGCGTGCCGCGGGCGATGCTGCCGCAGATCCGCCCGTCCACCGAGACGTACGGCGTGGCCAGCCGGGTCCTGCCCGGCGTGCGCATCGGCGCCGCGCTCGGCGACCAGCAGGCGGCGCTGTTCGGCCAGACCTGCTTCGCGCCGGGCGAGGCCAAGTGCACCTACGGCACCGGCAGCTTCCTCATGCTCAACACCGGCAACGAGCCGGTCCGCTCCTCCCACGGCCTGCTCACCACGGTCGGCTACCAGGTGGGCGCCCAGCCGGCCGTGTACGCCCTGGAAGGGCCGATCGCCGTGACGGGCGCGCTGGTGCAGTGGTTCCGCGACGGGCTCGGCCTGATCAACAGCGCCGCGGAGATCGAGACGCTGGCCAAGACCGTGGACGACAACGGCGGCTGCTACATCGTCCCCGCGTTCGCAGGGCTGTTCGCCCCGCACTGGCGCAGCGAGGCCCGCGGCGTGATCGTCGGCCTGACCTCGTACATCACCAAGGGGCATCTCGCCCGCGCGGTGCTGGAGGCGACCGCCTGGCAGACCCGCGAGGTCGTCGACGCGATGAACGCCGACTCCGGGCTGGCCCTGCGCACCCTCAAGGTGGACGGCGGCATGACCGCCGACAACCTGCTCATGCAGTACATCGCCGACGTTCTGGATGTACCGGTGGTGCGTCCCATGGTGGCCGAGACCGTGTCGCTCGGCGCCGCGTACGCCGCCGGGCTGGCCGTCGGCTACTGGCCGGACCTGGAGGGGCTGCGCCGCAACTGGCACCGCGCCGCCCAGTGGCTGCCGGCCATGGAGCCCGAGCGCCGGGCGGCGGAGTACGACAACTGGTGCCGGGCGGTGGAGCGGAGCTTCGACTGGATGCGGCCGCGCGGCTGAGGCGTCAGCCGGGCAGCCGGTAGTCGAAGGCGTAGGAGTGGGAGCCGTCGGGGGCGACGGCGATCTCCATCTCGCCCCGGATGCCGCGCAGCCCGCCGGTGCCGGAGTCGGGGACGACGGTGACGCGCAGCGACCGCTCCCCCTCGTCGCTGACCGCGTTGTGCTGGACGACGAACGAGCCCGTGCGGCCGCGCAACGTCCCCTCGATCCGCTCGACCGCCACGTACGCGCGCGACTCCGCCACCTCGGTGGTCACCATCAGCATGTGCACCACCGACGTGGCGGTCAGGTCACCGCGGAACGTCTTGCTCAGCGTGACCTGCGCGAGCGCGACGCCGTCGCGGTCGTCGAAGGGCGGCCGGGCGTTCCAGTCGGCGGTGTCGAAGGGGCCTTGCGCGAATGTCATACGAAGCATCGTGCCGAAGATACCTGTCAGGTGGCGTCAGGTATGTCGACGAGCCGGCGCACGAAGTCGTTGCCGAACTTTCCGTCCGGATCGTACCTGCGCACCAGCTCCGCGAAGCGCGGCGGGCACGCCGGCCACCGGGTGAACAGCTTGCCCCAGTGCGGCCGCGGGTCGAACGGCGCCAGCGCGTCCTCCACCAGCCGCAGCACCGGACGCACCACGGCCCAGTCGCCGACCCAGGTGAAGTGCACGGCCACGCTGTCGCGGCCGTGGAACGGGCTGAGCCACAGGTCGTCCGCGGCGACCGTGCGCACCTCCGAGATCTGCAGCGCCGGCCGGATCCGGTCACCGAGGGCGTGCAGCGCGGCCAGCGCGTCGCCCAGGCAGGCCCTGGGCAGCGCGAACTCCGACTGCAGCTCGTCCCCGGCGCTGCTGGGCGGCGCCTCGGCCCGGAAGTGCGGCAGCCGCTCGTGCCACGGCCCCGGCACGCCGAGTTGCGCCGTGCAGGCGTCGGCCGGCATGCCCGGCACCGGGTGGCGCGGCCCGTCAGCCGGGCGGGCGCCCCACCGCTCACCGGCCGCCAACTCCTCGCGGCGCTTCAGCCACACGCGGACCGTGCTCCAGTCGGTGAACAGGCTGACGCTGTGGCCGGCGGCCAGGACCTCGTCGAACGGCGCGTCCCACGGCAGGTCCTCCAGGACGTACTGGCGCAGCTCGTAGGCGGGCACCACGTCGAGGGTGAGCGTCGTGACGACGCCGAGCGCCCCCAGCGCGACCACCGCGCCGGGGAAGTCGGCGTCGCCCCTCTCCAGCGTGACGAGCGAGCCGTCGGCGGTGACGAGCTCCAGCCCCGAGACCGCCGCCGACAGGCTCCGATTGCCGTCGCCGGAGCCGTGCGTGCCCGTCGCCACCGAACCCGCCACCGAGATGTGCGGCAGCGACGCCATGGCGGCCAGCGCGAACCCGCCGGCGTGCAGGGCGGCGGCCAGCCGGGCGTAGGTGACGCCCGCGCCGACCCGCACCCGCCCGGCCGCCCCGTCGAGCGCGATCTCCTGCGGCATGCGGTCCAGACGGACCAGCTCGCCGGAGGTGTCGGCCACGTCGCTGAAGGAGTGGCCGCTGCCCAGCGCCCGCACCCGGGGGCCGCCGGCGACGAGCCGCCGCAGTTCGTCCAGGGTGGCTGGCCGACGCACGCCGCCCGCGCGGAAGGCGACGTTGCCTGCCCAGTTGGTCACCCCGGCGGACGGTGCGGCCGCCACTACAGGCCCTGGGCCAGACGGTAGTAGGCCTGGTTCCAGCGCAGTTCCTTGGCGAACTGCCGGATCGTGGTGTCGGCGTCGATGACCAGCAGCTCCACGCCCAGCATGTCGGCCAGGTCGGTCAGCTCCTCGGTGCCGACCGCCGTGGACAGCACGGTGTGGTGCGGCGCGCCGGCGGTCAGCCACGCCTCGGTGCTGGTGCGCAGGTCGGGCCGGGGGCGCCAGACCGCTCGGGCGACCGGCAGCTCGGGCAGCGGCTCGGGCGGGGCCACGAGGTCGATCTCGTTGGCCACCAGCCGGAACCTGTCGCCCATGTCGGCCAGGCCGACCACCACGCCGGGGCCCGGCGTCGCGTCGAACACGAGCCGGACCGGGTCCTCCCGGCCGCCGATGCCGAGCGGGTGGATCTCGCAGGACGGCGTGCCGTCGGCGATCGACGGGCAGACCTCCAGCATGTGCGCGCCGAGGATGAGCTCCTCGCCCGGCGTCAGGTGGTAGGTGTAGTCCTCCATGAAGGACGTACCGCCTGGCGTCATGGCCTTGAGCGTACGCAGCAGCACCGAGGTCTTCCAGTCTCCCTCGCCGCCGAAGCCGTAGCCGTCGGCCATCAGCCGCTGCACGGCCAGGCCGGGAAGCTGCCGCAGCCCGCCGAGGTCCTCGAAGTTCGTGGTGAACGCCCTGAAGCCGCCTGCCTCCAGGAAGTGGCGCAGGCCCAGCTCGATCCGGGCGGCGTAGCGCAGCGACTCGCGCCGCTCCCCGAGCAGTTCGGGCGCCACCCGGTAGAGCTCCTCGTACTCCTTGACCAGGGAGTTCACGTCGGCGTCGGAGGCGGCGTCCACGGCCTCGACCAGGTCGTTCACGCCGTAGGTGTTGACCGAGACGCCGAAGCGGAGCTGCGCCTCCACCTTGTCGCCCTCGGTGACGGCGACGTCGCGCATGTTGTCGCCGAAACGGGCGAGCTTGAGCGTGCGCACCTCGGCCAGGCCGGTGGCGGCCCGCGCCCAGGCGAGGACGCGGTCGGCCACGTACGGGTCGCTCACGTGCCCGGCCACGGTCTTGCGCGCGACGCCCAGCCGCGTCTGGATGTGGCCGAACTCCCGGTCGCCGTGCGCCGCCTGGTTGAGGTTCATGAAGTCCATGTCGATGGAGCTCCACGGCAGCTCCACGTTGGCCTGCGTGTGCAGGTGGAGCAGCGGCTTGCGCAGCGCGTCGAGCCCGGCGATCCACATCTTGGCCGGCGAGAAGGTGTGCATCCAGGCGATCACCCCGGCGCACGTGTCGTCGGCGCTCGCCTCCAGCATGACGCGCCGGATCGCCGCCGCGTCGGTCAGCACGGGCTTCCACTCCACGGGCAGCGGGAGCGCCTCGGCGATGCGCCGCGACTGCTCGGCGACCTGCTGCAGCGTCTCCTCGCCGTACAGCCCCTGGCTGCCGGTCAGAAACCAGATGTTCAACGCGGGCTCCTTTGTCCATAGACGTTCTGGTAGCGGTCGTAGAGGCGGTCGACGTCGTCCTGCGCGATCTTCAGGGGCTCGCCGAGCTGCCGTGCGATGTGCACGGTGTGGGCCACGTCCTCGCACATGACGGCCGCCTTCACGGCGGCCTTCGGGTCCCTGCCGATCGTGAAGACGCCGTGGCTGCGCATCAGCACGGCCGGCGAACGGTGCCCCTTGAGCGTCTCGACGATGCCCTGGCCGATGGAGTCGTCGCCGATGAGCGCGAACGGCCCGACGGGGATCTCGCCGCCGAACTCGTCGGCCATCGCGGTGAGCACGCACGGGACGGCCTCGCCGCGGGCCGCCCAGGCGGTGGCGTAGGTGGAGTGGGTGTGCACGACGCCGCCGACCTCGGGCAGGTTGCGGTAGACGTAGGCGTGTGCGGCGGTGTCGCTGGACGGGGAGTGCGCCCCCTCGACCAGGTTGCCGTCGAGGTCGCAGACGACCATGGTGGCCGGCGACAGCTCGTCGTAGCTCACCCCCGACGGCTTGATGACGAACAGGTCCTCGCCGGGCACCCGGCCGGAGACGTTTCCGGCGGTCCAGGCCACGAGGTTGTTGCGCACCAGCTCGGCGTGCAGGTCGCTGATCGTCTTCCGCATGTCGGCGACGGTCATCCGTTGGCCTCGTTCCTGATCGCGCGCAGCGTGTGCAGCATCCGTCCGTCCCCGAAGTAGTCGTGCAGTGTGCGGTACTCGGCGTAGAGCCGGTCGTAGGCGTCGGCCCTGGCCTCGTCGGGCAGGTAGGCGTCGTCGCGCCGCGTGCCCATCGCGGCGGCGGCCTGCTGGATGTCGGCGTAGGCCCCCGCCGCGACGGCCGCGTGGATGGCCGAGCCGAGGGCCGGGCCCTGGTCGGAGCCGATCACCGACAGGGGGCGCCGCAGCACGTCGGCGTAGATCTGCATGAGGAACCGGTTCTTCAGCAGCCCGCCGGCGGCCACGAACTCCTCGACCGGCACGCCGGCCTTCTCGAACGTCTCGACGATCATCCGGGCGCCGAACGCGGTGGCCTCGATGAGGGCGCGGTAGACGTCCTCGGGCCGGGTGCTGAGCGTCTGGCCGACGATCACGCCGGACAGGTTGTGGTCCACCAGCACCGAGCGGTTGCCGTTGTGCCAGTCGAGCGCCACCAGCCCGTGCTCGCCCACCCGCTGGGCGGCGGCCAGCTCGGTCAGGTACGCGTGGACCGACAGGCCGCGCTCCTCGGCGGCCCGGGTGTAGGAGGCGGGCACGCCGTTGTCGACGAACCAGGCGAAGATGTCGCCCACGCCCGACTGGCCGGCCTCGTAGCCCCACAACCCCGGCACGATCCCGTCGCGGACGACGCCGCACATGCCGGGCACCTCGGCGAGCTGGTCGGAGGGCATCACGTGGCAGGTGGACGTGCCCATGATGGCGACCATCTGGCCGGGCCGGACCGCGTCGGCGGCGGCCGAGGTGACGTGCGCGTCGACGTTGCCGACGGCGATGGCGATGCCCTCGGGCAGCCCGGTCCACCCGGCGGCCTGCGCGGTCAGCCGGCCGGCGAGCCCGCCGAGGGGGGACAGCTCCTGGCCCAGCTTGGCGGTGAAGCCGGCGAAGCCCGGGTTGAGCGCGGTCAGGAACCCGGCGGAGGGGTAGCCGCCGTCCTGGAAGATCCCCTTGTAGCCGGCGGTGCAGACGTTGCGGGTCTCCACGCCGGTGAGCTGCCAGACGATCCAGTCGGCCGCCTCGATCCACCGGTCGGTCCTGGCGTAGACCTCGGGGTCCTCCTCCAGCACCTGCAACGCCTTGGCGAACTGCCACTCCGAGGAGATCTTGCCGCCGTAGCGCGGCAGCCACGTCTCGCCGCGCTCGGCGGCCAGCGCGTTGATCCGGTCGGCGTGCGCCTGCGCCGCGTGGTGCTTCCACAGCTTCGGCCAGGCGTGCGGCCGCTCGGGCGTCTCCTCGCACAGCGGCGTGCCGTCCGCCCTGGCCGGCAGCACGGTGCAGGCGGTGAAGTCGGTGCCGAGCCCGATCACCCGGGCGGGGTCGATCCCGGCGGCGGCCACGGCCTCGGGGACCGCGGTGCGCAGCACGTCGAGCCAGTCGTGCGGCGACTGGAGCGCCCAGTCGGGCGCCAGGCGCACGTCCGTGCCGGGCAGCCGGTCCTCGATGACACGGTGGGTGTACTCGTGGACGGCGGTGCCCAGCTCGGCCCCGTCGGACACGCGTACCACGACGGCGCGCCCCGACAGCGTCCCGAAGTCGACGCCGATCACATAGCTGTCGCTGTTAGCGCTCACACAACACTCCCCAAGGTCGGGCACGGCACAGCCGCACAACCGGTCACGTACGGCGCCGCGCCGAGAATAGACGCTGCAACAGGATGAAGACGAACAGCAGCAGGCCGATGAAGATCTTCGTCCACCACGAGCTCAGCGTGCCCTCGAAGCTGATGACGGTCTGGATCAGACCCAGCACCAGCACGCCCAGCACCGTGCCGAACAGAAATCCGGAGCCCCCGGTCAGCAGCGTGCCGCCGATGACGACCGCGGCGATCGCGTCGAGCTCCATGCCGACGGCGTGCAGGCCGTATCCCGAGAGCATGTAGAACGACAGCAGCACGCCGCCGAGCGCCGAGCAGAACCCGCTGATCGTGTAGACGGCGATCTTGGTGCGCCCGACGGGCAGGCCCATGAGCTGCGCCGACTGCTCGCTGCCGCCGGTGGCGTACACGGTCCGGCCGAGCCGCGTGTAGTGCAGCACGTACGCCGCCACCAGCACCACCACGGCCGCGACGAGCACGCTGGGCGAGATCCACAGGTCGGCGAACAGGTCGATCCTGGTCTGCGCGAACGCGGTGAACGTCGGGTCCTCGATCGGGATCGAGTCGGTGCCGATCGTGTAGCACAGGCCCCTGGCCAGGAACATCCCGGCCAGGGTGACGATGAACGGCTGGATGTCGAAGACGTGCACGATGTAGCCCATCACCAGCCCCAGCGTGGAGCCGATGAGCAGCACCAGCGGGACGACCAGGTACGGCGGCCAGCCCGGCCCGGCCATGAGGCTCGCCGAGATCATCGTGGACAGCGCGACCACCGAGCCGACCGACAGGTCGATGCCGCCGGTGAGGATCACGAACGTCATGCCGACCGCGACGACCAGCAGGAAGGCGTTGTCGATGAAGACGTTGAGAATCACCTGCCCGCTGGCGAAGCCCTCGTAGCGGACGCCGCCCGCCACGAACATCGCCACGAACAGGCAGGCCGTCACCAGCACGGGCACGTACCTGGCCGGGACGGCCCGCAGCACGCCCCGGTCGAGCGTCATCGCAGGGGGCGTCATGCCGTCACCCGCACCTTCTCCTCGGCCGCCGGGCGCGGCCCGGCCGGGGTCCCGCGGCGGCGGAACACCTTCTCACGGAACGACGGGGACTGGATCAGGCAGACCGCGGCCACCACGAGCGCCTTGAACAGCAGCGTGGTCTCCGGCGGCACACCCACCGAGTAGATCGTGGTGGTCAGCGTCTGGATGATGAGCGCGCCGACGACCGTGCCGCCGAGCGAGAAGCGCCCGCCCGCCAGCGAGGTGCCGCCGATGACCACCGCGAGGATCGCGTCCAGCTCGATCCACAGGCCGGCGTTGTTGCCGTCGGCGCTGGAGACGTTCGAGCTGATCATCAACCCGGCGACGCCCGCGCACAGCGCCGCGAACGCGTAGACCATGACGATGATCCCGCGCGCGCGGATGCCGGCGAGCCTGCTGGCCTCGGCGTTGCCGCCGACCGACTCGATGAGCATGCCGAGCGCGAGCCGTCGGGTGAGGAACGCGGTGACGCCCAGCACGACCAGCACGAGCAGGATGCCGAACGGGATCGTCAGCAGGTAGCCGCCGCCGATGAGCTTGTAGGCGGGGCTGTTGACGGTGATGATCTGCCCGTCGGTGATGAGCTGGGCCAGGCCGCGCCCGGCCACCATGAGGATCAGCGTGGCGATGATCGGCTGGATGCCGATCCCGGCGACGAGGAAGCCGTTCCACGCCCCGAGCAGCACCGACAGGCCGAGTGCCAGCACCACGGAGGTGAGGACGCTCGCGTCCTGGCTGAGCTGCAGGCAGGCCAGCGCGCCCGAGATGGCCACCACCGAGCCGACCGACAGGTCGATGCCGCCCGTCGCGATGACCAGCGTCATGCCCAGCGACACCAGGATGAGCGGCGCGCCGAAGCGCAGGATGTCGATCAGGCTGCCGTAGAGGTGGCCCTCCCGCATCTGGATCGACAGGAATCCGGGCGAGAACGCCACGTTCAGCAGGATCAGCGCCGCCAGGATGGCCAGCGGCCACAGCAGTCGTCTCATGCCCGCCCTCCGCTCGCGATGGTCTCCAGGAGCACGTCCGTGGTCAAGGCGTCGTCGTTGGGCAGGTCGGCCACCAGCCTGCGGTCGCGCAGCACCCCGACCCGGTGGCTGAGCCGCAGCACCTCCTCCAGCTCGGCGGAGATGAACAGCACCGCCATGCCGCCGTCGGACAGCTCGGCGACCAGGCGCTGGATCTCGGTCTTGGCGCCCACGTCGATGCCGCGGGTGGGCTCGTCGAGGATGAGCAGCTTCGGCTCCAGGATCAGCCAGCGGGCCAGCAGCACCTTCTGCTGGTTGCCGCCGCTGAGGTTGCGCACGAGGTGGTCGGGGTTCGGCGGGCTGATCCGCAGCGCCTTGACGTACCGGCCGACCAGCTCGTCCTGCTGTTCGCGCGGCACCGGCCTGGTCCAGCCGCGGGTGGCCTGCAGGGCGAGGATGATGTTCTCCCTGACCGTGAGGTCGGGGATGAGCCCGTCCTGCTTGCGGTTCTCGGAGCAGAAGGCGATGTCGTGCGTCATCGCGGTGCGCGGCGTGCGCAGCGACACGGCCGCGCCGCCGACCGCCACCTCGCCGGCGGTGGCGTGGTCGGCGCCGAAGAGCAGCCGGGCGATCTCGGTACGGCCGGAGCCGAGCAGCCCGGCCAGGCCGACGACCTCGCCCTCGTGGATGGTGAGCGAGAACGGCTCGATGGCGCCGGTCCGGCCCAGTTCGCGCGCCTCGACCAGCGGCCGGTCGAACACCCTGGCCTCGCCGTGCAGCTTCTCCAGGTCGGCCAGCTCCTGGCCGATCATCTTGGCGACCAGGTCGACCTGGCTGAGCTCGCTGGTGAGGTATTCGCCCACGAGCCGGCCGTTGCGCAGGATCGTCATGCGGTCGGAGATCTCGTAGATCTGGTCGAGGAAGTGGGAGACGAAGAGGATCGCGATGCCCTCCTCCTTGAGCGTGCGCATCACCCGGAAGAGCTGCTCGACCTCGCCCGCGTCGAGGCTGGAGGTCGGCTCGTCCAGGATGAGCACCCGGGCGTCGACGTCGATCGCGCGGGCGATGGCGACCATCTGCTGGATGGCCAGCGAGCACGACGACAGCGGCGCCGAGACGTCGACGTCCAGCTCCAGCCGGGCCAGCAGCTCGGCCGCCCGCGCCCGCATGCGCCTGAAGTCGATGCGCCCGCGCCGGCGCGGCTCGCGGCCGATGAAGACGTTCTCCGCCACCGAGAGGTTGGCGCAGAGGTTGACCTCCTGGTAGACCGTGCTGATCCCGGCCCGCTGGGCCTCCAGGGGGCCGGCGAAGGCCACGCTCCGCCCGGCCAGCTCGACGCTGCCCTCGTCGCACGGGTGGACCCCGGTCAGCACCTTGATCAACGTGGACTTGCCCGCGCCGTTCTCGCCCATCAGCGCGTGCACCTCGCCCGGGAGCAGCCTCAGGTCGACGCCGTCGAGGGCCCTCACTCCGGGAAACTGTTTACCGATCCCGCTCATGCGCAGGATGGGTGCGGGTTCGGCCATCGCGGCGTCCCCTCTCCTGTTCGCGCTCGTCGCACGCGGCCGGGCCGGGCCCCAGCGTCGTCGCCGACCTGGGTCCGGCCCGGCCACCGGTCAGTACTGGCGCTGGGGCAGCGCGGCCTTGGCCTGCTCCTGGGTGAAGGTCGTCTCCTCCGTCACCACGCGGGCGGGGACGGACTCACCCTTGACCACCTTCTTGGCGAGGTCCATGAGCTGCGGGCCGAGCAGCGGGGAGCACTCGACGATGTAGTTGATCTTGCCGTCGGCGAGGGCCTGCATGCCGTCCTTGACGGCGTCGACCGTGATGATCTTGATGTCCTTGCCGGGCACCTTGCCCGCGCCCTCGATGGCCTCGATGGCGCCCAGACCCATGTCGTCGTTGTGGGCGTAGAGGACGTCGATGTCGGGGTGGGCCTTCAGGAAGGCCTCCATGACCTCCTTGCCCTTGGCCCTGGTGAAGTCGCCGGTCTGCGAGGCGATGACCTTGAACTTGGCCTCGCCGCCGATGACCTCCTGGAACCCGGCCTTGCGGTCGTTGGCCGGAGCGGAGCCCGTGGTGCCCTGCAGCTCGACGATGTTCACCGGGTCGGTGCCCGACTTGTACTCCTCCAGCAGCCACGTGCCGGCCTTGCGGCCCTCCTCGACGAAGTCGGAGCCGAGGAAGGTCTTGTAGAGGCTGGTGTCCTTGGAGTCCACGGCCCGGTCGGTCAGGATGACCGGGATCTTGGCGTTCTGGGCCTCCTTCAGGACCGTGTCCCAGCCCGACTCCACCACCGGCGAGAAGGCGATGACGTCCACCTTCTGCTGGATGTAGGAGCGGATGGCCTTGATCTGGTTCTCCTGCTTCTGCTGGGCGTCGGAGAACTTCAGGGTGATGCCGGCCGTCTTGGCCGACTCCTGGACCGACTTGGTGTTGGCCGTCCGCCAGCCGCTTTCCGCGCCGACCTGCGAGAAGCCCATGGTGATCGAGCCGTCGCCGCCGCTGGAGGCGCTGGTGTCAGCACCGCCACCGCCACCGCAGCCGGCCAGCGTCACCGCGGTGAGCCCGGCGAGAACCAGCGTCGAGATCCTCTTCAACACGTGGGGAGTTCCTTTCTGATGTGAGCGCTAACAGCGAAGGCCGCGTCAGCGCCGCGCCAAACCTGTCCCCGACTAGATCCGGGCCGTGCTGGCCCGGTCGACCAAGGAGGGCGGGACCACGAGACGCTCGCGCCCGTGTGGCTCCCGGCCCTCGATCTGCCGTAGAAGCACCTCGATGCTGTGCCTGCCCACCGCGCCGAAGTCCTGCCTGATGGTGGTCAGCGGGGGCGAGAAGAACTCCGACTCGGGGATGTCGTCGAAACCGACGACGCTCACCCGGCCGGGGACCTTCACGCCCCGCTCGGTGAACGCCCGCAGCACCCCGAGCGCCATCTGGTCGTTGGCGACGAAGACCGCGGTCACGTCCGTCATGCTCGCCAGGCTGCGGCCCGCCTCGTAACCCGAGCGCGGACTCCAGTCCCCGGCGAGCGGCTGCGGGGCCTCGCGGCCCGCTCGCGCCAGCGCGGCCCGCCACCCGGCCACGCGCCCTTCGGCCTCCAGCCAGTCGGAGGGACCGCGGACGTGCCAGACCGTCTCGTGCCCCAGGGACAGCAGGTGCTCCGTGGCGAGCCTGCCGCCCTCGACCTGGTCGACGCAGACGACCGACACCTCGCCGGCCTCGCCGCCCTCGACCGCGACCGTGGGCACGCCGAGGGGCAGGTCCGCCAGCGCCTGGGCGGCCGAACGCTGCGGCGCCACCACGACGATGCCGTCGACGCCCTGGTCGGCCAGGTAGTCGAGGGCGTCGCGGACGCCGCTCCGGTCGATCGATCTGAGGCTGACGATGCTGATGAAGTAGCCGGCGGCCCTGGCCGCCTGCTCGATGCCGTAGACGGTGCTCGCCGGGCCGTACAGCGTGGTGTCGAAACTGACCACGCCGAGGGTCCGGGAGTGCCGGGTGACGAGCGCGCGGGCGACGAGGTTTCGGCGGTAGCCGAGCTTGTCGATCGCCACGAGCACCTTGGCGCGGGTCTCGCTGCGCACGTTGGGGTGCTCGTTGAGCACGCGTGAGACCGTCTGGTGCGACACGCCGGCCTCTTTGGCCACATCGGCCATGACCGGCGGGCGGCGCTCCGAGGTCGATCCCACGAGCTGCTCCTTTTCCTGGCTTGGCAAGACTGTGAACGTTAACAACGGGTCTCGTCAAGAGGCGTCTCGATTACGGTCGCGTTACGCCCGGAGGACCTTGACGCGGATGGTGAGGACGCCTCGACGGGGGCGCCCAGCTCTCCGTTGGCAACGCCCGCATGCTCGTGTTAGCGTTAACAGTATAGCTGAGGAACCTCCCCTGCCAAGAGACCCGTCTCAGGTGTGCGGCCGGTCGCGGGCCGCGCCGCCGGGCCGGACGGCGTGCTGCGCGCCCGGTCCGGCACGGCTCACCCGGCGGCGGTCGAGTCGCGGATGACGAGCCGGCAGGGCATCCGGTGCACGCCCGGCGTCGCCCTGCCGTCGATGGCGGCGAACAGGTGCTGGGCGGCGGTGCGGCCGAGCTCCTCCAGGTTCAGGTCCACGGTGGTCAGGGCGGGCCGGGTCTCGGTGGACAGCACCTCCCAGTTGTCGTAGCCGATCACCGCGATGTCGCCGGGCACCGACCGGCCGCGTTCGCGGGCGGCCTCGACGAAGCCGGCCGCTATCTGGTCGCTGCCGCAGAACACCGCGTCCACCTCGGGCTCGGCCATGAGCAGCATCTCGGCGGCGTGCCGCCCCCACCGCTGCGACCACGTGCCCCAGAGCGTCTCGCCCGCCTGCCGCACCCCGGCCGCGGCGAGCGCCCGCCCCAGCCCCTCGGCCCGGTCGCGGGCGGCCTGGTAGTGCTGGGGTCCGGTGATGTGCGCGATCCCGCGCCGCCCGAGGGCCAGCAGGTGCTCGACGGCCAGCCTCGCCCCGCCCACGTCGTCGGGCACGAACGACACGTCGTCCGGGTCGTCGGAGGGGCCGTAGGCGTAGACCACGGGCACCGGCAGGTCCCTGCTGACGGAGGGGCGCGGGTTGGTGCTCTCCCCCACCACGATCAGCCCGTCCACCCGGCGCGACAGCAGGGCGCGCAGGTGGTGCTGCTCCCTGATCGCGTCGCCCCGGGCGTCGCACAGCATCACCGCCATCTCGCCCGCGCCGAAGGCGTTCTCCGCGCCGAGCAGCACCGGGATGCCGAACCTGCCGACGCTGTCGGAGGTGAGCAGCCCCACCGTGCGCGTCTGCCCCGACAGCAGCCCGCGGGCCAGCGCGTTCGGCTGGAAGGAGAGCTGCTCGGCGGCGGCCAGCACCCGCTCACGCGTCGAGGCCCGGACGTCCTGCCGCCCGTTGAGCGCCTTGGACGCCGTGGCGATCGACACCCCCGCCAGGGACGCCACGTCGTTGATGGTCGCGCGCCGACCCGCCATGTTTCGAAACCCTTTTCAGTAACCGACATCTGGAGCGAACCATAACACCCATTGACATGCACGAATGTTTCTTCTACGTTTCCGAAAACCTTTTAGTTCTCGGGGATCCCCAAGGAGAGACCATGAGACGACGGCTGGCCGGGATCGCCATCCTCGGAGTGTTAACGTTCACAACGGCCTGCGGAGGTGGCGACGGCGGCGCGCCTGATCCCGCCGACGGCCCCGTCACGATCACCATGTGGACCCGCGCCGCCACGCAGGCGCAGAGCGAGCGACTGGTCCAGGCCTACAACGGCAGCCACAAGAACCAGGTCAAGCTGACCGTCATCCCGACGGACAACTACCAGCCGCGCATCGCCTCGGCGGCCGGGGCCAAGCAGCTTCCCGACGTGTTCGCGGCCGACGTGATCTTCGTGCCCAACTACACCTCCCAGGGCCTGTTCCTGGACGTCACCGACCGGATCGCCGCACTGCCGTTCAAGGACAAGCTCGCGCCCTCGCACATGAAGCTGGGCACGCTCGACGGCAGGCAGTACACGATCCCCCACACGCTGGACCTTTCGGTCTGGTTCTGGAACAAGGACCTCTACGAGAAGGCGGGCCTCGACCCCGAGCAGGGCCCCAAGTCACTGAAGGAGTTCGCCCAGCACGCCACCGCCATCCAGGAGAAGGCCGGCAAGGACGGCAAGGTGCACGGCACCTTCTTCGGCGGTAACTGCGGCGGCTGCTACGTCTTCACCTTCTGGCCCTCGGTCTGGGCGGCCGGCGGCCAGGTGATGAACCCCGAGGGCACGACCTCGCTCAACGACCAGCCCGCGATGACCGAGGTCTTCAAGATCTGGCGGGAGATGTACGACAAGAAGGTGACCGGCCCGACGGCCAAGGAGGAGCAGGGCCCGACCTGGACCGGGTTCTTCCCCAAGGGCGAGATCGGCGTCATGCCGATGCCCTCGACCACGCTCGGCGCGATGCCGGCGGACATGAAGATCGGCGTCGCGCCGATCGCCGGTCCGGACGGCGGCGAGTCGACGTTCATCGGCGGCGACTCGATCGGCGTCTCCGCCACCTCCGAGCACGCCGACGCGGCCTGGGAGTTCCTGTCCTGGACCATGTCCGACGAGGCGCAGGTCGAGGTCATGGCCAAGAACAAGGACGTGGTCGCCCGCACGGACCTGGCGAGCAACAAGTACTCGGCCGAGGATCCGCGCGTGGTGCTGATCAACTCGCTGGTCGCCAAGGGGCAGACACCGTACGCGCTGCGCTTCGGACAGACCTTCAACGACCCGCAGGGGCCGTGGCTGCGCCTGGCCCGCGAGGCGATCTTCGGTGACGCCGCCAAGGTGCCGCAGCTCAACGCCGAGATCACGAAGTCACTGCAGCAATGACGTTGACGCTCCGCCGAGCCGGGCGGCGGGCGGCGCACTCGGCGCCGCCCGCCCGCCGGCACAGCAGGAAGGTCCAGGGCTGGCTGTACGCCGCGCCGACCGCCGTCATCGTGGGCGTGCTGTTCCTCGCCCCGCTGGCGCTGGTGGTGTGGATGTCGCTGCACCGCTGGCCGCTGCTCGGGCCCGCCCGGTTCAACGCCCCCGAGAACTACACCAAGATCGCCGACAACCCGCTGTTCGTGGACGCGGTGCTCTTCACGCTGAAGTACACGGCGATCACCACGGTGCTGCTGTCGTCCGTCGCGCTCGGCCTGGCCCTGCTCGTGCAGGAGCGCAGGCCGGGGGTCGGCTTCTTCCGCACCGCGTTCTTCCTGCCGGGCGCCGTCGGCTTCGCCGCCGCCGCCCTGCTCTTCTACGGGATGCTCAACAACGACTTCGGCCCCATCGATCCGATCCTGCGCGACCTCGGCGTCATCGACGAGCCGGTCAAGTGGATCGGCACGCCGAACATGGCGCTGTTCTCGACGATCGTGCTCGTGCTGTGGCGCTTCGCCGGGTTCAACATGCTCATCCTGCTGACCGGCCTGCAGGCCATCCCCGTCGAGGTGTACGAGGCGGCCAGGAGCGACGGCGCCAACCGCCTGCAGATCTTCACCAAGATCACACTGCCGCTGCTGCGGCCGACGCTGGCGCTCATGCTCATCCTCAGCGTGACCGGCTCGCTGCTGGCCTTCGACCAGTTCTTCATCTTCACCAACGGCGGCCCGGACAACAGCACCGTCTCCATGGTCATGGTCGTCTACCGCGACGCGTTCTTCCGCTTCGACCTCGGCGGCGCGGCGGCCCTGTCGGTCGTGCTGCTCGTCGGCCTGGTCGGGCTCAACACCCTGATGATGCGGAGGCTGCGGTGACACGCGCCATCACCCTGTCGGCCCTGGCCGTGCTCTTCCTGTTCCCCCTGGTGTGGAGCGGCTGGGCGTCGCTGGAGGACCCCTCGAACTACCTGGAGATGGCCAGGTTCGGCGAGGGCGTCGGCACGTACGCCGCCAACAGCGTCCTGGTGTCGTTCATGACGGTCGCGGGCACGCTCGTCGTGTCGGCGCTCGGCGGCTACGCGTTCGCCAGATTCGACTTCCCCGGCAAGAACCTGCTGTTCCTGGCCACGCTGGCCATCCTCATGGTGCCGTACGCGACGATCCTCATCCCGCTGTACGTGCTGCTCGGCTACCTCGGCCTGCAGAACTCCCTGGCCGGGCTGTCGCTGGTGTTCGTGATGTTCCAGCTCCCGTTCGCGCTGTTCATGATGCGCAACGCGTTCGAGGCGATCCCGCGCGAGTTGGAGGAGGCGGCGCTGGTCGACGGATGCGGCACGTTCCGGGCCTTCTCCCGGATCCTGCTGCACGCCGTCCGCCCGGCGCTCGTCACGGTCGGCCTGTTCGCCTTCCTCGCCTCGTGGAACGACTTCTTCGCCCCGCTCATCCTGCTCAACGACGGCTCGTCCTTCACCCTGCCGGTGGCCGTGGTCAGCATGACGCAACGCACCTTCGGCGCGATCGACTACGGCATGCTCCAGGCCGGCGTCATGGTGATGGCCGTCCCCTGCCTCATCCTCTTCATCCTTCTGCAGCGCCACTACGTGCGCGGATTCATGTCGGGAGCTCTGCGTGGCTAACCCTGTCCTGCCCTCCACCGGCGTGCTGTCTCCTCTCGGTCTCGACGCGGTACGGCTCGCCCCCGGATTCTGGGGCGACCGCGTGACGCTCGACCGCGAGGTCACGATCGCCCACTGCCGGGAATGGATGGAACGCGAAGGCTGGATCGACAACTTCCGCGGCAGGCGGCCACGCCGGGGCCGGGAGTTCAGCGACTCGGAGATCTACAAACTACTGGAGGGCATGGCCTGGGCCGGGCACCCGGACCTGCCCGAGCTGGCCGAGACCGTGGCCCGGGCCCAGGAGGGCGACGGCTACCTCAACACCCGCTGGTCCGGAAACCGCTACACCGACCTGGAGTGGGGCCACGAGCTCTACTGCTACGGCCACCTCATCCAGGCGGGCGTGGCCCGGCTGCGCACGCACGGCGAGGACCGGCTGACCGAGGTGGCGATCCGGGCGGCCGACCACGTCTGCCGCCGGTTCATGGACACCACGGAGACGTGCGGCCACCCCGAGATCGAGATGGCCCTGGTCGAGCTGTACCGGGCGACCGGGACCGACCGCTACCTGGAGATGGCCCGCCGCTTCGTCGAACGGCGTGGTCTGCCCGCTCTCGGCCCGATCCACTTCGGCCGCGCCTACTTCCAGGACGACGTCCCGGTACGGCAGGCGAAGGTCTTCGGCGGGCACGCCGTACGGGCGCTCTACCTGGCCTGCGGCGTGGTGGACGTGGCCGTGGAGACCGGCGACCAGGAGCTGCTGAAGGCGGTCGAGGCGCAGTGGGAGCGCACCATCGCCCGGCGCACCCACGTGACCGGCGGGATGGGCTCGCGGCACGCCGACGAGTCGTTCGGCGAGGACTACGAGCTGCCGCCGGACCGGGCCTACGCCGAGACGTGCGCGAGCATCGCCTCGATCATGCTGGCGCACCGGCTGCTGCTGGCGACCGGGGACGCCCGCTACGCCGACATGACCGAACGGACCCTGTACAACATGCTCGCCACCGGGCTGGCGCTGGACGGCAAGTCGTTCTTCTACGCCAATCCGCTGCACGTCCGGGTGCCGGCCGAGCCGCCGCAGGGCGTCGTGAGCCACGCCGAGCAGGTCGGGCTGCGCTCCCCCTGGTTCGACGTGTCGTGCTGCCCGAACAACATCGCCCGGACGCTGGCCTCGCTGCCCGCCTACGTGGCCACGGCCGATGCGGGCGGCGTGCAGATCCACCACTTCACGCCCGGCGAGATCCGGCACGGCGGGCTGGCGCTCCAGATGGAGACGGGCTATCCGTGGTCGGGCGGGGTGACGGTGCGGGTGCTGGCGGACGGGCGCGGGCGGATCTCGCTGCGCGTGCCGTCCTGGGCGACCGGCGCCACCCTGTCGCGCGCCTGCGCGCCCGATGGGTCCGGTGCCTCAGGTGCGGCGGGAGCGCCGCCGGCCGGTGCGGGCCGCTCGCCGGCGGCCGTGCCCGTCGCGCCGGGGTACGCGGTCGCCGAGGGCGAGTGGCGGGCCGGGGACGAGATCCGGCTGGAGCTGCCCATGGCGCCCCGCTGGACCTTCCCCGACCGGCGGGTGGACGCGCTGCGCGGCACCGTCACGGTCGAGCGGGGGCCGCTCGTCTACTGCGCCGAGTCGGTGGGCGACGAGCCGCCGCTCGCGGACCTGGCCGCCCGGGTGACGACCCCGCCCGCCGACGTGCCGGCCGACAGGCCCGGCGACGAGGTGGTCGAACTGGAGATCGCCGCCGTCCGGGCCGCTCCGGACGCGAACGGCTGGCCGTACCGCGCGGAGCAGGACCGGCCCGGCGGCACCGGCGGCGGCACGGACACCGTGCTGCGGCTCGTGCCGTACCACCGGTGGGGCAACCGCGGCCCCGCCACGATGCGCGTCTGGCTCCCCGTCGCCGGCGAGCGTCCCTGACGGACCGGCACCGCGCCCTCATCCCGAGCAGCACCCCCTCGTGGCGGCGCGTCGCCGAGCCAGGCGACGGCCGCCGTGTACCACTCCTGTTTGGAGGACCTGTGCGCAAATCTCTGCCCTGCCTGGTCGCCCTGGCCCTCGCGGGCGGGCTGGTCGCCGGCGCCCCGCCGGCGTCGGCGCGGGCCGTCCAGGACACCCTCGGCATGCCGGTCTTCACCGGCCCCGACCCGGTCCCGGACGAGCCCGTCGGCTACCACCCGCGCAAGATGATGGAGGAGATCTACAAGAAGGAGAAGGGCGGCGACTCCTACTGGATCGACCGCATGTTGGCCCGCCCCGGCGACGACCCCGCCGGGCCGTGGCTGATGACCCGCGGCCGGGCGCTGTTCATGAAGGAGCACGACCCGGCGAAGCTCGGGTTCGGCGGCAGCGTCGCCTACTGGGAGAGCATCGACAACCGCGACGCCTACACGATCTCCCTGGGCGCGGACCTCACCGAGGACAAGGCCGGCCGGCTGCAGATGCCCAGCCACTGGACCGGCCGGTACACCGGCGACGGCCTGGCCGTGAGCGTCAAGAAGTTCATCACCCACGAGAACGTGGCCGTCACCACGCTGGCGGTCACCAACACCGGTGACGCCCCACGGGACGTGCCGGTCAGCGTCGTCTCGCCGTACGCGAGGACCGCCGACGGCGACCGCGAGCTGACCGGCGTGGTCACCGCGAAGAACCGGCTCACCACGATCTTCCCGAGGCTGAGCGGCGACGGCCTGAAGGCGGCCGGCGGCGAGCTCAAGGGCACGCTGACCGTCCAGCCGGGCAGGACCGAGCACACCAAGGTACAGATGGGCTTCGTCACCGAGGAGCTGGCCGGCTCTCGCCCCGAGTACGACGGCTACAAGGGCCGCTCGCCCCAGAAGGCGCTCAGGCGGCAGCTCCAGGACTACAACGCCTGGTGGGCCGAGAACCTGCCCTACATCGACGTGCCCGACGAGAACATCAAGAAGCACGTCTACTACCGCTGGTGGTTGATGCGGTTCAACTTCCTCGACGCCGACATCCCGGGCAACGACTTCCAGTTCCCGACGTCGGTCGAGGGGGCGCTGGGCTACAACAACGCCATCGTGCTGACCGTGCCGATGTTCGTCCAGGACCTGAAGTACCTGCGCGACCCGATCTACTCCTACGGGCCGTGGGTGTCGGCGGGTGAGGTGTCGCGCAACTCCAGGTACACCGACAACCCCGGCGACCCGGAGAACTGGTCCAACAGCTACACCCAGTACATCTCGGCCGCGGCGCTGGAGAGCTATCAGCTCCACGGCGGCCAGCCGGGGATCCTGCGCAACCTGGCCCGCTATGCCGAGAAGGACGTCTACGGCCAGCTCGCCGCCTACGACTCCAACGACAACGGGATCATCGAGTACGACTGGGAGGCGATGACCGGCAACGACGCCGACGCGGTGTCGTTCCACTACTACGACCGGGCCAACGAGCGGCTCGAAGGCGCCTACGTCTACGCCAACGCGATGGCGGCGGCCCAGGCGTACACGCTGATCGGCGACCCGGCGAAGGCGGCGGAGCTGCGCGGCGTGGCCGACAAGGTGCGGACCGGCATGCTCAGCCTGCTCTGGGACGACGAGAACAAGCTGTTCAAGCATCGCGACCTGCAGACGGGCGACCTGATCCCGTGGAAGGAGTCCAACAACTACATCCCGTACGCGACGGGTCTGGTGCCGGCGGACGACCCGAAGTACCGGGAGGCGCTGCGCCTGTGGTCCGACCCCGCCGAGTACCCGATCTTCCCGGCCTACACCGCCAACCAGAAGGACAAGGCGGAGGCCGCCGCCCAGGGCAAGCCGGGCTCCAACAACTTCTCCCAGATCAACTCGACCCGGAACTTCGCCCTGTTCTCCAAGGCGCTGCGCGACTACGCCTCGCCGCACATCACGGCCGAGCAGTACAAGCAGCTCCTCTACTGGAACGCCTGGTCGCAGTTCGTCGGCGGTGACACCCGCTATCCCGACGCCAACGAGTTCTGGGCCGACTGGAACCCGAACACCAAGACGATCAACTACCGGTCGTGGATCCACCACACGATCCTCGGCAGCAGCAACTGGACCGTCATCGAGGACGCGATGGGTCTGCGCCCCCGTTCCGACGGCAAGGTCGAGCTGTGGCCGGTGGACATCGGCTGGGACCGCTTCACCGTCAACGGGATCAACTACCGCGGCAGCGACCTGACCATCGTCTGGGACCGGCCGGGCGACGGGACCACCCACTACGAGGGCGTGCCCGAGGGCTACTCCGTCCTCGTGGACGGCAAGCGCAAGGTCACGTTGTCCGGGCTGGAGCACGCCGTCTGGGACCCGGCGACCGGCAAGGTCGAGGGCGGGACCGTGCTGCACGCCGAGAAGGCCCCGGCCATGCGCTCCCCCGAGCAGGTGAGGCTCACGGGCGAGCGGGTCGAGGACCTGTTCCAGAAGGCCGGCGTGGACCTGCGCTCCACCCGGGACAACCTGGTCGTCAAGGCGACGGCCTCGCACGGCGACGCCGCCCCGGCGGCCGACGGCTTCACCGTCAACGAGCCGTACTGGGGCAGCAAGGGTTCCGGCAGGCCGCAGGACTGGCTGGAGGTGGACCTGGGCACGGCCCGGCCGGTCGACCTGGTGCGGCTGTACTTCACCAACGACCGCAAGGCGAACGGCTACAGCGAGCCGGCGTTCTACTCGGTGCAGTGGCTCGACGGCGACACCTGGAAGGACGTGCCTGAGCAGGCCAGGCAGCCCGTCTACCCGCGGGCCAACCTCAACACCGTGCGCTTCGGCGAGGTGACGACGGCCAGGCTGCGGGTGCTCGTCACCCACCGCCCCGGCCACGCGACCGGGCTGAAGGAGGTCCAGGCGTACGCGACGGGCTCGACGCCGCCGCCGGTGTCGAACGCGGCGCCGTACGTGCTGGCCGTGCCCGACGCGACGTTCAGCCGGCCCGGCCAGGCGCGGCTGGAGGCGGTCGTCAAGGACGACGCTCTGCCGTCGGGGGCGCTGACCACGCAGTGGAGCGTGGTGGACGGTCCCGGTGAGGCGTTCTTCACCGACCCGGCCGGCACCGGCACGGTCGCGTCGTTCACCGAGGCGGGCACGTACCGGCTGAGGCTCACCGCCACGGACGGCGCGAAGTCGGCGTCGAGCACGGTGACCGTCACCGTCACCCCGCTCAGCGCCCAGGTCAACGTCGCCCCCTCCGCGACGGCCACCGCCTCCTACACCTCACCGTGGGAGAAGGTCGCGGCGGTCAACGACGGCATCGACCCGCCGCGCTCCAACGACGGCGCCAACCCGCGCTGGGGCACCTGGCCGCAGCAGGGCACCCAGTGGGTGCAACTGCAATGGCCGTCGCCGGTGCGGCTGAACAAGGCCGAGGTGTACTTCTTCGACGACGGCGGCGGCGTCCGCGTCCCCGCGTCGTGGAAGATCCAGGCGTGGAACGGCCAGGAGTTCGCCGACGTCACCGGGGCGGGGTCCTACCCGGTGGCCGCCGACGCCTACAACGCGGTCTCCTTCGACACCGTGGCCACCACCCGGCTGCGCGTCCAGCTCGAAGCCGCGCAGGCGTCGGTCGGGCTGCTGGAGGTCAGGACGTACGCGGTGCCGCCGGACTCGGTGCGCCCCGTGCACGTGCCGACGGCCGCCGGCACGCTGCCCAGGCTGCCCGCCTCGGTCGAGACGCTGTACGCCGACGGCGGCCGCGGCACGGCCGCCGTGACCTGGCAGCAGGTGACGCCCGAGCAGGTGCGGACCGGGGGCACCAGCTTCGCCGTCACCGGCCTGGCAGAGGGACTGAGCGAGCCGGTCCGGGCCACCGTGTACGTCCGGGCGAACCCGGCCGTGACGATCACTTCTGTCGGCGAGGAGCAGGTGCGGACCGAGGCGGGCACGGCGCCGTCGATGCCGTCGACCGTCGTGGCCACCTACAACGACGGCTCCAAGGACAGCTCGGCCGCCGTCACCTGGGCGGCGATCTCGCCTGAGCAGTACGCCGCGCCGGGCACGTTCACGGTGACCGGGGAGGTGGCGGGCACCACGGTCGCCGCCAGGGCGACGGTCACCGTCGAGTAGGACCATTCGTCCCGCCCCCGCCCGCCCCTCCCGCGGGCGGGGGCCGGCCCGCTCGCACCGGCGGTGAAGCGTGATCCACACGAGGCCGTGCGGACATGAAATCTGGTGGAATGACCGCTACGCTCGCAACCATGTCCGACCTCCCCGATCGCGATCCCCGGCAGATGCGCCCCTCCGACCGTGATCGCGACCGCACGCTAGACATCCTGCGCGCGGCCACGGAGGAGGGCCGGCTGCCGATGACGGAGTTCCACGAGCGGCTCGACCTCGTCTACTCCGCCAGGACCTACGGCGAGCTGGAGCGGATCACCCACGACCTGCCCGACACGACGCCGCGGACGGAGCCCGCGAGCGGCGGGGCGCGCAGCCGGGCCGGCAAGCTGGGGCTGGCGTTCATGGGCGGTTTCACCCGGGCCGGCCGCTGGCGGGCGGCCCGGACGTTCACGTCCGTGACGGTGTGGGGCGGCGGCACGATCGACCTGCGCGAGGCGATCCTCGACGGGAACGAGATCCGGATCAGGGCGTTCGCGATCATGGGCGGCGTCGGCGTCATCGTCCCCGAGGACGCCGACGTGGAGGTCTCCGGCGTCGGGATCATGGGCGGCTTCGACCACCGGGCCAACGGGCCGGGCCGGCCGGGCGGTCCCCGGGTGGTGGTCACCGGCCTCGCGTTCTGGGGCGGGGTCGGCACCATGCGCAAGCGCCGCGAGGGCCGCAAGGACGACAGCGCCGGATAGTCCCGCCTAGTCCTCCGGCAGGAGCGTGCCGAGCGGCCCCAGATCCAGGTTGAGGTCGGCCGGGGTCAGGTCGAACCGCTCGCACAGCTCGTTCATGGCCTCCTCCAGCTTCATCAGCGTCAACCCCAGCGTCTCGACCTGCTCGTCCGACAGGTCGCCCTGCTCCATCCGGCGGATCGACTGGCGCTCGACGAGCTGGCGCACCAGCTCGACGAGCGTGAGCACGAGCCGGGACAGGTCGCGCTCCACCGCCTCGGGATCGGTCTCGATGCGCAGCCGGGGCGAGCGCGCCTCCCGGCCGGGCCGGTCAGGGCTGGTCGAGGACATCGTAGGGTTCGGACTCCCGGATCGAGGTGATCAACGCCCGGATGGAGATGCGGACCAGGTCGATGTCGGCGATGGACAGGACGAGGTCGCCGCTGATGACCACGCCGCCGGCCAGCAGCCGGTCCAGCAGGTCGACCAGGGCCACCCGCTCCGACGGCAGGCGCCCCTCGGCGGCCAGGGCGGCGCCGCGCGTCTCCTCGAACGTCACGCCGCGCCCCCGTCCCCGCGGACGTCTCCTGCCGGGTCGTCCAGGACCGCGAACGAGTAGGGCGCCCACGGGCCCGTGAGCTCGATCTCGCCACCCTGGGCGCGCAGCTCCTCCAGGGCGCGCGCGAACTCCTCGCCGCGGTCGTCGTCCACCAGGTAGGCGCCGTTCAGCACCATCCCCTCCGCGCGCCCGGAAAGCTGCGGGTCCTGCGCCCGGTGCCGCCGGCTGGCGGCCGCGATGGACCGCAGCACGTCGTGGACGTGCTCTGCGCGGGCGCCGGCCCGCCGCAACGCCTCCTCGCGGCTGCGCAGACTCGCCTGCCGCCGTTTCAGGTACGCCGTCCCGGGCGAGGCCGCCCGCGCCCCCTCGTCCGGCGCGTCGCCGGAGGACCCCTCCCCGGCTCCCGCGTACACCTTCACCCCCCACTCCCGCCGGCCGGCGACACGGGCGAGGGCCTGCTCGAAGTCGTCGTGCCGCTCGTCCAGCAGCGCGCGCACCTGATCGTCGCCGGAGTAGACGGTCACCAGCCGGACCGGGACGGTCGGGGCCAGCCGTGCCACCGCCTCCACCACGTGGTGGTGGGCGCGGGCGGTGCGGTCCAGCCAGTCGAGGTCCTCCATGGACCGCCGCAGCGGCTCCTCGCCGAACTCGTCGAGCGGTACCGTGCTCACGTAGGCGGCCAGGCCCGACCCGGTGATCGCCCGCACCGCCGACCCGGCCATGCCCGTCAGGTCCGCCGGAAGGGTGGTCCCGGCGTCGCGCGCGACCGCGTACAGGTACGTGCCCGCGTCAGCGGCCATGCCGCCTCCTTTCCTCCGGCCGTGCCGCGCGGCGGCGGTCCCGCTCCGCCGTGGACCCGGTCCGCGGTCTGCGCGGCGGCTCCTCCTCCTCGTACTCGGTCCGCGGCCTGCGCGGCGGCTCCTCGTCCTCGTACTCGACCGTCCCCTCGATGGAGGGGTGCGCCGGGCGGCCCTCCTCCAGCTCGGCGACGCGCTCGCGCAGCCGGCGGTTCTCCGCCCTGAGGTGCCGGTCGCCCCCGGACAGCCACGGGTCGTGCTCCCACCAGTCGATGCCCATCTCCTTGGCCGTGTCGACCGAGGCGATGATGAGCCGCAACTTGATCGTCAGCAGCTCGATGTCCAGGAGGTTCACCCGGATGTCACCGGCGATGATCACGCCCCGGTCGAGGACCCGCTCCAGGATGTCGCCCAGGTTCGTCGGCTCGCGGCCCCCGGCCGAGCCGGTCGACACGCGTCCGGCGGGCCCCTGACGCATCGGTTCCATCATCGCGCCGCCTCACCCAGGTCGCCGCTGCCGCGCCGGTAGCGCCGCAGCCTCCGGTAGGACCGCAGGTTGCCCTCCTCGTCCAGCTCGGCCTCGTAGAGGGCCAGGATGTCGCCGGACGAGGGGATGCGGCGGTCCTCGACCACCTCCACACCGACCAGCCAGCCCCCGCCCTCGGGCTTCACCAGCGTGACGCCCTGAGCCGGCTGGGAGGTCAGCTCGGTGATGTGGCGCAGCCCGGCCGCGCCGGCCGTCATGGCGTTCAGCGGCGCGTGCGCCTCGTCCTCGTCCTCGTCTTCCTCGTCCTCGTAGTCGTCCAGGTCGGCGTCCTGGTCGTCGTTCTCGTCCGCGTCTTCCTCGTCGCCGTCCTCGAACTGGCCGACGGGCTCCTCGTCGTACTGCTCGACGGGCTCCACGTCGTCGGCCTCTCGCGTGTCGCGTGTCCTTCGCCTGGCAGGCACGAGATCACCTCTCCCCGTCCTCGGGCTCCGTCGCGGCCGCGTCGACCTCTGCGGGCGGGCCGATCATGCGTTGCAGCACCTCCTGCATCCGCTCGGCGTGCTCCTCCTCCGAGATGAGGCCGGCGGCGGCGACCCGGTCGAGCTCCTCCAGCTCCCGCCGGACGGCGACCGGGTCGCTCATCTCACGCTCGACCTGCTCCTGGATGAGCTCGCCCAGCCGGATCACGCCGCGGACCGGCGCCAGCGGCCAGCCGAACAGCAGCCCGAGGAGCCCCATCAGCCCTCACCCGCGGCCGGGGTCACGACGAAGTCGTACGGCGCCAGCGGGCCGAGCAGGCGCGTGGTCACCCGTCCCGCCCACTGTCCGGCGAGCTCCTTCACGGCCTCCTCCAGCTCGCCCTGGCGTTCCGTCTCGACGAGGAGCGCCAGGTGGACGGCGTCCTGCTCGTGGGTCGGCTCGCGCACGGCGACCATCACGGACAGCGGAGCCAGGGCGTCGTGCGCCGCCTGTGTGTCGGCCTCCCGCTTGGCCGTGATCGCCGCACTGACGATCTCCCCGATCTGGATGCGCGCGTCGCGGGTCACCTCCTCGGGCTGTTCCCTGATCTGGTCGCGCAGCCGCGCCACCTCGGGGTTCTCCTCCAGCACCTCGGCGAGCACCGTCCGTTCGTCGTAGCGGCCCTTGACCACGTACTCGGCCCGCCCCTCCAACTGCTTCAGCGCCGAGAGGAACTCGTCGTGGAACGGGGTGAGCAGCTCCGCCACGATCTCGTCGGGGCCCGTCACCACCGCCCCGAACCTGATGGGCAGCACCGGCACCTCGGCGGCGGTGGCGTCGAGCAGCCGCTCGTGCGCGAGCAGGTCGTTCGGCGTCCCGAGCGGCCCCTTGCCGGTCAGGTCGCTCACCAGGGCGCCGACCTCCCCGTGCCGCAGCAGCGTCACCGGGGCGGGCGGGTCTCCCACGCCCCGCGCGTCCTCGGCCACCTCGACGTCCGCCGGCACGATCCCGTACAGGTAGGTGCCGACCCGTTGCGGGCGGGCCCGCTCGTCCTCCCGCTCACCGGCCGCGGAGGCCGCGCCGGTCTTGGTGGCAGTACGTCTGGCCATGTCAGCCCTCCCCTTTGCGTCGCCCCCGGGCGGACCCCCGTTCGGCGTCCGGAGCCAGTTCGCCGACGATGTCCTGCAGCTTGTCGCCGGCCGCCTCCAGGACGCCCTGGGCGGCCCCCTTGGTCTTGCCGGCCGCGCCGCTCTTCGTCACGTTCTGCATCAGCTCGGGCAGCCCCTGCTGGTCGCCCGTCTCGGCGAGGTCCAGCCGGTTCACCGCCTCGGCGAAGCGCAGGTAGGTGTCGACGCTGGCCACCACGATGCGCGCGTCGATGGTCAGCAGCTCGATGCCGACGAGTGACACCCGGACGTAGGCGTCGATCACCAGGCCCTTGTCCAGGATCGTGTCGATCACATCGGCCAGACCCGACGCGGAGGATTGCTGGGCCACTGCGCCGGATGACGCGGGCTGCACAGTCATGTGTTCACTCCTTGATCGGCGCGGGCCTCACTTGCCGCGGGAACCCGCCTTGCGACGTGCCGGCGCTTCCTCCTCGGCCCCCGTGCGGCGGCGCCGTACCGGACGTTCGGCGCCCTGGCCACGGCTCCTGCCACGGGCGGCCGGAGCGGCGCGGGCGCGGCGCGGAGGTTCTTCCTCCTCGGGCTCCTCCTCCTCGGCCTCGGCGGTCTCGGCAGGCTCCTCCTCCTCTTCCTCTTCCTCCTCGGGCTCCTCTTCCTCTTCCTCTTCCTCCTCCTCTTCGGCGGCGCGCTCGCCCTCCTCGGGCTCCTCTTCCTCTTCCTCTTCTTCCTCTTCGGCCTTGGCGCGCTCGCCCTCCTCGGGCTCCTCCTCGCCTTCCTCGAGCTCGTCCGTCGGCTCCTCCTCTTCGCCTTCCTCCCGCTCGCGCTCCTCGTTCATGGCCGTCTCGTGATCCTTGACCACCTCGCCGTCGTGGATCTCGCCGCGCCACCCGCCTTCCTCCATCTCCTCGGGGTGGAGCATGACGTTCGTCATGACGTGCCGCCTGAAGTGCTTCAGCTCCAGACGCGCCCGCCGGCCCTGCGCGCGCCAGAGGTTGCCGGTGCGCTCGAAGAGGCCCTGCGGGTGGTACTCGAGGACGACGACCACGCGGGTGAGGTCGGGCGTCAGCTCGTGGAAGGTCACGGCCCCGTCCACGTATCCCTTGGCGCCCTCGGATCGCCAGATGATCCGCTCGTCCGGCACCTGTTCGCGGATGGTCGACTTCCACTCCCGGTGCGACAGGAAGATCTGCGCCTTCCAGGAGAGCTTCTCGTCGGACTCCTGGTTGACCTTCTCGACCTTCTTCATGAACGACGGGAATTCCTGGAACTGGGTCCACTGGTTGTAGACCACCCGCCGCGGCGCTCCCACGTCGATGGTCTCGATGATGTTGGTCAGCTTGAGCTTCTTGCTGCCCTTGCCCTTGCCCTTGAACAGGCTGCCGACCGCGCCCTTGAACGCGCCCGTCGCCGCCCCGGCGAGGACCGATCCGGGCGACTTGTCGGAGCCGGTGATCGCGCCCAGCAGGCCGCCACCACCGCCGTCGCCCTGGGCGAAGTCGGTGAGCCTCCCGGTGACGCCCTCCACCTTGCCCGTCACGGAGGACAGGGCTCGTTCGGCCAGGGCCATGGCCACGTTCTGCAGCGCCGACCCCAGCTCACTCGTCAGCCCGTCCGGCAGCATCTTCTGCGGGCCTTCCTCGGCGGCCTGCCGCCCTTTGCCCACGGCCTGGTCCGCGGCCTGCCGTCCCCGGCCCGCCGCCTGGCGCGCCGGCCGGGTCGCCTTCGTCACGTCAGCCATGCGGATTCACCTCCCCGCCCGGCTCGTGCCGGCAGTGGGACGACGGGTTCTGGTGACCGGCTTGTCCGCGCTCGCGGCGCTCTTCGTGCCGGCGGTGCTCTTGGTGCTCTTGGTGCTCTTCGTGCTTCTCGCGCGGGGCTTGGGCTTCTCCTCTTCGGGCTCCTCTTCGGGCTCTTCCTCGTCGAACTCGTCGTACGCGCTTTCCTCGTCGTACTCGTCTTCCTCGTCACGCGCCCGCCCGCCCTCGGGCTCGCCCGGCTGGCGCAGCGATTCGGCGCGCTCGTGGAGCCTTGAGGTCAGGGTTTCGAGCTGCCTGCTGGTCGCGGCCACGGCCGCGGCCTTGCCGACCTCCATGAGCTCCCCGCGCAGCCGGTTCGTCATCTCCTCCATCTGAGGAGACTGGCCCAGCAGCTTGATCCCGTGCTTCAGCAGGCCGCCGCTGTCGCCCTTTCGCAGGTTGCGAGCGACACCGGCTGCCGCCAACATCGTCGCCAAGCGCAATTTGTGGCGCCGCCCGAGGTAGTAGCCCGCGGCGAGGGCCATCGCCACTCTGGCCCGGTCATTCATGACATGCGCTCCCAACTGTGTCGAGCACCGGCTGGCCGTCACCAGCCGGGTGGCACATGCCCATGAAGGGGATAGAGAAACCCAAATGGCAATAAAGCGGACAGACTTGACATTTTGTAAGCTGCCGATTTACAGAGATCTTGGGATCGGTCCCGTTTACCAGCGCGGAGGCGCGAATCCGCAGGTCAAAACGCCGCCGGGCGGGCATGACACATCGGGGTGCGCCACCCGGCGTTCGTCCTGCACGCATGACGGGGCTCACGGGGCCGTCCCGCCATCCGGAAAGGCCCTACAGGGGCTCGTACACCTGACGGGCGTGCGTCACCTCGGCCATGTGCGCGACGGCCCACTCGCAGGCGGCGGCCAGCGGCTTCAGCAGCGTCCGGCCGAGCGGGCTCAGCTCGTACTCGACCCGGGCCGGCACCTCCGCGTAGACGGTGCGCGTCACGAGCCCGTCGCGTTCCATCGCCCGCAGGGTTTCGGTGAGCACCTTCGGCGTGATCCCGCGCAACGGCACCCGCAGCTCGGAGAAGCGCCTGGGGCCCGCCTCCAGACATCTGATGATCTTCGCGGTCCACTTGTCGCCGACCTGGATCAGCGGTGTGACCTGCGCGCACGCGCGGAACATGTCGGGGTCGAGGGGCTGCGTCACGGGGCGAGCGTACGCAGGTATCGTTGCGGAAACCAAGGGGGCGCCCGCTAGCGTCCGCCACATCGGCCGGCGACCGGGCCGGTCCGGCGAACGGAGCATCCCTCATGAGCAAGATCGTCATCTTCGGCGCGGGCGGGCGTGCGGGCCGCCACGTGGTGGCGGAGGCCGTCGCCCGCGGCCACCACGTCACCGCCGTCGTCCGCGACCCGGCCAAGCACCGCGAGCTCCTCCGCCTCCACCCCGCAACGGAGGGGGACCCGGCCGAGGGCGGAAGCCTGAGGGTGGACGGGGAGCGTGGCGGTGGCCGGGCCATGCCCGGGGTCGGCGGGGTGAGGCTGGTCGCCGGTGACGTCACCGACGCCGGGAGCGTGGCGGCCGCGGCGGCGGGACACGACGCGGTGATCAGCGTCGCGGCCCGTCTCGACGTGCCCTCGGTGGACTTCTACGTGGCCGCGGCGCACGCCCTGCTCGACGGCCTCGCCCGCGCGGGCGTCGGCCGCCTCGTGCTGGCCGGCATCGGCACCACCCTGGAGGCGGCGCCCGGCGTCATGGTCCACGACACGCCGGGCTTCCCGCCCGATGCGCGGGCGTTCTCCCTCGGCCACGCCGCCGAGCTGGAGGTGCTGCGCGACGCCGACACCGGCGTGGACTGGCTGGTGCTGGCGCCGCCGCCCGTCTTCCTCGACGACGCCCCGCGCACCGGCCGCTACCGGATCGGCGGCGGCCAGGTGCTCCCGTCCTCCGGCGACACCCCGTTCCCGTACGCGGACCTCGCGGTGGCGTTGATCGACGAGGTCGAGACGCCCGCACACCACCGCACCCTGGCCGCCGTCGCCGGCCCCTGACCGGCCCAGGGAGGCCCCAGGGAGGCAAGGGTGACTACCCCCGGCCATACGTCATCAGAGCAGGCGGCACCCGGAGCGCGACGGGTGCCGACGGCCGCTACGCGGCGGCGCGCTCCTGGTCCTGCTCACCCTCCTGGCCCTGGTCGGGGGCGTCCGCCTGGAGGCGGTCGGCGTCGTGGGCGCGCAGGAACCGCTGGAGCCCGGCCAGGTCGTCGGTGTTGATGTGGTCCACGTCCGCCGCCACGAGCTCACGCCAGAGCGCCTCGCGCGCGGGCCCGGCGGTGTCGGGGGTCGCCCAGAAGCGCACCCGCTGCCCGTCACGGTGCGCGGTCCGGACGATCTCACGCAGCCGGTCCCGCTCGGCCTGCGGCATCTCGCCGTCGCCCCGCCAGGTGAAGTGCTTGGTCCAGTTGTCGCTGATCAGCGGGATGAGCGACGCCCCGCCGAGTCCCAGGTCGGCCAGCCGGCCGTCGTAGAAGGCGTACCGATCGCGCTGGGCGGCCATGAGGTCGCGCGGCCGGTCCCCGCTGACGACCACGGTCACGGCGCCGGGCTTGACCCTGCCGCGGTGGTAGGCCGTGAGCATCTTGCGGTACGAGCGCAGCACGCGGTCCAGCTCGGTGTAGGTGGCGGCGCCGTTGTTCTTGATGTCGACGAGGAGCTGGAGCCGCTGGCGGCTGCCGGGGAAGACCCGCCCGTGCCCCTCACGGACGCGGCCGGCCAGCGGGTCGAGGTAGAGCGACTGGAGGGTGCGGCCCGGCCGCAGATCCTCCGGGTCGTGCCCGACGCGCAGCTCGCCGTCCACGAGGTAGATGTCGGCCTCGACGCTGGTGAAGCCGTGGTCGAGCGCGTCGAGGAGGGGTCGCTCGTGCTCGTAGTCGTTGTGGGCGTGGGCACGGGCCAGCGGCTCGGCGCCGGTCGTCGCCGCGGCGGGGGCGGCCGGCAGCAGCAGGGCGCCTGCGGCGACCAGCGCGCCGAGGGCTCGACGGAACATCACGTCTCCTTGGGGATGCGGGGAGCGGGTCACGGATGCGGGGAGCGAGCAGTGATCACGTGCCACGCTATGCGTGTCAGGTGTTACCGGAGTGACATTTCGCCAAATAGGCGAAGACGGCATGATGTGTGCCTGTAGGGGCGGTGTCGAAGATCGCCACAGCACTAGAGTGAGGCCATGTCGAACGCGGTCGTCCTCGCCGGCGGGTTCGTCGCGCTGCTCGTCGTGGCGCTCGCGCTGCTGGTCGTGGTGCTGAGGCGCAGGTTCGTGGCGGTCGAGGTGAGCGGTGTGAGCATGTGGCCCACGTACGCGCCGGGCGACCGGGTGCTCGTGCGGCGCGTCGCCTCCCGGGAGCTGAGCCGGGGCCAGGTGGTGGTGTTCGAGTCGGCCCGGCCCGGTGGCTGGCCCGCCGGGCCGTTGCCCGCGCCGCGCAGCACGACGTGGGCCATCAAGCGGGTCGCCGCGCTGCCGGGCGACCCGGTGCCGGCCGACGTGCTGCGCGCGGTGGCGGCGGACGCCGGTGCGACGGTGCCCGAGGGCTCGCTGGTCGTGCTGGGTGACGGCACGGACAGCGCCGACTCGCGGATGTGGGGCTACGTGCCGGCCGACCGCATCCTCGGCGTGGTGGTGCGCGGGCTCTCGTCCGGCACGTCCGCCGCCGCGTCGCCCGGCGAGCCGGGACCGTCGTCACCGCTCTCGTAGCCGCTCGCCTGCAGGGTGAACAGCCGGGCGTACTCTCCGCCCGTGGCCATCAGCTCCTCGTGCGTGCCCCGTTCGATGATGCGCCCGTCGCTCAGCACCACGATGAGGTCGGCGTCGCGCACGGTGCCGAGCCGGTGCGAGATGAGCACGCTCGTCCGGTCGCCCCGGTAGCGGCGCAGGCTGGCGTGCACCTCGTGCTCCGCCTGGGCGTCGAGGCCGGAGCTGGGCTCGTCCAGGATGAGCAGGTCCTGGCGGCGGCGCATGAACGCGCGGGCCAGGGCGAGGCGCTGCCACTGCCCGCCCGACAGGGCGACCCCGGCCTGGTCGTCGCGGTCGCCGAAGATGCGGCTGAGCATCGTGTCGTACCCGCGCGGCAGGGCCGTGAGCGCGTCGTGGATGCCGGCCTGGCGGGCCGAGTCCTGGACGCGTTCGCGGTCGTCACCCGCGCTGAGGTCGCCGAGCCGGATGTTGTCGGCCGCGCTCAGGTCGTAGTCCATGTAGTCCTGGAACACCGCGCCGATCCGTTCGCGGAGCTGCGACGGATGCGCCTCGCGCAGGTCCACCCCGTCCCACCTGATGTGCCCGCGTTCCGGGTCGTACAGCCGGCACAGCAGCTTGACCAGGGTGCTCTTGCCCGCGCCGTTGACCCCCACGAGCGCGACGGTGCGGCCCGACGGGATGAACAGGTCGACGCCGCGCAGGATCCAGGGGTGTTCCTCGCTGTAGCGGAACCACACGTCGCGCAGCTCGATGCCCGCGCGCAGGGCGGGCAGCGGTGCCGGATCGGCGGGGACGGGCAGGTCGGGCTCGGCCTCCACGACCTCCGTGTAGTGGCCGAACATCAGCAGGGCGTTGTGGGCGTCCGCCCACTGGCCGACGATCGTGGTCAGCGCTCCCTGCACCCCGGCGACGGCGGCGACGAACACCGTCACGTCGCCGACGGTGATGCCGCCCGAGGCGGCGCTCAGGATGGCCCACAGCAGTCCGCCGCCCGCGACGACGCTGCCGAGCAGCGCCATCACCCCCTGGCTGCGCAGGGTCCTGCGATCGAGGTCGCGCTCGGCGCGGTTGATTCCGCGCACCTCGTCGAGCATCCGCCCCCGCAGGTGGTCGCCCAGGCCGAACAGCCGCACCTCCTTGGCCGCCTCGGGCCTGGTCAGGAGGTCGCCGTAGAAGATCTGCCTGCGCATGGCGGGGGTGATGTCCCACATCACCTCGGCCCGTTGGCGGCTGAGCACGAGCTGGATGCGGACCGAGGGCAGCGCGGCCACCACGATGACAGCGACCATGAGCGGGTTGACGGCCAGCAGTGTGACGGCGAAGCCCGACAGGGTGATGACCGCCTGGCCGATCATCAGGGCGCCCACGATGAGCCGGTCGGGCGCGTTGTTGCTGGACTCGTAGGCCAGCCGGAGGGTGTCGTGGAAGGAGGGGTTCTCGAACCGGCTGAGACCCGGGTGGGTGTTGACGGCCCGGAACAGCCGGTCGTAGATGAGCAGGCGCAGGTCCCTGCGCAGCTGTGACTGGGCGTACTCCGCCACGTGGGGCAGCACGATGATCGCCAGGCCGGCGACGGCCAGGCCGGCGGCCAGGGGCACCAGGCCGGCGGCGCCTTCGCCGCGGGCGAGGGCGTCGAGCACGAGCTTGGTCAGCCAGGCCGTGACCACGGGCGCGAGGCCGGTGCAGACGCCGAGGAACGCGGCACCGGCGGTGGCCGCGGGGTTCGCCTGCCAGGCCAGCGCGGCGACGATGCGGATGCGCCGTAACGTGGAACCCGCCATGCCGGTCAATATTCCACAGAAGGTACGGTCTGCGCGATCATGGCGCTCTGCCCGCCGGCGGGCATGAGACTGGTCACCTGCGTCCCTAACGGTGGGCGGGGAGGGGATGGTGGGGGCGGCCGGTCGTGCGGTCCGGTGGCCGGCGCGGGCCGGCCACCGGACACGCTCAGCCGATCAGCGGCAGGTGGTGATGCCTGCCACGATGCGGCACCGGGTGCCGTACTTCGTCCACCAGCAGGTGTCGGCGTCGGCGGTCGGTCACCTGCAGTAGGTCTTGCCGGCGATGACGCAGCACCTGACGCCGGTGGGCGTCCAGAAGCAGACGTCGGCCTGGGCGGTCGAGGCTGGGAGCAGCCTGGTGAGCATGCGGTCCGCGATCTTGTTGAGGGAGCGGATCATGGTGGTCCTCCTCGTAGTACGGCCTGGCGGCTGCGGTCGCCAGGGGGGCCGGCGCGGCACCGTGGTGATCAACCTCGCCGACGGCAGGACAATAGCCCCAGACGCACAACGCGGGTAAGCACGGTTGCCTGACATCAACCTGCACTCTCGTGCAGGTTGATGTCAGGCCGGCGCGCCTGCCCGCTTCGCCCCCCTCATGCTTGACTTCGGGAGCGCCCATGAGCCTGAGCAGTCTCGGACTGACCGCACTCGACGAGACGGTCTATCGAGCCCTCCTACGCGGTGACGGAGCGCCCCCCGGCGACCCCGGAGCGACGCGGGCGTCCATGGCCCGGCTCACGCAGCTCGAGCTGGTGCGGCTGGACGCCGACGGCAAGGCGGTCGCCATCGAGCCGGGCCTCGCGATCAGCCGCCTGATCAGGCGGCGCCTGCTGGAGACCAGTGCGGAGCAGCGCCGCATCTCGGCCGCCTGGGAGACGCTGCACATGCTGACCGCCGAGGACCAGAGCACCGGCTCCGCCATCGGGGTGGAGCGGATCGACGGCGTCGAGCAGGTGAACGAGCGGCTGTGGTCCATGGCGGCCGACGCGTACGAGGTGATGACCATCCAGTCCGTCCGGCGGCGCGCCGTCCCCGAGATGCTGCCCACGTACCTGAAGCGGCTGACCGAGGGCGTCCGGTGGCGCACCATCGTCCCGCGGGGCAGTCTGCGCCGCCAGGACGTCATCGAGTACGTCCTCGCGCTGCACCGCGCGGGCGATCACCACCGGGTCATCGAGGAGCCCGCGCAGCAGATGGTGATCTTCGACCGGGCCATGGCGTTCGTCCCCACCGTGCCGAACGCGTCAGGCTCGGGTGCCCTGATGTTCCGGCAGGCCGGGGCCGTGGCCACGATGGTGGACCTGTTCGAGCGGGTGTGGGCGCACGCGACCGACCTCGAACCCGACCAGGCGCCGGCCCTCACGCCACGGGAACGGCAGGTCCTGCACCTGCTGTCCAGCGCCGGCAAGGACGAGGTGGCGGCCAGGGAGATGGGCGTGAGCCTGCGGACGTATCGCCGGCACGTGGCCGAACTGCTCGACCGGCTCGGCGCCGCCAACCGCTTCCAGGCGGCGTTGTTCGCCCAGCGGCAGGGCTGGATCTAGCCCGCGGAGCATGCGGTGGCCCGCGCGGAGCGGGCCACCGGGTGCGGACCGCCGGAAAACACGAAACCCCTCCACGAGGGAGGGGTTGTCGGGCGGAACCGAACTGCGGTGGAGCTATGGGGATTCGAACCCCAGACCTCCTCCATGCCATGGAGGCGCGCTACCAACTGCGCCATAGCCCCGCGAGCCGTCGCCAAGTGTATCGGAATCCCGGCACCCGCGTGCCACACCGCGATCCCACGGCGGCGACCCGCCTCGCCCCGCTCACGGCGTCGAACGGCACTCGTCCCGATCCGTCAGGAGCCGCTCCAGAAAGCTCCGCGCCACGCACTCACGGTTGATCGCGGTGGACATCCCCGGCAGCCGCCCGGCCGCCTCCAGGACGGTTCTCGCGTCGGCGTCCCGCTTCAGCTTCACCTCGAACGACTCCGGCATGTCAGCGTGGCCGCCTTTCCCCCGCCGACGGGCTCCGGCGGGCCTTCGCCGTCGCCCTCGGGGAGGCCGCGGCCTCCGCAGTTGGGCCACAAGGAGTCGTCCTCGCAGAGGAACACGGCTATCTCCGGGTCCCCCTCCCGCCACGCCCCTGGTCATGCGCGGCCGCACCGCGCCCGCCCCCGCCCGCCCCCGCCCGCCGGACCGTCCGGCCGAACCGCCCGAGGCGGGTCACCGGCGGGGGCGGGGACGGTTCGCGGGCCTCGGCGAGCAGCCTGCCGAGCGCGTCGGCCACCTCGACGTAGCTGAGCCCGCCTTACGCGACGAGCAACAGCACGTCCCGATCCCCGGGCCGCAGAGCGCCGAGGGCGGCCGAGAGCCTGCGCTGCTGGTCGCCGGAGTCCTCGGTCAGCGCGCCGCCGTCGACGAGCGAGGCGTCACGCGCCCGTTCCCACGTCCGGTACAGGCGCGCCTCGTCGCGGTGATGGCGCCGGATCAGGTTGGTGGCGATGCCGAACAGCCACGCCCGAGCGTCCTGTCGTGTGGTGTCTTGACGCGCTCTCCGGGCTGAAACCCGGAGATTCTGGCCTGTGCCGTCCCGTTCACGCGGCGGCACTTCCCCGGCTTCCTGTTTCGCTGACCTGTGCCCGGACGGATCCGGGTCTTACCTGATCTCCACAGGCGTTTTGCCTCTCCGCCCGTCCGGCGGCGAGAATGTTGATCGCGGCGTTCACATCCCGGTCGTGGGTGACCCCGCACGGGCAGGTCCACTCCCGCACCGACAGCGGCATCGCCTCGGCGACGACACCGCACGCCGAACACAGCTTGGAGGAGGGGAAGAACCGGCCGACCTTGGCGAAGTACCTGCCATACAGCTTCGCCTTGTACTCCAGCATGCCCACGAACGCCGACCACCCGGCATCGTGGACGCTCTTGGCCAACCGGGTGCGGGCCAGTCCCTTGACCGCCAGGTCCTCCACATACACCGCTTGGTTGTCGCGGATAATCCGCGTGGAGGCCTGATGGTGGAACTCGCGGCGCGCGTCGGCGACCCTGGCGTGCTGGCGGGCAACCCGCAGGCGGGCCCTGGCCCGGTTGCTCGATCCTTTCTGCTTGCGCGACAGCGCCCGCTGGAGTTTCCTAAGCTTCTTCTCCGCACGGCGCAGGAATCTCGGCGAGGACACCTTGGTGCCGTCGGCCAGGACGGCGAAGTGCCCCAGCCCCAGGTCGATCCCCGTCTCAGCGCCGGTCTCAGTGCCGGTCTCAGTGCCCGTCTCGGCACCCGTCTCGGGCAACGCCGTCTGGGTCACCTGGAGCACGAACGAGGCGAAGTATCGCCCGGCCGCGTCCTTGAAGACCGTGACCGACGACGGCTCGGCGGGCAGTTCCCGTGACCAGCGCACCGCCACATCCCCGATCTTCGGCAAGCGCAGCCTGCCCTGCGCGGTGATCGAGAAGCGGGCGTTCTTGGTGAACTGGATCGCCTGCCGGTTGTCCTTGCGGGACCGGAAGCGGGGCGGCGCGAGTTTCGGCCCCTTGCGCCTGCCGGAGACAGAGGCGAAGAAGTTGCGGAACGCGGTGGTGCAGTCCGCCAGGGCCTGCTGGAGTACCACGGCGGACACCTCGCCCAGCCAGGCCCGCCGCGGGGTCTTCTTCGCCTCGGTGATCACAGCGCGGGACAGGTCGGCGTCGGTGAGGAACGGCAGTCCTTGCTCATGAGCGTGATTGCGCAGCGCGAGCGCGTCGTTGAACACCACGCGGGCGCACCCGAATGCCTTGGCCAGGTCGATCCGCTGGCCGGGGGTCGGGTCGATCCGGTAGGAGTACCGCAACTGCACCCGATCACCCTACAGTTGGTTTATGGCCGAGTACGGCGATATCAGAACCGGCCCCTGTGAGCCAGGTGGACGCCGGTCCGCCTGGCGGCGAATCGGCTATCCCTGTCCCGCTACGCGGGACGGTCGGCTTCACCCCCGGCCTGAAGGCCGGAGCACTACCGACGATTCCGGTAGCGCTCCCGCTGGCGGAACGCCGCGAGGAACGTCTCCGCGGCGACGTCGTCCGCGGCGGCGCCCAGCCGGGCGGCGGCGTAGCGGTGGATCGCCGTGAAGTGCCTGCGGAAGATCTCGGCGAACCCCTCGGGGTCGTGCAGGGAGCGCCGGATCACCTCGGCGTCGGTGTCGTCGGGCGAGCCGGCGCCACCCGCGCCGAGCCGGGGGGTGAGGACGGGGTCCAGCAGGGCGCGATCCGGTGGGTGATCGCTGCTGAGTCTCATGCGGGAGATGCCTTTCGTCGGGCAGCGGACACCGTTATTGCCCGCGCGCTCCCGCTTTCTTCACGGCGACCGCGTACCGGCGTCCTGCACCCCCGCGCGGCCGGTCAGCGGGTCACGGTGGTGCGCATGGTGAGGGTCGCGTCCTCCCGGGACAGCGAGACGGTGACCGCGCCCAGCTCCGACGTCCGCGCGACGTGCGTGCCGCCGCACGGGATCGAGACCTCCCCCTCGGGCAGCGCGCAGTGCCAGGTGCGGCGGGCGGTGAGCCAGGGTCCGGGCACGTCGATCCGGACGGGCGCGCCGGCGGCGACCCAGGTCGCGAGCCGCTCGTTCACGTCCGCGGCGATCCGGTCGAGGTCCAGGTCGTCGGCGGGGAAGCCCTTCTTGCGCAGCGACTTGCCCAGCCGGTAGACGTCCACGCTGCCGAACGGCGTGATGCGGGACGAGGTGATCGCCGTCTGGTCGAAGTCGGGATGCCCGAGTCCGTCACGCGCCGCTTCCTTGCGCCAGTGACCGGCGAGGGCGGCGTTCAGGGCGAGGGCGGCCAGGTGACAGGCGGTGTGCCCGGCCGACAGGGCGGCCCGGTGCTCGGCGTCCACCACCAGGTCGACGGTCTCCCCCACCGGCAGCGGGGTGTCGGTCACGTGCACGACCAGCCACTGCCAGTCGTCGGCGCCGCGCCGTACGGGGATGTCCGCCCCGAGGTGGAGGCCCTCCTGCTCGGACCAGGCGCCCGTCACGCAGTCGACGACCGGCAGCCCGCCGAGCGTGCCCAGGTCGGCGGGCTGGTCGGGCCAGGTGTGGTCGAGCGGGTGGAACGGGGTCTCGCTGACGACGAGGCCGTGCCGGGCCCCCACCGGCACGGCCCCGACGATCTCCGAGCGGCCGGTGACATGACCGTTCGGGAAGGTGACAACTGTCGAATTCACGCGGCCATCTTGCCAGCTCCGGCGCGGGCGCGACGCTCCGCCCCGCGCTCGTCCTCGATGAATCGCTCGCGGCCCGCGTACAGGCCGGTGTAGAGCTGCGCGGAGAGGACCGCGAAGAGCAGCACGTACGGCAGCGCCCAACCGCCGCTCAGGTCGTGCAGCACGCCGACGGCGAGCGGCCCGGCGCCGGCCATGAGGTAGCCGGCGCTCTGCCCGAAGGCGGACAGCGCGGCCGTGGCCTCGGCGGTGCGGGTGCGCAGCGCCAGCATCATGAGCGCCAGCGGGAACGAGCCCATGCCGACGCCGATGAGCATCACCCAGACCATCGCGGTCGAGGGCGGCGCGAACCACAGCCCGAGGAACCCCACCGCGTAGAACGCCACCAGGCCGGCCACGACCGGCCGCTGGTCGCGGAAGCGCGCGGCGACCGTGGGCACCAGGATCGAGATGGGGATGCTCAGGGCGGTGAAGACGCCGAGCACGACCCCCGCCTGCCCGGTGCTGTAGCCGGCGTCGGTGAGGATCGTGGGCAGCCAGCCGAACATGACGTACGCGATCGTGGACTGGGTGCCGAAGTAGACGGCGACCATCCAGGCGAGCCGGCTGCGGGCGAGCCGGCGAAGGCCGGTGCCCTGCCGGCCGCGGCGCTCGGGCTCGCTGCCCAGGAGCGCCAGCCACGGGAGCGCGGCCACGGCGGCCAGCGCGGCCCACACGCCGAGCGCGATGTGCCAGTCGCCCGAGGCCCGCTCGATGGGCACCGTGGCGGCGGCCGCCAGCATCGTGCCCGCGGCGAGGGCGGTAGTGTAGACGGTGGTCATGACCCCGGTCCGGGCCGGGAAGTGCCGCTTGATCAGCGTCGGGATGAGCACGTTGCCGACGGCGCCGCCCGACAGGGCGAGCGCGCTGCTGAGCAGGAAGACCGTCGCCGAGCCGACGACCGACCGCACGAGCAGTCCGACGCCGAGCGTGACGAGCGCGAGGAGCAGCAGGCGGTGCTCGCCGATCCGGAGGGCCAGGGTGGGCGTGACCGCGCCGACGGTGGCGAACGCCAGCACGGGCAGGGTGGTGAGCAGCCCGGTGCCGACGCTGGTCATGCCGAGCGCGCCGGCGAGCTGGTCCAGCAGAGGCCCCACGCTGGTCACGGCGGTGCGCAGGTTCAGCGCTGCGAGGACGATCCCCAGCACGAGCAGCCAGGCCAGGGGCCTGGTCCGGTCTCTGGACTCGGGGGCGAGCACAGTCATGCGGAGTCGATCCTTCGGTCATGGGGTCATGGGATGACTCGCATGCTAACAGGCCCGAAATGGCGTTTTATTCCTGGCATATGGCGAAGCTCGCGTTTCAAGGTCACCCGTCCGGCCAGGACCCACCCTCGCCCGTGTGCCGTACGCCCGGCCCACATCCTGGGGCGGGTGGCTGCTCACCTCACCGGGATGCCTCACCAGGACATCAGGATCAGCCGGACTCGGCGAGCAGATGGACGATACCGGCCGGGTTCTTGATCCAGTGGGTTCTGGAATCGAGGTTCTCCAGGGGCTCCACCTCGTCACACGGGTGGATACCGATGTCGGCCAGTTTGCTCGTCGCCGCGTCGAGGTCATCGGTGTGCAGTTGTAGCCACAGGTCGGGCCGGCTGTAGTTGTCGACACAGTCGAGCCACAGCGTAGTGGGACCGAACCGCACCGAATGAGTTCGCGAGACGGTCGGGGCGTAGGAGACATCGTCCTCTTTGACGTCGAAGCCCAGGGTGTCGCGGTAGAAGGCCACGGTGGCCTCGTACTGTGCCTTGGGGATCTTCATGGCGAGGTTCAGGCCGGCCGTGAATTCAGGCTTGCTCACTGTTGCGTGACTCCTTCAGTTTCAGTCCGTGTCGGTGGCGTCAAGTGCACGTTCCAGCGCAGCCAGCCGGTCATCCCACCTGTTGGCGAGCCTGGCCAGCCACACCTGGGCCGTGCGAATGGCGGCCGGTTCCAACCGGTAGGGATGGCGGCGGCCGGCCGGTTCGCCGGAGCTGATCAGGCCCGCTTCGGCGAGCTGGCCCAGGTGCTTGGCGACCGCCTGGCGGCTGATCGGCAACCGTCGCGCCAGATCAGTGACGGTTGCGGGCCCGGCGCGGGCGAGCTCCTCCAGCAGCGCCCGCCGCGTCGGATCGGTGAGCGCCGCGAACACCGCGACGGCCTGCCCTTGTGAATCAGGCGGCCGCATCGAGGTAGGTCTCCAGGTCGACGAGCTCTGTGTCCCATCCCTGACTGTTGGCCTTGCGGGCGGAGCGGGCCACGTCATCGGCGGCCTGGGCGAACCCGCTCTCCACGAGGCGCAGCCGGGTGCCGCCCGGCACCGGCTCCAGGGTGAAGTCGACAAGCGTCTGCGGTGCGTCATCCTCCGGCAGGCCCTCGATTCCCCACCTGAACGCGAAACGGCGTGGTGGGTCGACCACCGCGATCGTGGCGACGGATTCCTCGTCGAGGTCGTCCCAACGGAAGAACGCTCGCCCGCCGGGCCGCAGATCTATCTCCGCTGCCGAGCCGAACCACCGCGAGAGCCCCTCTGCGGTGGTCAGCGCGGCCCACACCCGCTCGATGGGGTGTCGTAGCACCGCCACACGTTCGATCGTGTCCGAAACCATGCCCACCCTCCTTCGCAACCTGTAGGTTGCCATTAAGAGGCAACCTACAGGTTGCGATCGTTGCCCGCAAGCAGCCCCGGCACGGAGGGCGACCTCCTACGCACCCGCACATGCGGGATCCCTCACCGGCTTGGACGGCCACCTGCACGACCGGACCGGCGGCCTGGTCGGGGCGTGCCCTCACCAGGTTCGCCGGGCCGGGATCGATGCCGTCCTGATCGACGCCTCCGCGATCAGACGGCGTCCTAAGAACCCCTAACAGAATGATCTTTGTCTGTGCTTGATCGCTCGCGGTAGCGAAGGCGAGAGGATGGCGCGGCTGAAGCCGTGGGAGGTCAGTGATGAGCTGTGGGTGGTTATCGAGCGGCTGATCCCTCGGCGTCGATCAACTGCCCATGGAGCGATGTCGAGGCCGCGGTGACCAGGTCGAGATCAGGCATACGGCGTCCGAGCAGCGGGTGTCCCTCACCGAGGTCGTATTGAATGTGAATGTCCAGGCCGGACATCATCGCGGCGAACCGCCGATGTTGAGGCCTGTCCAACCGCCGAGTGATGCACGTGTGGGGCCCGCTCAAGGGGTTATAGCCCGTGGGCGTCGGAGGCGCCGGTACTGGAGGCGGATGCGGATGTGATGGACCATGGGATCTCTTGGCCGTTCGGCTGGTCGGGGTTGAGCGCCAGGTGCGCGCAGCGGCGGCCTTGGTCTCGTAGCGGGTTGGTGACGGACGTGATGCCGAGCCGTTGGCCGGCTGGTGACGCGTCCCAGCCGAGGTAGGCCGCCTCCGGGTGAGTCTCGCGGAGGGTCTGGTGGGCTCCTAGGGCGAGTTCGTCGCTCATGGCGATGATGAGCGCATGGGGAGTGAGTTGGGGGGCGAGTTCTCGCGCTGCCGCGGCGCCATCTGCCTGAGTGTTGCGTGCCACGACAGCGACGGGTGTACTCGTCCAGCTGAGCCCGGCCTGTTCGATGGCGGTACGGTAGCCGCGCAGACGGGCGTCGGTGACGGGAAACGGTGCGCGTGACGGCAGGTTCGCGACGGTCGTCACCATGTGCTCGCGGTGGCGATCGAGCGGGAATGAGATCAGTACGGGCGTCCGGCCGTCACGGAGTCCATGGGAGGCGACCGCGCGTGCGGCCCGGTAGTCGTCCTGGGTGACACACGTGATTCCCTGACGTGGTGGACCCCCCTGGATGACGGCGGGGCGGGGATCGCCGCCGACCGCCGCCAGCACCGGATCGTCCTCCGCGGTGGTCCACAACACGAAACCATCGACTGCCGCGGACAGCACCCGATCAGCGTCTGCGGCGTCGCCGCGCGTGGGGATGAAGGTGAGACCTCGGCCTTCCTCTACGCAGACCTCTGCGACCCCGGCCAGGAACTGTGCCGCTTGGGGATCGTCGAAGGCATACGCCAGGTGCTCGCTGAAAACCACCCCGAGCTGGTGCGTACGACCGGATTTCAGCGCACGCCCCACGGCGTCCGGGCGATACCCCAGCTCGCTGGCCGCGCGGCGCACGCGCTCGCGGGTGGCGGTCGCGACCCGTGCAGGCCGGGTGAAGGCATAGGAGGCGGTCATGGGTGACACTCCCGCACGAGCCGCCACGTCCTTCAGCGTCACACGTCTACGGCTGGTTGGCACAGGACCATCCTATCTGTGTAGCGTTACACATATGTCGACTCAGATCGCTCGCCCCGCCACAGTGCTCCGTGCCGCGCCGTTCCTCGGCTTCGCCGGATTCGGCACTTTCTGGGGTGTGTGGGGTGCCAGCCTCCCCCTGCTGCGAACCCAAGCCGAGGTGAGCGATGCAGAGTTCGGCATCGCACTGCTCTTCGTGGCCGCCGGGGCTCTGCCCGCCATGCTGCTGACCGGGCGGCTCATCGACGCGCTCGGGCTCCGTGTCGCCGGCGTGCTGCTCGCACTGCTGGGCGTCATGGGCCTCGTGGTTTCCGTCACGTCGGCGACCTATGCCGCATTATGCGCCGGCATCCTCCTGGCAGGAGCCAGTTCGGGAGCGTCTGATGTGGCGATCAACACGCTGGCGGCGACGGTTGAAAAGCGGACCGGACGCCCCATCGTGGCCCGCTCACACGCGGCGTTCTCCGCCACGGTCGCCGTCTCCAGCCTGGGCGCCGGTGCGCTTACCGGACTGGCCGACAGCCTGCTGGCGAACTTCGCCGCCGCCGCCGTAGTCACCGTGGCCCTCGGTCTGGCCGTTATCGCCGCGACGCGCTCAGTCCCCGCTCAGGACGCTGTCGTACCCAAGAGCCAGGACGCGCCGACGCACGCCGGTCGCGCGTTGCGGTGGATCGCCCTGCTCATGATCGGTGCGGTCGGCGCATTGGCGTTCGCATCGGAGAATGCCTACCAGTCCTGGTGTGCTGTCCTGCTGACCGACGAGTTCGCAGCCTCGTCCCCGCTGGCCGCCGTCGCGCCGGCGGCGTTCGCCACGACGGCCGCGCTGGCCCGTTTCGCCGCCGCCACGATCACATTCCGACGCCCGATCGTCACGTTGGCCAGCGGAAGCGTGATCGCCACGACCGGAGGCGTCCTAACGGCGTTCGCGCCCACGCTGCCGCTCGCACTGGTGGGCATCGTCACTGCCGCAGCAGGCACCTCGATACTCTTTCCCACCTTGCTGTCCTACGGGCTTCGACCGATCCCCGACGAGTCACGCGGACGAGCCACGTCCGCCATCTCCACAGTCGCCTATGTCGGTTACCTCGCCGGCCCCGCATTCTTCGGCCTGCTCGCTGACGCCACCGGAGTGCAGCAGGCGTTTCTGGGCATCGCCGCACTGACCGCCGTGCTTCTGGCGACGATCCCGGTACTGTCGGCGCTCAAGCGAGCAGCGGACGTCCGCTCTCCCGACGAGACGCCGTACTCGATTCGCACGCGACCAGCCCGAACGCACAGGACCCCGGAGCCTTAAGAGGCTTCAAACAAATGATCAGCGGACGAGGCGGCGTCAGCAGACGATGGCAGCGGCCAGAGTCATGAAGGCTTCGTGGATGTCATCGCGGACCTCCCAACGGATGCGCAGACGGCGGAACCAGTGCAGCAGCGCGATGGTCCGCTCGACCACGTAGCGATGCACGCCCAGGCCGCTACCGTGCGGGGTGCCTCGGCGAGCGATGATCGGCTTGATGCCGGCACTCCACACCAGGCGCCGGTACTTGTCGTGGTCGTAGCCGCGGTCGGCGAGCAGGCAGTCGGGCCGCTTGCGGGGCCGCCCGACCCGTCCGCGGACCGATGGGATCTTCTTGAGCGCGCGTACGTGCGAGCTGTCGATCACCGCCCTCGACCAGTCCAGCTGCCCCGCGGCGTGCAACTCCGACAGCAAGGTCTGATGCAGCCGCTCCCAAACCCGGCTTCATGCCAGTCCCGCAAGCGGCGCCAACAGGTCATTCCCGACCCGAACCCCAGCTCTTGAGGCAGGAACTACCACGGGATCCCGGTGTAGAGCACGAACAAGATCCCGCACAACACCTTGCGATCGTCCAGGCGCTTACGACCCGGATGACGCGCGCGCCGCTCCACCTTCGGCAGCAGCGGCTCGACCCGCTCCCACAGGCTGTCACGCACCATCCACGGCGGCTGCTCACCTTTCCTCACAAACCGTGATCCAACTGGCCCACCGGCTCCCAAGAGACCATAGTGATCATTTTGCTAGCACTTCTAAGTCGGTCGAAGTTCGATGACACAAGCTCGAAGGGTCGCTGTCACCGGACGATCACCTCAGAACGCAAGCGAAGCCCCCGATCGCTCGGGGGCTTCGTGCGCCCTGGGTGAGGTACCTCTTAGCGGAGGCGTCACCAGGTCAGAGGACGGGACGCGGGCCCTGGGGCGGCTCGTCGCGGGTCGGGATCGGGCCGGGCGGGGGCAGCGTGGAGCCGCTGCCGGGGGTGCCGCCGGGAGTGAGGTCGGGGCCGCCGACCGTCCCGGGAGGCACGTTCCCGCCGGTGCCGGGCGGCACGGCGCCGCCGGCGTCGTAGCCGGAGCCGTGCTGGTGCGGGCCGGGCACGTCGCCGCGCCACGCGCCGGTCTCGCCGCCGCGCGACTCGATGAACGCCTTGAACCGCTCCATGTCGCCGCGGACGCGCAGGCGGACGAGTTGCAGCCAGTCACCGGCCGTCTCGACGAAGCCCTCGGGGTCGTACTCCATCTGGAGCGTGACCTTGGTGGTGTCGTCGTTGAGGCGGTGGAACGTCACCACCCCGGCCTGGCGCGGCTTGTCGATCGAGTGCCAGGCGATGCGCTCGTCCGGGTGCTGCTCGGTGATCTCCGCATCGAACTCGCGCTTCACCCCGGCGATCTCGGTGATCCAGTGGGTGCGCGTGTCGGATAGCTGCTTGACCGACTCGACGCCTTCCATGAACTCGGGGAAGCTCTCGAACTGGGTCCACTGGTTGTAGGCGACCCTGATCGGAACGTTGACGTCTACGGAATGCTCGATCGTACTCATGGAGATGCTGGCTTCCCCGACGGCGCCGGGCCTAACGTCGGCGCAGCAACCAGTAGAGGCCGACCAGCGGCAGCACGAGCGGAATGAACAGGTAGCCCTTGCCGTACACCGACCACACGGTCGCCTCGGGGAAGGCGGCCGGATCGAGCAGGCTGGCCGTGCCGATGACCAGGACGCCCGCCAGCTCGACGAACAGCGCCGCCAGCGCGAGCCGCCGCGCGCCGCGCACCAGCGCGACGGTGAGCAGCACGTAGACCAGCGCGGCGAAGGCCGACAGCGAGTAGGCCAGCGGCGCCTCCCCGAACCTGGTGAGGATCTGCACGGTGGCCCGAGCCCCGGCGGCGAGCGCGAACAGCCCGTAGACGGCGACCAGCGCGCGGCCCGGCCCGGTGCCCGTCGACGGCACGCTCATGCCACGCCCTGCCAGATCTGCAGCAGCCGCGCCGTCATCACCGCGATCGCGAACCCGGCCACGACGAGGATCGCCGAACCCCACCGGCTGCGCTCGGCCAGCGCCAGGAACACCCCGGCGGGCGGGATGACGGCCTGGCCGCCGAGATAGCCGAACAGCGTGCCCTTGGACACGTCCGCGCCCTCGCCTCCGGCGACGGCCGCGATCACGATGCCGGCCTGGGCCAGCACGGCAACTTCCAGCAGCACGAAGCCGACCAGCAGGACCATGCCCATGGCCCGGTCCCGGATCGCCGTGACGAGGCTCGCCAGCGCGAGCAGCAGGGACCCGGTGATGACGATCGTGGCGACGGTGGTGTTCATCAGCGCAAAGGTTATCGCCCGCGGGGGCCGCCCCCGGATTCCGCCGACGCCGCCCCGCACCCGGGGCGCTCGTAGGATCGAAGGCATGGAGAGGATCCTGGTCAGCGCGTGCCTCATGGGCCGGCGGGTGCGCTACGACGGCGGCGCCAAGACCAGCGCCGACGCGCGGCTGGCCGAGTGGCGCGACGAGGGCCGCCTGGTGCCGTTCTGCCCCGAGGTGGAGGGCGGGCTGCCGACGCCGCGGCCGGCCGCCGAGATCGAGGGCGGGGCGGGCGGCGCCGCGGTGCTGGCGGGCGCGGCGCGGGTGCTGGCCGCCGACGGTTCCGACGTGACGGCGGAGTTCCTGTCGGGCGCGCAGGCGGCGCTCGCGGTCGCACGGTCCTTCGGGGTACGGCTGGCGGTGCTGAAGGAGGGCAGCCCGTCGTGCGGCGCCCTGGCGATCTACGACGGCACGTTCCAGGGCCGGCGCACGCCCGGCCAGGGGGTCACCGCGGCGCTGCTGGAGGCCAACGGCATCCGCGTCTTCACCGAGGACCACCTCGCCGAGGCCGCCGACCACCTGCGTGTCCTGGAGTCGTGACCGTCAGTCGGCCGACGCCGGCAGCACCCGCCTGACCAGCCGGATCGCCTCGTCGATCGTCTCGGTGGCCTCGCGCTCCGACTCGCAGACGGCCACCTCGCGGCCCGCCTCGCGCATCATGGTCGTCAGGAGCACGACCAGCACGTGGCTGCGCCGGGTGTCGTCCAGGCCGAGGAGCCGCTTGTTGCCGCCGATCCAGTCCCAGCCGCGCTGCCTGCGCACCGCGTCGAACTCGGCCGGCCCGTCGCTCTCCAGGAACAACCGGGCCAGGTCGCGGTCCTCCCAGGAGCCTTCGAGGTAGGCGCGGGCCCCGGCGAGGAACCGTTCGCCGGTGCCCCCGACCGCCCTGGCCGCCCGCGAGGTGCGCTCCTCCTGGCCGCGCATGAACTGCTCCCACAGGGCGAGGAACAGGCCCGGCTTGCCGCCGAAGTGGTGGTAGAGGCTGCCCACGCTGATGCCCGACGCCTGGACGATGTCGGCCACCGTGGCCTCGCCGTACCCCCTGGCCAGGAACACCTCGCGGGCGGCGCGCAGCAGCGCCTCGCGGGTGCTGGTGGACCGGCCCCAGCGGCGGCTGCCGCCCATCAGTACTCCCAGGTGTCGGTACGCCGCTCGTGGCCGATGCACCAGACACCCGTGCCGTGCTCCCCCCTGGCCAGATCCACCCTGATCCAGCCGGTGGCGCGGGTGACCTTCGCGGTGTAACCGGTGGCGGGGGTGGCGGACACCAGGCGGCAGTCCGCGGCGCCGAGCCTGAACGCCACCTCGCCGCCCCTCACCGTCACCACCTTGAGCTCCCCGCCGCCGGCGGCCGGGGTCTTCGCGGGCAGGGACGACCGGCGAGGCCGCTGCGCGGCGGGCCCTGACGTGGAGGGTGCTGACGTGGAAGGGCCGGCCGTCCTCCGTTCGGGCGTGCGCGTGACGGCCCGGGGCGGGGTGGGGGTGGCGCCGTCCGCGACCGCCTCCGGCGCGAACGGCAGCAGCCGCACGTCACCGGCGAACCCGCCGCCCAGCACCCCCCGTACGCCGAACCACGACACCGACACGGCGACCGCGGTGGCTCCGCACCAGATCGCCGCGTATCGAAGGGCCCGCCGCATGAGAGGCATTATGTACGGTTGGTGCGCATGGCGACGGTGCTCGTAGTCGAAGACGACGAATTGGTCAGGTCTGCCATCATCCATGAGCTCGCCAGGCGGCGGCACGCGGTCCGCAGCGCGGGCTGCGCTCTGGACGCGCTGCGGGAGATCTCCCAGCGGGCGCCCGACGCGGTCGTCCTCGATCTCGGCCTGCCCGACCTGGACGGCGCGGAGGCCCTGCGGATGGTCCGCGGCGTCTCCGACGTGCCGGTCATCGTGGCCACGGCCCGTGACGACGAGGCGGAGATCGTCAGGCTGCTGGAGGCGGGCGCCGACGACTACCTGGTCAAGCCGTTCTCCGGGGACCACCTGGGCGCCCGGCTGGACGCGGTGCTGCGCAGGGCCAGGCCGGCCGCCCCGCCGGAGGCGGTCAGGGTGGGCGGGCTGGTCGTGGACGTCAACCGGCGCGAGGCCGTCCTCGACGGCGGACCGATCTCGCTCACCAGGCGGGAGTTCGACCTGCTCGCCTACCTGGCCGTCCGGGCCGACCGGGTGGTCGGCCGGCAGGAGCTGCTGACCGAGGTGTGGCGGCAGGCGTACGGCGACGACCAGACGATCGACGTGCACCTGTCGTGGCTGCGCCGCAAGCTGGGAGAGAGCGCCGCGCGGCCCCGCTACCTGCACACGGTGCGCGGCGTCGGCGTGATGCTCTCCGCTCCCCGGTAGCGGCCGGATGCGGCGGGCCTCATGAGGCGGACACTGGCCGTGCTGATGGTCGCGGTCACCTCGATGGTGGCGCTGGCGTTCCTCGTGCCGCTCGCGCTGGTCGTCAAGGAGACCGCGCGGTCGCGAGCGCTGTCGGACGCCGAGCGCCAGGCGTCGGCGCTGGTGCCGGTGCTCGCGCTGACGACCGAGGCGGACGAACTGGGCCTGGCGATGGCCCGCACCGAGGCGGGCCGGCACGGCCGGCTGGCGATCCATGTCAAGGACGGCCCGACCACGGGCGTCTCGCGGGCGCCGCGCGGTGAGGTGGCCAGGGCGGTGGCGCGGACGAGCGCGAGCCGGGTCGAGCTGCCCGGCGGGTACGCGCTGCTGCGGCCGGTCGCGCTGGACGAGGACCGGGGCGCGGTCATCGAGGTGTTCGTGCCCGCCGGTGAGCTGACGCGGGGCGTCACCGCCTCGTGGGCGGTGCTGAGCGGGGTGGCGGTGGTGCTGGTGCTCGGCTCGGTGCTGGTCGGGGACCGCCTCGGCGCGCGGGTGGTCCGCGCTGCGCGCCGGCTCGGCTCCGCGGCCACCGCGCTGGGCGAGGGGGATCTCGGCGAACGCATCCACCCGGACGGGCCGGCCGAGCTGGTCGCGGCGGCGACGGCGTTCAACGCGATGGCCGCCCGGGTGACCAGGCTGCTCGCGGCCGAACGCGAGCTGGCGGCCGACCTGTCGCACCGGCTCCGCACGCCGCTCACCGCGCTGCGGCTCAGCCTCGACCAGCTCGGCCCGCCGGCCGAGCCGAGCAGGCGGGCGCTCGCCCGGCTGGAGGAGGAGGTCGACACGATCATCACGGCGGCCCGGCGGCCCGCCCGGGCGCCCCGGTCGTGCGACGCCGCCGAGGTGCTGCGTGACCGGCTGACGTTCTGGTCGGCGCTGGCCGAGGACCAGAGCCGACCGTGGCGGCTCACCGGCGCGACGCTGCCCGTGTCCGTGCCGGTACCGGCGGGCGAGCTGACCGCCGCCGTGGACGCGCTGCTCGGCAACGTCTTCCGGCACACCGCCGAGGGCACGGCGTTCGGCGTCACCCTGCACGAGGGCGAGGACGCGGTGGGCATCCTCGTGGCCGACGCCGGGCCCGGCATCCGCGACCCGGACGCCGCGCTGGAGCGAGGGGCGAGCGGCGCCGGATCCACCGGGCTGGGGCTGGACATCGCGCGCAGGCTGGCCGAGTCGACCGGCGGCTCGCTGCGGCTGGACCGCTCGTCGCTGGGCGGGGCACAGGTGCAGCTCTGGCTCCGTCGTACCCCGCTGGACCGCCCCCGCGGGGGCCGCTCCGGACGCCGGGGCTGAAGAGGCACTCAAGCCGACCTTAAAGGCGGATTAAGCGCCATATTTCGCCGATTTTCGTGGTCCAAGGTGATCCACATGCAGATCACCCGCAAGGCGCTCGTCGCCACCGCCCTGGTCGCCCCCGCACTGCTCACCCTGACTGTGGCACCCGCCCCCGCCGTCGCCCACGGCACCATGAACAACCCGCCCAGCCGGACCATGGTCTGTTACACCGAGGGCCCGGAGAGCCCGGACTCGGCCGCCTGCAGGAAGGCCGTGGAGCTCGGCGGCACCCAGCCGCTCTACGACTGGAACGAGGTCAACCTCGCCGCCGCCGCGGGCCGGCACCGGGAGCTGATCCCGGACGGCAGGCTGTGCAGCGCGGGCCGCGACAAGTACCGCGGCTTCGACCAGGCACGGGCCGACTGGCCGAGCACCTCGCTGACGAGCGGCGCCGCCCACACCTTCACCTACCGGGCCACCGCCCCGCACAAGGGCGCCTTCGAGCTCTACGTCACCAAGGACGGCTACGACCCCACCAAGCCGCTGAAGTGGTCGGACCTGGAGTCCAGGCCCTTCCTCACGCAGCGGGACCCGGCCCTGTCCAACGGCGCGTACACCCTGAGCGGCCGGCTGCCGGTCAAGAGCGGCCGGCACCTCGTCTACGCCATCTGGCAGCGCAGCGACAGCCCCGAGGCGTTCTACTCCTGCTCCGACGTCACCTTCGGCGGCGGCAACCCCAACCCCGCACCCACTCCGACGGGCACCCCCACCGCCACCCCCAAGCCCACGCCGACGCCCACCGACCAGCCCGGCGGCGGGACCCCGGTGGCGCGGATGAACGCCGGCATCGGGCTCGGCACGGGCACAGCCGGACCGGGCTCCCAGGTGAAGGTCACGGCCGTCTGCGGCTCGGGCGTGCGCGCCGTCACCTCCGGCGCCTTCACCCCGCGCCGCACCTCCCCGCCGGCGACGACGCGCTCCTGGACCACCACGCTCAAGGCCGCCGGAACGGGCACCTTCCCGGTCACGGCGACCTGCGCGGACGGCTCCCTGGCACGCACCACCCTGAAGGTCACCGGCTGACCTCCCCCAGACCGTCTCCCGGGCCGACCCCCCACCCGCGTCCCCGGGGAATCCCACCGCCCCGGCGCGGGACGCGGATCAGCACGCGTCCGGGAGACGGGCGCGGCCCCTGTGCCGGTGCGGCACAGGGGCCGGTTCACCGGCACAGGGAGGTCAAGCGACCTTCTTGGAGGACGCGGCCCACGTGTTGCACGAGCCCACGTCACCCGTCGCGTACCCGGCCTTCAGCCACGCCTTGATGCTGGACGTCCTGCCGTACCAGCGGCCCTCGCCGCTGCGGTCGCCCTCCATGAGGCCGAGGAGCTGCTGCCAGTCCCTGGAGTGCCTGCCGTCCAGCGGCCAGACGCTCTTCAGGAAGGCGCCGCTCAGGCATTCGGTCTGCAGGTTCCTCCGCCGCGTCTGTTCCATGTCCTCGGACGTGGTGCGGTACGGCAGCTTCTCGTACGCGGCGTCGACGCCGACGAGGTTCTGCACGTGGAGGCCGTACAGGGACGAGGCCACGTAGGCGAGCCACAGGTCGTGCGGCTGGCCCAGCCACGACCTGCCGAGCTGGATCATGAGGGTGTTGTTGCCCGCGCAGTAGTAGGCCTGCGAGTCGTCCTTGCCCGTGGTAAATCCACACCACTTCTTGGGCGCTTTGGCGACGTGCTTCACGCGAATCTTCTTGAACGGCAGCCCGGCACCGGTGAGGTGCTGCTCCCATGTGGTGTCGAGGCACTCGACAATGCCGTCGAGGTACGCCTTGGCCAAAGCGCGGTCATTGACCCTCACTTTCTTTTCCGCGCATGTGGTGGCGGGCAGGGCACCCGTCTCGTACAGCGCGTTCTTGGTGAGGGTGGCGTTCTTGACGGGATAGGCGGTCTGCGCCGCGGCCGCACCCGCACTCGCGAGGGGGATCAGTGCGGCACAGGCCGGCACCGCGAAATAGCGGATTCTCATGAGCCGCGACAGTAAGGCCAGGATCAGGTAACCGCAACTCGCGTATTCGTCGTCACCGAGCGTCGCTCACCGTTGACGAGAATGAATTGTTTCGTTGTCCCGGTCGCCATTCGCGGTGGCGGGACCCGGCCGGGGTGC